>DAIUED010000113.1:7497-9351 GCA_036845295.1 Bacteroidota bacterium
GGCCGTTGTTCGAAACCCAAGGCCGATATTGCGTATAGTCAGGAGGCGGTGATCGCTCCATATAAAGATATTACCGGCTTTATGTTCCGCATTGCCAACCGTAAGCAAAATGAGCTGATCGAGGTAGAATGTAAGCTGGGTGTGGGCTTCAACGATCTTCAAACCGGCCGACGTAATTTTTATTTTTTGGAACTGGAGCGCAATAGCATTAACTTTTTACCGCTTACCTGGACAATTGTTCATCCTATTGACGACAAAAGCCCTTTGTTCGGTATGACGGAAGCTGAACTGCGGCAAGGAGATGTCGAATTTGTTATCCTGGTAAAAGCGATCAACGACACCTACTTTCAATCAGTGTATTCCCGTATGTCGTATAAAGCCCCGGAAATCGTCTGGAATGCGAAGTTTATTCCCGTTCCGCAAACGTCTTCTGGCAATGGCGCGGTTTCAATTAATTTAAAAGATTTGCACGAGTATCAAAAGTTATCGTAACGGCTGACATACCTGATGCATAAAAAAGCCGTTGCATGTTGTGCAACGGTTTTCAAAAGAAACTTCTAAACCGTTATTTTCCGAGGCTGGCTTTTACAAAGCTCACAAATAAAGGGTGCGGGTTTTCCACCGTGCTTTTGTATTCAGGGTGAAACTGCACTCCTATAAAGAACGGATGCGAAGGAATTTCGACGATCTCAGCCAAGCCAGCGTCGGGGTTGACACCCGATAACACCATGCCCGCGTTTTTAAAATCTTTCGTGTATTCCGGGTTAAATTCGTAGCGGTGACGATGGCGTTCGTTGATGTCTGATTTGCCATAGATGGAGTAGGCGAGCGTGCCTTCTTCAATATGACAAGGGTAAGAGCCCAAGCGCATCGTGCCACCCATATGTGAAATGTTTTTTTGTGCTTCCAGCAAGTCGATCACCGGGTTGGTTGTTGCCGGACTCATCTCGCGGCTATGCGCGTCTTTCAGACCCAATACATTGCGGGCAAATTCGATCACGGCACATTGCATGCCCAGGCATATGCCAAGGAACGGTACTTTATTGGTGCGCGCATATTCAATGGTAATGATTTTTCCGTCGATGCCACGGTTGCCAAAACCAGGAGCAACTAAAATACCTTGTAATCCTTTCAGTTTTTCGGCTACATTATCTTTGTTCAATTCGTCGCTGTGTATCCACTCCACTTTTACCTTGCAGTCGTTTACCGCGCCGGCGTGGATAAAGGCTTCGGCAATGGATTTGTAGGATTCTTTCAGCTCCACATATTTTCCAACGAGGCCGATCGTCACTTCACGTTTGGGGTTTTCGAGCTTTTCCAGAAAATGGTTCCATTTTTCGAGCTTCAATTCTGCAGGCATTTCCACATGCAGTTTTTTAAGCACAATTTTGTCCAGTTCTTCTTCGGCCATCAGCAAAGGCACCTGATAAATGGTGGAGGCATCGAGTGCCTCGATCACGGCTTCTACCGACACATTGCAGAACAGCGCAATTTTTTTGCGGATATCTTTATTGATCGGATGCTCTGAGCGGCAAACCAGAATGTCGGGCTGCACACCATATTCCAGTAAGAGTTTCACCGAATGTTGTGTAGGCTTGGTTTTCAGTTCGCCCGATGTTGCAAGGTAAGGCAGCAGCGTAAGATGAACCACCGTGCAGTCGTCGCCCAGTTCCCATTTTAGCTGACGCACCGCCTCAATGTATGGCAGTGATTCGATGTCGCCCACTGTGCCCCCAATTTCCGTAATAACGAACTGGTATTGTCCGGTTTTGCCAAGAATCTTGATGCGGTTTTTGATCTCGTCGGTAATGTGCGGAATCACTTGCACCGTTTTTCCGAGGAATTCTGCTTTGC
>DAIUED010000114.1:0-9347 GCA_036845295.1 Bacteroidota bacterium
CGGACAACGACAGCATTCGTGCTGAAGACTGGCATGCCTACTCCGTTCAGAATACCAAAAACGCCAACTACGCCGAAGCCATCACGGCACTCGACAACGCCGAGGCACTGGATGCGACACAGATCGACGATTACTATGGTTGGGTACTGCTATACTATTACCGCGACTATGCCCGCGCATTAACGCACCTCGAACGGCTCGATGCACTACACTCTGGAGCAAAAGCACCGGTGGGTGAAAACATCCATTTCCTAAAGGGGCTATGCTTCTACCAACTGAAACAATTTGACCAGGCCATTGCAGAATTTGCACAAAACGAGGCTTTCGAAGTAAAACAATTCGGCCAAAAGAACTGCAACGGCTACATTTACTTTTACATGGCTCGCTGCTACCAGCTCGCCGGAGACCTTGGCCTGGCTAAAAGTTATTATGAAAAAGCGATCGCTTACACGCCTTTTCCAACCGAGGCTAACTACTACCTGGGACTGCTCTATCGCCAACTCAAGCCGGGCTCGAAGCGCGGCACACGCTATCTGGAAAAGGCAAAAGACCTGCTGATGAAAGGCTATAAACAACAGGACATTTACGTCGAGTTATTTGACGAGGTGTATTTATCGCAGGTAAACGAAGCCCTGACACATTCCTAACCTAAAAACCAAGTACCACTCATGCCGATCCTCAACTCCATCGCTTCCTGGCTCATGAAAAAACGCATGCACCAAATTGAACTATTCATGAAGTATCCTCATGACGTGCAGGAAGAGTGGATGCTAAGTTTGCTTGCATCAGCTAAAGACACAGAATACGGGCGCGCGCATGATTTCCGCTCGATAAAAGACTACGAGCAGTTCAGAACTCTGGTACCCATCAACGACTACGAAAGCCTGAAACCCCTGATCGAGCGAACGCGCCGCGGAGAGCAGAACCTGTTATGACATAGCGACATCAAGTGGTTTGCCAAGAGCAGCGGCACTACCGACAAGAGTAAGTTCATTCCGGTTAGCAAGGAGTTTCTGGATGGCTGCCACTACGGCGGCGGCCGAGACATGATCACATTTCAATGCGTTAATAATGCCGATACCAAATTATTTACCGGTAAAAACCTTGCGCTGGGCGGCAGCTTCAAAACCGATCATTTCGGCGAATACCATTCATACCACGGTGATGTGAGCGCCATCATTATTCAAAACCTGCCGATGTGGGCCGAGTACTTCCGCGCCCCCGATGTGAATATTGCCCTGATGGATAACTGGGAAGAAAAACTGGAACAGATGGCAAACAGCATGGCCGATGAGAATGTAACCAGCCTGGCCGGTGTGCCCAGTTGGATGCTCGTGCTTATTAAGCGCATCCTGGAACTAAAAAAAGCCGATAGCCTGCGCGATATCTGGCCAAACCTGGAAGTATATTTCCACGGCGGCGTGAGCTTCACGCCCTACCGTGAATTGTTTGAGCGGCTCATTAGCAACGACCGTGTGGCTTATATGCAACTTTACAGTGCATCGGAAGGGTTTTTCGGGATCCAGGACGAGCGGGTAAGCAACGAAATGCTGCTGATGCTCGACTATGGTATTTTCTATGAATTTATTCCTGTCAGTGAACTTGGCAGAGAACAGCCGCGCACCTGCCATCTGTCGGAAGTGCAGAAAGACAAGGACTATGCCATGCTCATCAGCACCAATGCAGGCTTGTGGCGTTATGAGATCGGCGATACCATCCGTTTTACCAACCTCAGCCCTTACCGCTTTATCATTACCGGCCGAACACGTCAACACATCAACGTGTTTGGCGAAGAATTGATGATACACAACGCCGAGCAGGCGCTGAAAGTGGCCTGCGAAAAAACACGCTCGCACATTGTGGATTATACTGTTGCACCTATTTTTATGAACGAGCATACCGGAGCACACGAATGGCTCATCGAGTTTGAGGAAGCGCCGTCTAATCTCGACTTTTTCAGGAGCGTGTTGGACGATACCCTGAAGCGTGTAAACTCCGATTACGAAGCCAAACGTTTCAACGATTATGTTCTGCAAATGCCAGTGTTACGCGCCGTTCCGAAAGGCACGTTTTACGGCTGGCTCAAAGCCAACAACAAACTGGGCGGACAATACAAGGTACCGCGCCTGAACAACCACCGCCAGTTGGTGGACGAATTACTAAAACAACAGGAGAGCTGAACCAGCGGTTCTGTAAGGGACAACATGCGCCAGGGATCGTCGCGGAAATCGCCCGTGCTGTTCGTCGCGCGGGCATTGTAGCAGAGAGCCCGCCCGGGCGCCCACATGAAAACGATCAATAAAAAATATTCGGACAACTGTATGCGTTCAGGAAAGGCTTTGGATGCCTGACTTTCTGGCCCTTCCGGTACAGGTATTGCTCGCCACGTTGGTCAATCATTGGAATGTGCAGGTTTCGTGAATTGTTCCATCTCTTTGGTACAAAAGGCATGTCGTGGATAAAATGGTTTTGTACGGCATTCCGCACCTGCTCGGCATCAACGCCGGCATTGGCTTGCACATACTGCCCATAATCGTTGGCAAATTTTACCTGAGCGCTCAGTAAGCCGTGCGACAGGTTACCATACGTGCTACCTTGTGTGTTAAGATAACCTTTGGATGGATACAGGGAATCGCTTCTCACACCTTGCCCCATTTGACCCGTCCACAAGGTGCAGTTGAGAGCATACTGAACTTGGGCATCCTGGTATTGCAGTAAAAATGCGCCGGTGCGGAAACGATCGAGCATGGGTTTCGCCAAAAGATCGTTCTCGAGAATAAGCGACAGGCGATCGACCTGAAAAGCCACAATACCTGTAACCTGCGAGGTGTGTCTGTTGTTGAACCAGATGTTGTAACTGTAAGCCACCGAATTTTTGTACCCGGTTTGGTTTCCCACAGAACTTACAAAACGATTGAGATCGTTGGTTGTTTTTCCGTAACCCAGGCAGAGGCCAAGCGCGGTGCTGAATTCGGTGTACTCGCCGCGCGGCCCGAGGTTCCGAATATTGTCGTACACCCGCAACGCGGCATTCACCTGCACAAAACGCTCGACATAATAAGCCTGGAAAACGAAACCAAAGCGCTGCACGTGCGTACCAATTGCACTAACAACGCCTATGTTGATCCCGAAATTGGGTTGTTGCTCGAGTTGCGAAACACCTCGCACCGCAGACAATACCACAAAAACCAGGATCAGTGTTGCACGCATTTAAGAGTTAAGAAAAGTTAGAACAGCCTGCTTCATCTCTTCTTCCTGAAGGTTGTCGTTTGCAATAACCAAATCGGCCTGGCTATAAAATTGTTCGCGTGTAGCAAGCAGATCGCGGATATAGCGCTGCATCTCTTCGCTGTCTTTTCCGTCGAGCAATGGCCGGCCAGACTTGACGCCAAACACTCGCTGGTAGAGCACTTCCGGCGCCACTTTCAGGTAAATAAGTTTACCCGATGCCTTGATAAGCGAAAGATTGTCGTTGAAACAAGGCGTGCCACCGCCGAGGGCTATGACTGTCTTGCGGTTGTCGCGAATGCACTCGGCCAGGGCTTCACTTTCAATGGTGCGGAAAGCGGTTTCACCTTTTTCCTGAAACAGTTCCGTAATATCCTGATCGAAGCGCAGCGCAATGAAATCGTCGAGGTCGATGAAATGGTAAACGATGTTGCGGGCAAGCTGTTTACCATGTGTCGATTTTCCGCTGGCCATGAAGCCGCAGATAAAGATGAGTTCTTTTGGCTCCATTATTCGTTGATATGCATTAGGCGGATCACTTTTTCAATGTCTTCCGGTGTATCTACACAATGGCTATCGAAATCCGTGACCACACATTTCACTTTAAATCCGTTTTCGAGCCAACGCAATTGCTCCAGTGATTCGGCTTGTTCGAGTGGCGATGGTGCCAGGCGGGTGATCTTTTCGAGCACATCGCGCCGGTAGGCATACATACCCACATGCCTGAAATATGGATGATGCAGGTGCCACTCGCTTTGCGGTTTACCTTTGATGAAAGGTATAACCATGCGGCTGAAATACAAAGCCTCCATCTGGCTGTTGAGCGTAATTTTCACCTCGCCCTGATCGAATAATACTTCGTGCGAGTCCACCGGAATCATGAGTGTTGCCAGTTCGGTGGTGCCTTCGCATACTTCGCATAGCAGGTTGATCTGGCTGGGGTCGATAAAGGGCTCGTCGCCCTGAATGTTGAGAATGTAGTCGTAATCGTGCTCGATCTGCTGAAAGGCTTCGAAACAACGATCCGTTCCGCTGGGGTGATCTTCGCGGGTAAATACGACATTACCACCAAACGACTGCACATGATCATAGATGCGCTGATCGTCGGTAGCTACATATACATCCGTAAGGAAAGGCGACTTGATGGCCTGTTCGTAAACCCGTTGTATCATCGTTTTCCCCAAAATGGGAATAAGCGGCTTACCCGGAAAGCGGGTAGATGCATAGCGGGCTGGAATAATACCTAAAATGGGACTCATAGTTTATAAAACCGGCTGTGTACCGGACAAGCACAAATTTACTAAAAATAACCGGCACGCATTTGTATTATCCTGCCATAAGCTATACCTTTAAACAAACTATGAAATTTTACGGTTTCCTGATACTTCTTGCCCTGTATTCCTATGCCCTGCCGGCTCAATATTCCAAAGAGCAACTTAAAGAATTCAGGATCATTACCGACATGATGGATTCCGTAAAAAAGATCAGCTACCTGCGTTGTAATATGAAATCGCTGGAGCGTGTGGAAACAGGTTATGCACTCGCCAGTACGTCTATCAAAATTCAGATGTCGCCGCGCAAATGCTATTTGCGCAACTCCGAAAAAAAGCTGGAAGTTCTTTATAACAGCGAAGTGTCGAAAGACAAATGTGTGGTAAAACCCCATGTATTCCCCTACTTTACACTCAACCTCGATCCGCGCGGTAATCTCATGCGCAAGAATCAGCACTTTACCATTTATGAACTCGGGTTTGAATTTATCGGCAAAACCATTGCCATTGCGCTCAGTAAGGAAAAAGAACAAATTGCCAAACACCTGAGCATGATGCCAAATACGGTGGAAAAGAACCACATGAACTGCTATCTATTCGTGTACGAAAACAATTCGTTTGGCTACCACGATTACACGGTACAGGAAAAAGAAACGGTATCGTCGATTGCTGCCAAGTTTGTGGTGAACGATTACATGGTACGCACCAAAAACAAATTGTACGATGATTATGGTTACCTGAAAAAAGGCAGCACGCTAAAGATCCCAACCTTCTACTGCAAAAAAGCGCTGTTCTACATCGACGAAAAAACACTGCTACCTGTGTGTGTGATCCTTTACGACGAGGTTGGGCTCTTTGAAACCTACGAGTATTTCGACCTGGAAATAAATAAGCCTATTCCGGCTACGGAATTCACCAAAACATTTAAAGGTTACGGATTTTAACGGCGCGCACCTTTTCTTACCCTGATCAATAAAACTTCTGCAAATACCTGCAAGCTACAACGCCATAAATACATACGCTAGTAAGACATCCCCAGGTTGTAAAATACAAAACTCCACATATCTGCAAATTCGGCAATTTGTTTGTCGGTAGGCTTTCCGGCTCCGTGTCCCGCATTCACGTCCACCCGTATCAGGCTGGGATTTGTACCTGTGTTGTTCTGCTGCAAGGTGGCAGCAAACTTAAAGGAATGCGCGGGCACTACACGGTCGTCGTGATCACCAGTGAGAATAAGAGTTGCAGGATATGCAGTTTTTTTCAGGTTGTGTAACGGCGAATAGTTATAGAGGCAGGCAAACTCGTCCTTATTTTCACTGCATCCATAATCCACCGTCCAGGCCCTGCCAATGGTAAACAAATGGAAGCGCAACATATCCAGTACACCCACTGTCGGGACGGCTACTTTCGCGATATCCGGCCGTTGGGTCATAACAGCACCGATGAGCAAGCCACCGTTACTTCTGCCATGAATCGCTAGTTTATCATGATTAGTATATTTATTGTCCACCAGGTAATCGCAAGCAGCGATAAAATCATCAAACACCCGCTGCTTGTTGCATTTAGTACCTGCCAGGTGCCATTCTTCGCCGTATTCGCCACCGCCACGCAGGTTTGGCACACAATAAATACCTCCTGCTTCCAAAAACAAAGCCCTGTCGATGCGGAACTCGGGTGTATAAGAAATATTAAAACCGCCGTAACCAAATACAAAACAAGGTTGCTTTCCATTGAGTTCCAATCCTTTTTTGTGCGTGATGAACATCGGCACTTTGGTTCCGTCTTTACTGGTGTAAAACACCTGTTTGGTTTCGTAATCGCTTGAACGGAATGGGATGACAGGCTTAAAAATGCGCTTACCCGTACCTGCCTGTACATCGTAATAATACACTTCCTCGGGCGTGGTAAACGAAACGACCGAATAGGTCACGAAGTCGTCTTCGCGATTGGCCTGGAGACCATTCACCTTGCAAATACCCGGCAGTGCTATTTCTTTCTGCTTCTTTCCAAGCAGGTCGTGTGTGTAGAGTTTCGACGATACGTCTTTCAGGTAGTTGGAGATAATGGTGTTTCCGCTAAACACAACGCCTTCCAATAAATCTTTCGTTTCAGGCAATACGTTTTCCCAATTGGCTTTTTCGGGATGACTCAGGCTTATTTTCACCAAACGGTAATTCGGCGCACCGTCGTTGGTGTACACATAGAGTTGATTCCCTATATTTTCAACTACCTGGTATTCGTGCTCAAAGTTGCTCACCAGGTCAAGAGCCCTGGATTTGGGCTTGGTGAGGTCTTTGACCATGAGGCTTTGCCCACTGGTCGTTTCGCTGCCATAGATAAGCAGGTAATTTTCGTCGTGTGTTACCTGTGCCGAAAAATTCCGGTCGGCATGAACCCTGTCTTCGTGAACCAGCACATCGCTGCTTTGTGGCTCGCCAAGTGTATGAAAGTAAACCTTGTGAAATTCGTTTTTTTCAGTATAGGTTTTGTCACCCTTTGGCGCATCGTAACGGCTATAATAAAAACCGTCGCCCTTCCATGAGATATCAGAAAATTTCACCCAACTGATCTTGTCGGACAGATCCTGTCCTGTTTCGATATTGCGCACCCGAATTTCCACCCAGTCGCTGCCAGCCGTAGAGACACCATAGGCAAGATATTTGCCGTCTTTTGAAACCGCAATGCCACTCAGCGACACGGTGCCATCGGAAGAAAACGTATTTGGATCGAGTACTGGCACAGGTTTATCAAGTAGCGACGATTGCGTATAAAGGACCGATTGGTTTTGCAAGCCGTTATTTCTGAATGAGAACAATTTCTTACCTTTCTTGAACGGCGGCGTCATTTTATCGAAGTTCCAAAGTTCAGTAAGCCGTTCTTTCACTTTCTGGCGGTAAGGCACCATTGCCAGGTACGAATCGGTAAGGTTGTTTTGCTGCATTACCCACTCTTTCGTTTCCGATGCGTGGTCGTCCTCCAGCCAGCGATACGGATCATCTACGGTTTTACCGTGATAAATGTCGCGTTGTTTTACCGTTTTCGAAACCGGATATGCCAACTGGGCGCTGCTGTTTAAACATAAACCTGTGGATAGAAGGCCCGATAAGATGAATTTGTGATGCTGCATTGTTTGTACTTTTACTGAGGGATGACAATCGATGTAAACAAATATACCAAAGAAGTCGAAAATACCCTAAAGAAGCGCTCCGCTCATATCAGCCGCGAAAGCGCTTCCAGGGTGAAGCACTACATGAGTACTGCCCACGAAGTGCATGGCCTCGGAACACAGGCTCAGAACGATATCAGCAAAACCGGTTTCAGCTTTCATGATAAAGCACCCGATACGTTTCGGATATATGACGCTATCTTTCAGAACACGCGCATTTTCGAAGCCAAAAACCTCGCCTTTATATACCTCGACCGCCACTACAAACACATTCCGGTGGCCTTGCAGCTGAAGTTGCTCCCGAAATGGGTAAAGCATGTGGATAACTGGGCGCATTCCGACAACCTTTCCAAATTTTTGTCGCGCCTTACAGAACTACCGGAAACGAGAGAACCCATGCTGAAATACATTGAGCGGTGGAACGGCTCCAAAAATCTCTGGGAAAGGCGTCAATCGCTGGTTGCTCTTTTCTATTACGCCCGCACGCGGAAGCAACACCTGCCTTACGAATATGTAACCGGGCTTGTGCGAAACCTGCTCCACGACCCTGAATACTTTGTACAAAAAGCAGTGGGCTGGACACTCCGCGAAAGCTACAATGCTTATCCAGAACAAACATATCGCTTTCTGCAAACACACATCGCCGACCTGTCTGCCTACGCTTTTTCCGCCAGCACCGAAAAAATGAACACTGCCGATAAAGCGGCATTGAAAGAAAAACGACAGCTTGCAAAAAATACCCGGCTGCCACACAAACCTTCTCCAGCCGGCCGTCACTCAAAAAAGAAACCATGAAACCTGTACTGTCCTTTATCATCGCTTCTTTTATATTTGGGGCTGCAGGCGCCCAAAAAACATTAACTCCTGAAGACTACATAGCAAGGTATAAAGACGACGCTGTTAAGGAAATGTACCTGCACAAAGTCCCGGCCTGCATTACGCTTGCCCAGGGCATGCTCGAAAGCGGCAATGGCAACAGTGCCCTGGCAAGGAATGCCAACAATCATTTTGGCATTAAATGCCATAAAGAGTGGAGCGGAGAAACGTATATCATGGACGACGACGCCAAAGACGAGTGCTTCCGCAAATACGAAAGTGTACTCGATTCTTACGCCGATCACAGCCTGTTCCTGTACTCTCGATCGAGGTATGCGTTTTTGTTCGACCTGCCTATTTCCGACTACAAGGGCTGGTGTTACGGATTAAAAACTGCCGGTTATGCCACCGACCCCAAGTATCCGCAGCGCCTGATAGAGCTTATTGAACGCTACCAGTTACAGGAGCTGAACACCATCGAAAACACACCGAAGCTGAATTTCCCGTCGCACGAGGATGCCAAGCCGCGGCAATTGGCTATTCGCGAAGTGTACCGTTTCAACCGCATCAAATTCGTGATTGCCCGCGAAAACGATTCGTACTATAAGATCGCGCACGACTTTGATATCGAACTCGACGATCTACTCGAATACAACGACTTGTCGAAAAACGACAAACTCCAATACGGACAGAAAATATACATCGAACGCAAACGCCGCCGTGCTCTTGAGCCCTATCACGTGGTACAGCGCAACGAAACGCTCAAATCCATTTCGCAGTTGCATGGCATTCGCCTGAGCATGCTATGCAAAAAGAACCGCCTGAAACCCGATGCCAAACTAAAGGTTGGCGATGTACTTTACCTG
>DAIUED010000115.1:0-9340 GCA_036845295.1 Bacteroidota bacterium
ACGCTGGTCGTCATCCGATCAGCTGTGCCTTTGTGGATCGTAACATACTCTCGGATGATGGTGTTGTTCCCGATAGACGTTGTTGTGGGTTCACCCTTGTATTTCAGATCCTGAGATACAATGCCGATGATCGCGCCAGGAAAAATCTGGCAGCCACTGCCAATCGTGGTGTCCGGATAGATCATCGCATTGGAGTGGATATGCGTGTCGTCGCCAATCACCGCATTGCCCAGCACAGACGCAAAAGCGTCGATCCTTACGTTTTTTCCGATTTTAGCGTCTTGGCTAATGTTGGCGAGAGGTGAGATCATAGAAAATGTGATGTAATGCGTATAAATTATGAGTAAACAAATCTAACTAAATTACGGAGATATGCAAAAGGTTTCATCCCGCATTATTTCAGAAAGCGGCCGGGTATAAACGGGTATAAAAAAGCATACGCCCTGTCAAGGGCGTATGCTTGAGAAAATAAACAGGTATTGTTATCAGGACAATTGTGCTTCCGCTACCTTTGTCTCGTGGCCTTTAACTTTCACGATCTGGGCCATCATTTCGGCTTCCATCACCGGCTTGTTGTTCACATAAGCCACGCCTTTCATGTGGCAGATACCGCGACGGATCGGCGTAAGCAGATTAAGGTTGAAAACAACCGAATCGCCTGGTATAACCTGCTGCCTGAATTTTACACCATCGATCTTGATGAAGTAAGTAAGGTAGTTCTCTGGATCTGGAACCGTTTTAAGAACCAGGATCCCACCGCATTGCGCCATCGCTTCAATGAGCAATACACCTGGCATTACCGGGCTTTCCGGGAAATGTCCTTTGAAAAATTCCTCATTGAGCGTCACGTTCTTCACGCCCACCACATGCTCCGGCGACAGTTCCATGATCTTATCCACCAACAGCATTGGCTGGCGGTGCGGAAGGATTTTCATGATGTCATTGATATTGAGCAACGGTGGCTGGTTCAGGTCGATCTTGAAAAAATCCTTTTCGGTCTTTTGCTTTTTGGCAAGTGCTTTGATTTTTTTGGCGAAGTCAACATTCCCAGCATGGCCAGGCCTTGCAGCCAGTACATGTATTTTCAGGGGTTTGCCTACCAGGGCCAGATCGCCTACAATGTCCAGGAGCTTGTGGCGTGCCGGTTCATTGAAAAAGCGCAATTTGGTATTGTTTAGCACGCCGCGGCCTTTCACTTCCACATCGGGTTTGTTAAATACCTTGCGTAAATGATTGAGTTTGTCTTCAGGAACCTCGCTATCTACCAGCACAATCGCATTGTCGAGGTCGCCGCCTTTGATCAGGTTGTGGGCGAGCAGCGCTTCCAGTTCGCGCAGGAACACAAACGTCCGGCACGGCGCAATTTCTTCTTTAAACTCTCCCAAATGATACATTGAGGCGTGTTGTGTTCCCAACACTTCACTGCCGTAGTCAACCATTACCGTTACACGGAACTCGTCTTGAGGTACTGCCAGCATTTCTACTTTCTTCACATTGTCTTCATACGTGAGGTTCTCCGTCAGTACAAAATAGTCGCGTTCGGCTTCCTGTTCTACAATGCCTGCGCTCTCAAGTGCTTCAATAAATTTCAGCGAGCTTCCGTCCATGATCGGCATTTCAGGTCCGCTCACTTGTATCAAACAGTTGTCGATACCAAGCCCTACCAAAGAGGCCAACACATGCTCCGTGGTATGTACCCTGACGCCATTCTTTTCCAATGTCGTGCCGCGCGATGTGTCCACCACCAGGTCGCAATCAGCTTCAATGATCGGTTGTCCTTCTACGTCCGTCCTCTGGAATTTATACCAGTGGTTTTCCGGCGCCGGATTAAATGTTAAGGTTACCGGTGCCCCGGTATGAAGTCCTTTTCCGGTTACGGAAACAGCTTTCTGGATCGTTCGTTGTTTATCGCTCATGTTATGTTGTTTTTCCAATCAGAGGGCCGAACGATCGGCCCTGTTTTAAATAATAAAATTATGGTTTTACTTTAGTTTGTTCTCCACGTCTTTGATACGGTCGCTCATTTTTGGCAGGTTTCGGAAGAGTACATAGCTCCGGCGGAAATCACCCAGTGAAAAAGCCGGCGAACCCTGTACAATCTCGTTCTCTTTGTCGATGCTGTTGCCCACGCCAGCCTGCCCGGCAATCTTCACGCCGTCGGCAATTTTGATATGGCCAACAATGCCTACCTGCGCGGCAATCATGCAATTCTTACCAACCTTGGTGGAGCCGGCAACACCCGAAAGACCTGCAATCACTGTGTTTTCGCCGATCTCTACGTTGTGGGCAATCTGCACAAGGTTGTCGAGCTTCACGCCTTTACGGAGTATGGTAGAGCCCAGCGTTGCCCGGTCGATCGAACAATTGGAGCCAATCTCAATGTTATCCTCGATCACCACATTGCCAATTTGCGGTACTTTGGCAAACTCTTTACCATCCTGAGGCGCAAAACCGAAGCCATCGCTGCCAATTACCGTTCCCGCATGGATTACCACATTGGCGCCCACATGGCAGTCGTGGTAAATCTTAACACCAGAAAAGATCGTGGTGCCGTTGCCGATGGTGCAGTTGTCGCCGATATACACATGCGGATAAAGTTTTACGTTATCACCGATTTTCACATTTTGCCCGATATAGGCGAAAGCTCCGATGTAGCAATCGCTGCCATAGCTGGCATTCTCACCGACATAGCTAGGCTGTTCGATGCCCTTTTTCTCGCCTTTTACCTGCTCGTACATTTCCAGCAGTTTCGCAAAACTGGCGTAAGAATCCTCTACACGGATGAGTGTGCAACTGCTTTTCACCGGCCTGTCCAGTTTAAGCGCTCTGTTCACGATCACAATGCTCGCCTCGGTGTCGTAGATGTAATTCGTGTATTTGGGATTCGCCAGGAACGACAGCGTTCCGGGCTTTCCTTCTTCAATTTTCGATAAGTTAGATACAGTTGTGGCGTCGTTGCCTTCTACCGTTCCGCCCAATAAGGCTGCAATTTGCGCTGCTGAAAATTCCATCTTTCAAATATAGGATTTTTCTAAAATGCACATCCAGGCTCCTGCCAATAATATTGACATACTTTTTAACGGAAAAGAGCAGTTTTTGAAGCAGTCCCGTCTTTTTTTCCGTCTGCCACCGTTTTACCAGTCATAATTGATTTTTTTATTTCCCGGTATTGTTTGTTGTCGGCCAACTACGCATCTTTGTTGCCCCTAAATTTTCTTTTATGGCAATCAATAAAAAGTGGTTCAAGCACATCAATACCTTGTTTGTGGTGCTGCCGATGACACTTCTGATGGCATTTGTAGGCCTCATCCGCAATTACGGTTTTGGTGAAGATTGGGCGCTGAAATTTTTCCGTGCCTGGATTGTGATGGCTCCCATTGCCTATCTCGCGGCTTTCATCATCATCCCCAAAGCACGGAAACTGGCAGAGAAAGTAACCGGTTAAGGGTATCGGTGCGTGCCTGTTCGCTGGCGTATGTCCGATACTTTTACTACATTGTACCGATGTTTGAGGCTTTCAGAAACTACTTGCAAAAGCATGTACACATTACCGGCGAAGAGTTCGACAGGCTAACCAGGCATTTCAAACGGCGTAGTATTCCAAAAGGTACTGTTCTTTTGCGGCCAGGCGACGTGTGTGAACTTTCGTTTTTTGTCGAAAAAGGCTTGCTTCGCTCATACACAGTCGATGCAGCCGGTAAAGAGCACATCATTCAGTTCGCTCCCGAAAATTGGTTTCTGAGTGATCGCAGCAGTGTATATTTCAATGAACCATCCGATTTTTTTATTGACGCCATTGAGGAAACCTCTGCCATTTCATTCGACCGTGAATTTATCGAGTACGCCAGTGATGTAGTAAAGGAATTCAGGGCTTATAACGACAGGATGCTGCACAAACATATTTTGTACATGCAAAAACGCCTCAATTCACTTTTGGGATACACTGCTGAGCGGCGTTACATGGATTTTATCAGGCTGTATCCCGACATCACGCTGCGGGTGCCCCAATGGATGATTGCTTCATACTTGGGTATCACGCCCGAAAGTCTTAGCCGGGTACGCAAAGAACTTGCACAGAAGAACTTCAGAACAGGTTGACTTTTCTTACCATACATCAATAGCCTGCTCTGCTGCGCATCTTATTTTTGAAATAAAAAAACATGGATAGAAAAGAGTTTATCAAAAAAGGTGCTTTTGCAAGCCTTTTCCTCAGTTTTTCTTCAGCTTTTCAGGGTCTTGCTACCACCGTGCAAAAGCTCAAAACCGGAAAATACCGCGGCCTTGAGGGCGTGTTTCCACCTACCAATACTCACATGGTAGGAAACGGGTTTAAAGTCATGAATTTCTTTCCCAATGGCCGGGGATTTGAAGAACGCATGAGCCCATTTTTTTTACTCGATTTCAATGCGGAAGTCAATTATCCGCCGTCGAAAATTTCGCGTGGCGTAGGCGTGCATCCGCACCGTGGTATAGAAACCATTACGTTTGCCTATAAAGGCGCCGTGGCTCACCACGACAGCGCAGGCAACAGTGGCGTGATCAGAGCAGGTGATGTGCAATGGATGACAGCCGGCGGAGGCGTACTTCATAAAGAGTACCACGAAAAAACATACCTCGAAAAAGGTGGCGCTTTTGAGATGTTGCAGCTATGGGTGAACCTGCCGAAAAAACATAAAATGACCCCCGCCAAATACCAAAGTATTCTGCACAGCGATAAACCAGCAGTGGTATTGGATCATAACATGGGCACAGTGCATGTGGTAGCTGGCGAATACAAAGGTACAAAAGGTAGAGCCAGCGTGTTTTCGCCGTTGCATATCTATGATATCCACCTGAATGCCCGGGGCGAAGTTGATTTTGAGGTGCCGGCGGGTTTCAACACGGGTGTTGTACTGATCGACGGTGAAGTCGTGATCAATGGGGATGCTGTATTGAAAGAGAATCACTATGCGCAATTCAGGAACGAAGAAGGGGTGATCCATTTTAAGGCCTCAGAAAAAAGCATTCTGCTGGTGCTGAGTGGTGAGCCACTGAACGAGCCTTACGTGAGTTACGGGCCATTTGTGATGAACACCGAGCAGGAAATTCACGATGCTATCAACGATTACAAAGCGGGAAAATTCGGGTTCCTGGCCGACTAATCCCTTGCAAGATGATGGATATTAAAACTATCGGAGAACATATTCAGGCAGGCGCAGGCAAGGCGCTGGAGCGCCTGAAGACGGTTGAGCAGTTGACAAACCGCGAAGTAAAAGATACGTACCTGGCATCGGAGATTCTTCTGCGCTTAATGCGAGGACAGGAGGTGTCGCCGGATGAAATCGCATTTTTAAAAGGACAATCGGTAAATGTTGCCAAAGTGTTGGCGCTGCTGGGCTTGCAGGCTATTCCCGGCTCGAGCTTAGGTATTGTGTTGCTGGAAAAAGTTGTGCAGAAACATGGTTTCAGTTTATTTCCGCAGGTGTTGAGTGATCCGGACGCCTCCGACGGCCATGGCCGCACTCAAAGCCCGTTGCCGCCCGCCGCAATTTCCTGATATAAGCCTATTGTTTTCATAACATACATCAATGCATTTGTTTTTTCAACGGTCTATCTTTGCTCTATCAAATACAATACTATGACAACAAAACATGTAGAATCCATCATAACGCCCCGCGAACCTCACTTTGTAGGCGACGGCTTCCGGGTACATAATTTCATTCCGGGGGTGCTTAGCATGCAACGCATGAGCCCTTTCATTATGCTCGATTATAATTCGAAATTTGTATTTCCACCCTCTGAGCAGCCAAAAGGTGTCGGTGTTCATCCGCACCGGGGCTTCGAAACGGTTACGATTGCTTATAAAGGCAAAGTAGCGCATGGCGACAGCGCGGGTAATAAAGGTGTGATCGGCGAAGGCGATGTGCAATGGATGACGGCGGCTTCCGGTATTTTACACAAAGAATATCACGAGGAAGAATTCAGTAAAACCGGTGGAGAATTTCAAATGGTTCAGCTGTGGGTAAACCTTCCGGCAAAAGATAAGATGTCGGCACCCAAATACCAGGAAGTCGCTAAAGAGCGGATTTCTAAAGTAGTCCTGCCACAGCAAGCGGGAACCATTGAGGTGATTGCCGGCGAATACGACGGGATAAAAGGAGCTGCATCCACGTTTACACCTGTGCACCTGTTCAACGCCAGGCTAACAAAAGGAGGCATTGCAACATTTGATTTTCCACAGGCCTACAACACCGCCTTGCTGGTGGTGGAAGGAAATATAGTGATAAACGGAAACGAGGTTTTAGCCACAGATCATTTGGCTTTGTTAGCCAACGACGGAGAACATTTTTCCATCGAAGCCTCTGAAGACTCGGTTGTGTTAGTGATGAGCGGCGAGCCTATTCATGAACCAATTGCTACCTACGGACCTTTTGTCATGAATACCAAAGCAGAGATTTTGCAAGCAGTGGAAGATTTCAACCTCGGAAAATTCGGTTACCTCGAAGACTAAGCCTCGTTGCTTGTAAATCAATGTCTTCATAAGTACTAAAAGAAATAGACGATACATCATGTCAACCATTCAATTCATCATCGAAGAGCGCTCGGCCGACATTGGCGGCTTTCGGGTAGGACGTTTGCTGCCATTTCGCGAAAAGCGCATGGTAGGCCCATTCGCATTTATTGATCACATGGGACCCGCAGTACTCCGTGATCATGAACGGCTCGATGTGCCACCGCATCCGCACATTGGCTTATCTACGCTAACTTACTTATTCGAAGGCAGTATCATGCACCGCGATAGCCTGGGAACAGAAATAGAAATACAACCTGGTGCGGTGAACTGGATGACGGCAGGAAAAGGCATCGTGCATTCGGAACGCACGCCGCAGCATCTCCGGCAGAGCGAAGCTGTACTTCATGGGTTGCAGATCTGGGTTGCCTTGCCTAAACACCTCGAACAAATGGAGCCTTCCTTTGCACACATCGAGAAAAATGACCTGCCGCATTGGGAAACCAACGGTGTGTCGTATCGTCTCATTGCTGGTAAAGCCTTTGGCCGGCAGTCGCCCGTGCCCGTTCATAGTCCGCTATACTTTTTAGAACTAAAAACAAAACAGGCACAACCGGTGGCCATCGGCGCCGAGCTGTTTGGTGAAAGTGCCATCTATATTCTTAACGGCCACATCCTGAGCGATGGGGTTCGGTTCGATCCCAAGCAGTTGTTGGTTGCTAAAGACAGCAGCCTTTGCAAGTTTGAGATGAGTGACGATTGTACGATCTATATTTTCGGTGGCGAGCCTTTCGCGGAGGAGCGCTTTATCCACTGGAACTTCGTGGCTTCAGACAAAGCATTGATCGAAGCCGCGCGGCAGCGCTGGCAGAAGCAAGAGTTTCCACCGGTTCCGGGAGAAACAACATTTGTGCCTTTACCACAGTAAATTTGCGCCCGCCGACTAGTCACACAGCATCATCCAAAATGTTAAACAAGGTTATAAAGCGGGTACATCATTGCTTGAATAGCGGGATGGGTTTATATTTAAGATGTAAACCACTCAATCCTTGTTGCCATGGCCAAGAAGTCAACTGCCGCCGCGAAGCGTAACATCCTTCCGGTAAACCGACACATTATCCTCGAGGACGGGTTCAAATTTCTGATCGATCTCGAGAGAAGCCACGATTGCTATCTTTATGATGCTACAAACCGCCGTGAGATCCTCGATCTTTTTTCGTTTTTTGCAACCAATGCGCTCGGGCATAACCATCCGAAAATGACCTCCGACAAGCGCTTTTTGAAAGACATGCAGATTGCCGGTATCGAAAATCCGAGCAATTCCGATTTTTATACCCGCCAGTATGCGACATTCCTGGAGGCTTTCGGCAAGTATGCCATGCCTAAGGCTTTCACTCATGCATTCTTTATTTCGGGAGGAACGCTGGCTGTAGAAAATGCGCTGAAAGTGGCAATGGACTGGAAAATAAAAAAGAACTTCCACAAAGGACTCAGGCAGGAGAAAGGAAAACAGGTGATTCATTTCCGGCAGGCCTTTCATGGCCGCAGTGGCTATACCTTATCGCTTACCAATAGTAAGCCTGTACAAACCGACTATTTTACCACATTCGATTGGCCGCGCATCGACAACCCGAAGATCCATTTTCCGCTCGATGCACAAGCCGAGCAGAAGCTCATCAAGGCCGAAAAAGAAGCCATTCGTCAGATCCGGAAAGCGTTTGCTGATGATCCCGATGATATCTGTGCCATTATCATTGAACCTATTCAAAGTGAAGGCGGCGATAACCATTTCAGGAAAGAGTTTTTTCATGAGCTTCGTCGCATTGCCGATGAGCAGGAAGTGATGTTGATTTTCGATGAGGTGCAGAACGGTGTGGGGCTCACCGGAAAGTTCTGGGCCTACGAGCACTTCGGCGTGGTGCCTGATATTCTTTGCTTTGGGAAAAAGATGCAGGTATGTGGCATCATGGCCACCAGTCGCGTGGATGAAATTGAAGACAATTGCTTCACAACAGCGGGTAGGATCAACTCTACCTGGGGTGGAAACCTTTCGGATATGGTAAGGGCAACGAAGATTCTGGAGATCATCCATAAGGAGAAGCTGGTAGAAAATGCGGAAAAGCAAGGACGTTACATCCTGGAGTGGCTTCACAAACTGGCAGAAAAGCATCAGTTACGTAACATTCGTGGGCGGGGATTGCAATGTGCATTTGATCTGCCGTCTGGCAAGTTGAGGGATGAGCTGATCAGCAGAGCGTTGGATAATCATCTGCTCCTCATTGGTGCAGGCGAGTTTAGCATCAGGCTCAGGCCCGCTCTTATTATTCGGAAACGGCATATCAACGATGCCATGAAGATCATTGGCCGTACCCTGAACGACATGGGGATTTAGCCTGGCAGGCTTATTTGCTTGTTGTATTTGTTGCGGTATTCGATCGGTGTGAGGCCGGTAATTTTTTTGAACACATCGCGGAAGGCTTTGGTATCGGTGTAGCCCACGTCGTACATTACCTCGCTGATGTTTTTACGGCTCGATTCAAAACTCCGTTTGGCGGCTTCTACTTTTACGCGTTGCAGGTACTCCACCACCGTGTTGCCGGTTGCCTTTTTAAAACGGCGCTCGAAGCTGCGCCGCCCAATGGCAAAAAGATCGGCAAGTGCATCTACGCTGATTTTATCCTGGTAGTTGTTTTCAATGTATTCCTGCGCTTTCCGTATTTCCTCATCGTCGTGTTCTTTTTGGCCTTTGAACATCATAAATGCCGATTGATTATCGCGGTCGATGTCGATGGCAAAGAACTTGGAAGCCAGAATAGCCGTGTCGCGGTCGGTATATTTTTCCACCAGGTA
>DAIUED010000116.1:0-9336 GCA_036845295.1 Bacteroidota bacterium
TGTTTCACTTTCTTCCTCCAGCATTTTCAACATGCCGGCTTTCAAATCGCTTTCTTCCAGTTCGTTGAATTGAAATTGAAAGTAATCGAGGTCTTTTTTTGCTTGCAGCTCCTGCCCGGTAAGGTCTTCCAATTGTTTTTTTAGCTTCTGCAAACCGGCATATTGTTTTTTATACGATGCAAACAACGCAGTGGTTTGCGCAAAGGCATCCACCAGCTCAAATTGAAAATTTGTTTCCTTCAACAATAATGTCTCGTGCTGAGAATGAATGTCGATGAGGCGCTCACCCAGCTCTTTCAATACGGCGAGTGTAGCCGGCGTATCGTTGATGAATGCCCGCGATTTTCCCTCCGGTGTGATTTCGCGGCGTATGGTGCTGGTAGCTTCAAAATCCAGTTCATGTTGATCAAAAAATCCACGCAGGTCGTAGGCTTCAATGTTGAAACGCGCCTCGATGATACATTTTTTCGATTTATCATGCAGGCTGCCCACATCGGCCCGGTTGCCAAGCGTGAGGCCTAGAGCCCCAAGGAGAATGGATTTTCCAGCACCTGTTTCGCCGGTAATTACGGTAAGACCGTTCGAAAAATCCACTTCCGTTTCCTCGATCAGGGCAAAATTTTGTATTCGTAAATGCTGTAACATAGTCGCTTTAAATATCGGTATTTTTCAGCGGTTGTTACCCCGGAGTTTACGACAGCTGGCTCCCTTTTTTCAACAATGTAACAGGTGTTTCAGTGCCTCGACATCTATTTTGGATTGGTGTCTGGGGTCGCGTGGCATTTTTTTTACAAAACAAACGCGATCAATGTGTATTGGCAGCTTTTTCAAACGACTTTCTACCGCTTGTTTGTTCCCATGTGGTTCGATGGCCGCTACCGTCTCGCTTCCCAAACGCAGGACAGTTCCTGCAGAAACTCCTGGAATAGCCAGCAGCATTTGCTCGCACAGAAAAGGGTAAATAGTAATGCCGTTGCTTTCGAAGATTCCTGCACATCGTCCGGTAAGGAACAACAGGCCATTTTCATCCAGGTAACCACTGTCGCCGGTTCGGTGATACACTTTATCACCAATGAAAATCTTATGCCGTTTCAACATCTCCTCCTGGCCTACATATTCCTTTAGAACATGCGGACCCGCGACAATAATTTCGCCTACGGCGTTCGCGAGCTGCAATGGTAACTCTGTTTCGTCGCGCGCTTTTATCAGTGTATCGCTTATTTTAATGATTTTTACTTCTGCCTGTCTGCATGGCTTTCCGGCTGGCAGACCGTTGTTTAGCCAATCACCACCGGTTTGGACGAGTTCGCTCGCAGTTATGCTGCTGATGGGTTCTGCTTCCGTCGATCCGTAAACAATTTCGACAAGAGAATCCTTAAATGCGCGTTGATACAAGGCTGCTTCCGCAGGAAACACTGGCGCTCCGCCGGTAAATACTTGTTTTAATTCCGGTAGGGTTTTGCCTTTCACAATCAGGTGCTCTGCTAATAGACGGACAAAAACCGGAGAAGCAGAAAGCCGGTTCACTCCATAACGTTCGATATTTTGGCAGATGCGTTCCGGTTTAAACGATTGCGGCTTGGAAGATTTGAAATGTGTGATGACTGAAGTAGCGCCTGCCGCCAGGTTGATGAGTAGAACGATCGGCAAAAGTGGCATATCCACATCACCGGCTTTCGGATCGATCTTTTCACGGAGCGCTCTAAATTGCTCGCTCAAAAAGCCATGCGTTCGGCGTGCGGCTTTTGGTGTACCGGTACTGCCAGTTGTAAATGTGATTAAGGCCGTGTCGTCGGCAACGGTCTGCGCTATTACGTTGTTGCTGTTTGCTTTTCGGAAAGCCACGGGCAGTACAACAGGTATTTGTCGGAGCTCCTTTGAAAAAAGACGAAGTAAACGTGCTTTCCGGTTTCCGATAAATCCTTTGCAGGTCGCGATCCGGCAACAGATCTCCATCCGGCGCTTTGATACCCACTCATCCAAAAATACCGCAGTAGCACCTAGCCGGAACAGCGCCAGAACAATGCGGTAAAGATCGATGCTCATGGGTACAAAAACCAAAACGCGATCGCCTTTCCCGATCCCCATTTGCATGAAGTTCTGCACGGTATCATCTACCTGATGTTGCAGGGTTGCATAATCGATGTTTTTTTCGCCATCGATGATGGCAATATGTTGAGGATTTTCACGGGCCGCTTTATAAAACAACTCCGTGATATTGAAATTTGGTGTCATAGTGTAGAAATTGTTTTTCCATAAAGTGCATATTCTTTCCAGGCAGTTCCTGAGAACTGTTCAGAGATTTGACGAGATACATTACTGTCGAGCATCAGCGCATGGATCAGGTAGTCGTAATCTCCGGAAATGGCGCGTGTCTCGATCATTCCGGCAAGCGCACTTCCAAGGCCTTTGTAGTCGGCTAGGGGATTTCTGGCAATCGTTTTCACGATAAGCCCGCGGCGAACGGTGTCGTAATGATTGGGCACGCAAAACACAAGCCCTACCAGGTTGTTGTCAGCATCCTCCGCTAAGATAATGTAGCGCGCATCGAGATATGGTTTTAAACGAAGATAGTTCATCATGAACGTGTCTTCGGAAATGGGAGTGAACAAGAAGTTGCGGATGAACGACTGCATGCAGAACCGGTAAAGTTTTTTTAGTTCAGCCTCGTAATTTTCCAGATCGAGTTCCCTGAAATGTAGCGTGTTCTTCCAGCTTGCTTCCTGGTATTTTTCGTTAGAAAATCTGCCGTTTCGGCGTATCTCATCCTTATGAGAAACGTAACGCGCAATGGGTTGGAAGCCTGCTTTCAAAAACAGATCGGGGTAGTAAGCCGGCGCATCCGGCTCCAGAAAAAAGGTCGGCATTTCAGGATTAAGCCCTAAGCGGTAGTTGTTCCAGGTGCTGCCATTCATTGGTCCGATGACAAACGAAGATCCCAAAGCCCGCGCTTCTTTTGCCACAAGGCGCAGCAATTCTCCCGAGCAGTCGGCATTGTCGATGCTTTCGAAATTGCCGATGCAACAAGCACTATCGCCTTGATAGCGAAGCAATGGATTATGATACAAGCAGCAACGTGCAACCGCTTTGTCCTGGCTCATCAGCACATAGGCGGCATGTAGGTAATCGGGATTAATTATTTCTTTCTTTTTCGAAGTGCTGCTCAAGGGCGGGTAGATGCGGTCTAGTATCGATTCGAAAAGGAGAAAATCCGGTTCTCCGGGTAGGGTTTTGATGAGCGTGAAATCCATGTTAGTGAAAAAGAAATGAGGTGAGGTATAAGGCTGCAGAACTTGTCAGAGGGATAAAAAGGTTGTCGGTTCCTTTGGTGCTCAAAGCCTCAGTAGTGGTAGCTACCAGCGCTATCAGTACCGAAGCGGTTAGGATTGGAAAAAAAGTGTGCTGTGTTGTGCCGGGTATACGCAGCAGCATGAAGGAAATGAGAAAGGCAGCGAGGAAAAAACAGCCCGATCCCATCAAGGTTTTTGTTTCCTTCCGGATGTGATATCGCCCGTAGGGCCACCGTTTTCCGCATAAGGCAGCCAGCGGGTCGCAGATAGCAAGAATGAGGATAGGAAGATAGAAAACCGTATAGCTGTTACCCACAGCTAAGGTTTGCGGGTTTTGTTTGGCGAACAGCAAAAAGCAAACGTAAACGGATAGTGGATAGGTGAGGCTTCCGTATGATTTTCGTCCAATGGCGTTGATCGATGGAAGTAGCTTATATTTCAGACTCAGCAATAAAATGAAAGCAAAACTGGAACAAAGCAGGAGAACTGACCAATGGCTACGCAGTAATAGCGGGAACAGAAGTGTCAGGAAGCCGGTACCTGTGTGAACAAATTTTCGGCTCAGCTCCGCCTTTATCTTCAAATAGCGGTGCAAAAGTTCGGCTATGCTAAATAGCAACAAAAAGCTCAGGGCGAGGATGCAAATGGTGTTTAGCTCGTTTTTCATCGGTTTTCTTCAATAATAAAGTCAGAATAGAAAAAGCCTTGATCTTTTGCCCGTAAGGATTTTGAAAGATCATGCAGGTGCAGGAATAGATCGGGTTTAGTGTCGGAAAGTTTCCGCTGTACCATCAGGTTCCAGTAGGCAATTTTTGCTTGTGGCTTTAAGCCCGGGTGTAATTTCTCTGCCACGGCATTAAACTGTTTTTCGTCGAGGTACTCAAAAATATTCGATACGTTCATGGCGTCAAACGGGCCGTATTCCCCAATCGCATCTTCGGCAAATCCTTTGAACACGACCAGTTTATCAATTTGTGTGCGGATTTTTTCGTAGTACGGCTCCTGGAGATAAAGGGGAAGTTGCTCCCCGAAATTTCCGCAGAGTGTATAGCGCAGCATGTAGTTGTCGAACAGGTGTATTCCTGAAAGTTCGCGCTCAGCCTGGCTGAAAATATAGTCTCCGACAGGAAGCGACACCTGTTTCAAAAACTCAGGATCGCGGCCAAATTTGCCCATGACCCAGCGACTGAAAAAGACGCGAAACAGCAATCGCCAGCGCCAGGTATTCCAGCGTTCATGGTAAAAAATGGCCTGATCATCTGCCTGTTTTGGTTCGAACAGTGTTTCGACCGTTTGCTTCGAATGGATCCATGGCAGTATTTTTTTTGCAAATAGTTGAAAGTAACGTTCGAATTTCCCCTGATGGATCACGCCGGCTTCGATAAGGTGGAAGTGGTTTTCCCAGTATCTCCGGGCATTCGGTTGGAGGTCGTGCGCAAGGCTTTCAAACATGGTACGACGATCGTCTGCCTCCGAAAATCCTAAAAAGCCAAGTGCTTTATTTCTGTCAAAGTGTTTAATGCAGGCCTTTTTGAGTTCTACCAGGAACAACTGCACCTCACTCACATCGACGGCTACCAGCAGTGCCGGTTCTTTCAGCAAGAGTGCAAAACTGTTGTCGCCTGCCGACGCAATAGAGAGAATGTTGCTGCCCTTTTCAATTTGCAGGCCTTCAAGAAGAAGACCCGCGTCTTCCCAGCAGTTGGCGTAGCGCAGGAGACTAAAATCGACTTTCTGTATCATAAGCGTTTTTCTTTGATTACCCAGTACAAGCCTTTGGCATTGTGGATGGGTGAGGATGATAATAAATTGATGATGATCACTTCCAGCTCCGCTAACAGGCCAATACAGATCATCACATAGAAAAACCATGAAACGAAATGATGGCAGAACAGCAACACCAGGAAAGAGCCTTGAAGATAGCCGGTGAGCTTGCAGCTATACAAGTGGAGGCCTGCTACCCAGGTTCCGTGCCTGAGTTTGCAAATAAGCAGTTGCAGGGCATACACCAGGAAGAACGTGCCCAGCCAATAGCCCTGGCTGACAAACAATGCCGGGTGAAACTTCAGGATCGCAAAGAAGGCTACGAGATAGCTGCCTATGTCAGCGTAAGAATCGAGTAACACACCTTCAGGCGTTTGCAGACGGAATTTTCGCGCAATATAGCCGTCCAGTATGTCCGTGACTTGATTGAGTGTAAAAAGAGCGGCAAATACTGTGTCATGGCCGAGCGCTATCAACATGCAGATAAAAGGCACGGAAGAAAGCCGATAGAGACTCAGAATGTTTGGCAATGTCAGGCGAATGATTTTCATAAGAATAGGGTATAGAAAATGGCGGTGATAATGTAACTGTCGAAGCGGTCGAGCATACCACCTTGTCCGGGTAGTATCTTGCCGAAGTCCTTGATTCCCGCCTGCCGTTTGGCGAAGGACGCGAGCAGATCGCCGGCGAGTGCAAAGCAAGCGATATACACCCCTGTGCTGGCCGATTTTAGGGTGAAGAACGAACTAACGATGCACACCAAAAGGCCTCCGATACTTCCTTCTAGGGTTTTTTGCGGGCTGATCCGGCGACTCAATGCATGTTTCCCAAAAATTTGTCCGAAGAATTGCGAGAAAGCGTCGAACGACAATACGCATAAGAAAAGTGCCGCATGCGGAAAGGCACTCAGTTGGCTGGTGTATAAGAATAGAACGAGTACCGTTAACGCGATCACAATGTAAGCGTAGGCAGCCCGAAGCCGCCTGGCACACCTGATAATTTCATACCATACCACGATGGCAATGCTTGCGTAAAGCCAGAAAATATACCGAGGCGCATAAGCCAGAATGGCGTATGTAACCAATACAGTGGCAGCAAACGAAATAAACTTGAGGTATAAGCCTTTTGCGTCGGCCTGTTTTTTGAAAGTGGTGTAAATCACTAACCCAAGCACAAGAATAGCTAAATAGAGAAGAAGCAGTTTCATGAGTTGATAAGACGGATGTGACCGCTTGCGCCGTCGATTTCTACTTCGTCACCGGTTTTCAGGCGTTCGAGTAAACCAGTGATACCTACGATGCAAGGTATTCCAAGTTCACGCGAAACAATGGCCGAGTGACTTAGCAGGCTTCCGCGTTCCACGAGAATTGCCGAGGCACTTGGGAACAATGTGACCCAGCCCGGATCGGTGCTGGAGGTTACCAGAATATCGCCATGCAGTTCCTGCACTTCGGCCGGATGTTTAACAACCCGAACTTTACCACGCACACGCCCGGGGCAGCACCCTAATCCTTTCAAATCACCTGTCACCGCTGGCTGCTGGCGCGCTGCAAAAAACTGATTTCCCTGGTACACCGGGCCACGTGTGTCGATGCGTTCAGACGGTGTTGCGCTCTCGTAGGAGGCAAACTGCGTTTTACGCAAAGCGATAAGTGCTTTCAAATCACCATTGACCGAGGTGCCGTTGATGTAATCAAAAATTTCATCTTTACGCAGGTAAAAAATATCCCTGGTATCGGCGATGAGGCTTTCCGCGTAAAAGCGCTCGCCAATAGTGCAAAATAGAGTGCGCACCACGCCAAAAGCCCTTGTTCGTTCATATCTGAGATTTTCGCGGGCGCTGACAAGACTACGCGCACGTTTTAAAACATATTTGAAAATGATGCGTTTCAATGGCTTGTTTTTTAAGGATAAGGTCACCCGCTTTTCGGCTGTTGTTCGCAGCATCAATTCGTGGTTTTTGCTTTCTCCCGGTCTCAAGCCTTGAGAGACGTATGATTTAAGGATATTGAAGAAGACTTCCGGCTGCTGTGCGTAGGTGAGGGTTTCCAGTTTCAGCTCCCCCACACAGCGGTTGCCAAAACAGGACAAGTAATCGTCGATTTGGTTGCCAATGTCTATTGGAAGCTCTTTTCGGGTATGCATCTGCGATAGTTCGGTAGCTGTTTTTTCAAGGAATAGATGTTTCAGTTCGTGGTCATCCAGTATAGCGGCCGATAAGGCCAGGCAACGACTCACAGGTTCGGTAGAGATAATATCATGTGAGCCGCACATCAAATCGTTGTGTAATGTCCCCAATTCATCGATGCCATAGGAAACAACAAGTTTCTGAAGCGTCCCAAAATAGATCATGGCAAAAAAATCATTGACCAGGGGTGCTTTCCATTTTTTGAGTAATGTTTTTTCAAAATCCAGGTAGAGCTGCATCAGTTCGTTCACATTCTTCTGATTCAGATCCAGGGAAGTGTATTGGCGCATTGTTGTCTCGAAATCCCGTTTGAATTCGTTTCGCATTGCAGGCAGGCGACTTAAGTTTTTCAACAGGATGCGGATCATGTTTAGTACCCGAAGGCGTTCTGTCCAGCGACTGCGGTCTGGTAGTTTCTTTAGTTCAAAACGTTCTTTCACACCCATCATCTTTTCCATAAAGCCCGCATTGAGAGAATATCCGGGTAACAGAGCCAGCGCTTTATACCAGCTCAGTAAATTGTAATACACCCGTCCGTCGAGCAGCCCAAGCATGTTAGCAAAGGTTTCGCTATTATTTTCTACTTCTTTGGCACTCACACCCATCAGCAGGGCAAATTGACGGTACACGGCTTCATAAACCGGGCGAATGAAGGAAAAAGTGAGCGGCGTTGTCACACCCGGGTATGATTCGATGATGTTGCTGTTATCCCAGATGATATGTTCTCCCGAACTGTCGGGCAGCTGTTTGCAGGTTGTTACCGGTCGGGACTGCAGGAGGAAGAAGTGCTCATCCTTAAAAGCAAATTCAATATCCTGATAACAGTGTTGATGACGGTACAAAGCATAAAGCGTTTCACGAATGACTTGTACCTGCGCGTCGGTAAGGCAAGCCTGCTCCCGAAGTTGATCGGGTATAGCCGTTACGCATGTTCCGCCACACTCGTTGCGACTTACCTTATGCGTTTTGTAGGCAAGTTCTCTACTCATGCTACTTTCCCCAACGACGTACACGTCGGCATTCAGTTCACCAGATACCAGGCCTTCGCCCAGGCCATATACAGCGTTGATCATCACTTCTTTCCGGTTGCCGCTAATCGGATGTACGCCAAACGCCACTCCCGAAACATCAGCATCTATCATTTCCTGCACGATTACAGCCATTCTTCTTCCATCAGCGAGTTGATGTGTTTGACGATACTCACGCACGCGATCCGATTGCGCCGAATGCCATACCAGGTTAATTTTTTCGGCTAGCTGTTCGCGATCCACAAACAAAAAGGTATCGAATTGCCCGGCAAAAGAATGTGCTGCGCCATCTTCTTCGGGTGCCGAAGAGCGTACTGCAAAATGTGTTGCGCCTGGCAACAACGCCAGTAGTTGCTCCAGTTTTTCCTGGCTAAGCCATTGGCTTGGCGCTTTGTGACGCATGGCGGTTTGTTCGCTTTCGCACTCAAGGCTTTCTTCGAAGGCCTCGGCAGGAATAACCACAAAACGAGGCACGTTGAAACCCAAATGTTTCAGCAGCAACAATTTGTCGGCTTTTCCGCCGCAGCAGTAGTGTGTATTTGGTTCGGTGATAAACATTATAAGTGTATTAAATTGAAAAACATCGGCACTCCGCCAAGGGTAAGGTACATGCCTGCAGTCCAGAAAGCCGAAGCGTATTCGATCCATTTGGAACGCTTTTCGGTTGGGCGTTGCAGAAACAATAGGCCTGGTAAACTGCATACGAGTAGTAGCCCGGTTAGTATTATAAAGCCCGTGAGACCATAATTGGCAAACCATGAAGCCAGGAACGCAACACAAGCTGTAAGAAAGAGCATCGCGAGCCACAACCAGGTGGCTCTGCGGCCTCCCAGCATGGTGGAATAAGTGTTAAATTCCTCTTTCGCCGGAATACGGATCTTTCGTCCGATTTCTAATACGATACCGTTCATGAATGATACGGCAAAGAAGAACATCAGGCCTTTTGGAGCCTCAACGTCTGCCAACATCCAGTCGAGTCCGCTGGCGTACATGTCTATCAGCGGAATGATCATCATGTGGGATGTGACGTACCAAAACGGATGTTTCTTCAACCAGCGGCCCGCAA
>DAIUED010000117.1:0-9281 GCA_036845295.1 Bacteroidota bacterium
ATATGGGTGAACCAGGCTTTTGAGAAACTAACGGGTCATCGCTTCGAAGACGTTATTGGCAAAAACCCGAGCCGCTTGTTGCAGGGTCAGGAGACCTCGCCCGAATCGCAGGAAGCTATCCGCGAGATCCTGAGTAATAACCGCTCGGGCCATGTTGAGATCGTTAATTACAACAAAGAGGGGCGGGCATACTGGACGAGTCTGCAGATAGATCCGGTATTTGATGCACATGGCAACTGCATTTATTACATCTCGGTTGAGAGCGACATTACCAGCCAAAAGCAGGCCGAACTGGAACTTAAAGAAAGCAAAAACAAACTCGACGGTTACGCGCGCTACCTCGAGCTACAGGACACTGTAAAAGGCAGGCTCATTCATTCACAGAACATGGACGAGATTACCAGCAACGTACTCGGTTTCCTTGAAAGCAGGTTGTCGTCTGTCGCTTACTTATCGCTTTTTGTGATTGACGAGAAGAAACAAAATCTCGTGGGCAAGCGCTATCTCAAAGGCGAAATGGAGCGGGAGGTACTTAACCTCAGGCATGTAAAAAGCTATGAGACATTGCGGGCAGGAAACATTTACATTGAAAATGACCTCGGCGAATGCAACGAAGTGTCGGAGTCTGATAATTACCTTACAGGTATTGGCGCCCGTTCCTATATCGTGTTTCCGTTGATGAGTCTTCAGGAATTTATCGGTGCAATGGCGGTAGCGTTTTCGGAGCCGTACGCGCTCACGTCGTCGGAAGAAAGCAGTTTGCACGACATCAGCTCAATGCTGTCGGTAACAGTGCGCCAGGTAATGCTTAAAGAAAAGATCTTTGAGCAGAACAAGGATCTGAACGACAGTTTGAAATATGCTCAGAATATCCAGGCATCGATTCTCCCATTGAGCATTAACCGCGGCATCGTTCACGATACGGCAATCGTTTATTTGCCGAAGGCCCATGTAAGCGGCGACTTCTATTGGTTCGAAGAGGTGGACGGTAACATCTTCCAGGTTGTGGGCGATTGTACCGGGCATGGCGTTCCGGGTGCTTTCCTCACATTACTGGCTAATACGTTGCTTCAGAAAAATATTGTCGAAGCCAAACTAACATCACCGTCGGCGATCCTCCAGAGAATCGACGAGGAAATTTATTACATCCTCAACCGAAACTCCGGCCGACAGGTGCGCGATGGGATGGAGCTTGCCATCAGTGTAATCGATAGTAAAGAACGTACCCTGACGTTTTCGGGTGCCGGTATTGGTCTTACATGCTTTGCCGGTAACGACGAGCCGCTCATGATCCGAGGAAGCGCCGCGCCTATTGGAGACTATCAAAAAGACGATGCGGTGTTCAAAGATACCGTACTTCAGCTTCAGGGAGGCGAGCAATTCTTTATGTATTCAGATGGCTACCAGGATCAGCTCGGTGGTCCCAACAACAAACGGCTTAGCAAAAAAACATTTCTTGCATACCTGAGTGAGATTCGCCGCCTGCCAGCCCTGCAACAACAGGAAGTGCTGATGTCGAATCTGCGCGCTCACCAAAGGCAATACACACAAACAGACGACATTACCGTACTAGGATTCAAAATCAGATAACATGAAAGATATTCAGTATAGAAAAACCGACGAAACACCATTACTGGATTTCAGAGCCGATGGTCAGCTTATGATCGAAGGCGTGTCCATTCCCGAAAACGTGCATAAATTTTACAAGCCAGTGATTGATTGGCTGGGAGAGTTGGGCAGCGAATTACCTGCCCATATTACGCTCACGTTTCATATCGAGTACATGAATACTTCCTCTACACGTTTTTTTGTTGATATTATAAAAAAAGTAAATAGTTTTTCGGAATCAGGTTCTAAAGTGGAGCTTATCTGGCTCTACGATGCCGAAGATGAAGACGCCATGGAACTTGGCGAAGAGTTAGCTTACTCTGCCCAGGTTGCGTTTGTGTTTAAAACTACCTGATGCAACAGTGAAGAGAAGCATCATACTTGCAGGCTTTGCCTGGTGTTTTACCGCTTTCGTTTCCGCGCAAAATCAGGATACGTTACCCGACCCTGTATTTATACAAGGTACCGGAAGCATCATGAAACTAAAACCAGATGAAAGCCATAATGTCATTACAACATCGTCAAACCTTTCGGAGCTTGATGTAAACGAGGCTCCCAGTGTTATCTCGGTAATCAGCAGCAAAGAAATTGAAGATCTGGGCTATCCCGATCTGGCCGATCTTTTAAAGTTATTTCCGGGCATCCAAATGGCTTCAGATGTTCAAAATTGCAATGCCATCGGTATTCGGGGTAATTGGGCCAATGAGGGAAAAGTATTGTTTATGATCGACGGTATCCAGGTAAACGATATGGCCTATGGCAGTGTAGCTCTGGGGTATCGCTTTCCTACCGTCAACATTTCAAGAATTGAGTTTATCCGCGGTTCAGGCTCTTCTATTTATGGCGGTTTAGCCGGACTTGGTGTGATCAATATCGTCACCAAAAAGGGTCAGGAATCGGCAGGTCATAGTATGATAACGAGCCTCGGGGCGTCTGGAAAGTCCTTCAGTCAGGCCAGGATCTCTTATAATTACGGCGGTCAAATCATCAAAGGGGTGGAGCTCAGTGTAACAGGTATGGTAAATGCTGGCAATTTAAGCAACATGTATGTAACACTCCCGGATTCCACACCTGTTAGCTTCAAAGATTCAACTCTTGTGAATACTGTGCACATCAACTTTCAGGTAAAGTACAGGCGGTTGCGTTTTGTGCAAACTTATGAGGACTACAACTGGCAATCGACCTACGAGCCTATCGCTTCTCTTTACCGGATGTCGCACTCCGAAATATCAAACCAATTCAAGTTCCGCAACCTGAGTGTAACCCCTTACCTCTATTACAAATGGCAAATCCCATGGAATACCCAATACGGCGACCCCTCGGTGTACGACCGCCAGAACATTATTGCCAGTCGCACGTCGGGCGGGTTTACTGCTAACTGGAGTTACAGGAAAAACTTTAGGATTGTAGGTGGCCTCCAGTATTACAGCGACTTTATGCGGTTTTACCGCAAACGGATGTTGCTTGTCAACGGAGATCCCGATGCACGGTACCAGGGACTGGCTGGCTTTCTCGAGGCCAGTTACGCGACGCCTTTTGCGAATCTGTTTGCCGGTGCACGTATTGATCAATACGGACAATTTTCGCCGGTAACTGTTCCACGCTTTGCTGTTACCAAAGCATTCAAATACTGGCACTACAAACTTATTTACGGAAAGGCGTTAAAAATACCGACGCTTCAGAACATTAACCTGAGTTACCAGGGAAACATTACACCGGAAAATATGACGGAGCTTCAGGCAGAGCTGGGAGTACAATTCAAAAACTTCAGCTTCTCGGCTAATGTTTTTGATAACCAGATCCGTAACTATATTTTTTACAGCTACAACCTTGCAACCTTTACGGAATCTTACCAGAACAAGCCGGGTTTGGTAGATGTGGCAGGTATCGAGCTTACCGGTGGCCTGCGCTTAAAAAAGATTGCCGGTACAATGAGCTATTCCTATTACAACAACCGGCACAATGATCTCACTGAGATTATGGCCGATACGCTCGACCCGATGGCTGGCAACCTTAGTTTTTCGAAGCACAAACTGAGCGGCTATCTGTCTTATAAACTAAATAACAAATACACGTTGTCGCTTTCAAATATTTTCCGTTCGAAGGCCTCAGCATACGTGCAGGTGAATGCCACTTCCGGCGAATACGATCGCGTTTGGTTCAGGCCTACGAATATGCTTACCATCGGAATCTTGCGGAGCAACTTACTGGGTTTTCTGGATTGCTACCTTGGGGTACGCAATGTACTCAATACAACTATTTATAAACTTTATCCTTACCAATCGGGCTATCAGCCAACGGCCGATATGGGCCGGGAATTGATCTTTACCGTTCGGTTCAGGTTTTAAAATTATGCGTCGGTTAATATTCATATCGGTAATGCTGCTTTGTGCATTTCATGCAAAGCCGCAATACTTTTATGACGACCGGTCACTGATGAACCAGCTGGCGTTCGAGAATTCCGAGTTATCGGACAGTTACCGGCAACTGAGATCAGATCGCTTTGTACCACAAAAGGTTGCTCAATTTCTGCAAACGTATCCTATTGCTTCGGGCAATTATGCAAACGTAAAGGATCTGCTGAATTATCACATGCTTTCGGCGCTTCACAACAGCCTGTCGGGCGATGCGCGGCAGACCCTTTACAATGTTCACATGGCCGAAAACCTGTCGCAGAAGAACGGCGATCTTAGCCAGCAACAAGTAAATCGCATGGAGTCGATTGTTTACAGTCGCCTGGGACTACTCGACGAAGCCAATCAGTTTTCGGAACTCGCGGCATTAGAGGAAAAGCAACGCGAAGAGCGAATGCAGATCTACTACCGCGAGGCGAACAACCTGAACCGGCAGGGAAAATACAGGGAGGCGATAGCGATTTTGGAACAATACCTGCCACTTTCCCAGTCTGTTTCCGACTATGATTATCACCGATGGTTGGAGTTGCTGACACAAGTTGCTGAAAACAACAACGACAATGGGCTGGCGTTAAACATGTTGCTAAAACACGATACTCTTCTCGGTTCGCTCGACCAGAGCCGGAATTTATTTAGCAAAAAGATCTACTACCAAAGTGATACGCTCAACGCTGCCGACATTCGCCTTCTCAAAATCATTTCGGCTAATAATTTGGGTATCGTTTATCAAAAACTGGGAGATCACCTTGCTTCCGAAAAATTTCTGCTACGTTCCATTCGCTTACTGACGGAAAGAAAGTATGCCAGCCCACTAAAGGCAGATATTGAAACGAATATAGCACTTACCTATACGCATTTGAAGCGCTATGCTGATGCCGAGAAGCATTATCAGGCCGCCTACGCGGTTTACCGGCGCGAGAACAACAAAGCACGCCAGGCTGTGTTGCTGAATATGCTGGCTAAAAACAGTTTGCTGGGCTTGCAATCAGAGCTGGCAGTGAATTTTGCAGAGGAGTCGCTGGCACTCTCGTTGTCGTCCAACGATTATGACAATGCATCCGATTCGTATTTTATTCTTTCTGAGATCTATGCTTACAATGCAGACTACAATAAATCTCAGTTGTACTACAAGGAATTTACCAAGTTCAAGACACTGCTCGACCAAAAGGCGGCAGCCAGTGCAAAGGCCCGGGAAAGTCACGTTAAGAGTCTTACGGTACTGGGTACCGAAATCTCCGATGAGATAGAAGCTGCTGAGAAACGTCAGCTTGAACTTATTCGCTTTAAACTGGAGTCGAACCAACGTGACCAGGAACTTCTGCTCTTGAAAAAAGACAATGAAATCAAAGCCCAAAACCTGCTAAACCAAAAACTGGAGCGGGAGCAGGCCGAAAAGTCGTTGGCTCTGGTAAAAGAGCAGCTCGAAAAACATAAGTTTGAAGAAAAATACAATGCAGCGCGGCTCGACCGTGAGTTGAAACTGGCAGAGAGCGTGGCTTACAAGAACCAGGTGGAACTGCTCAACTCGCAAAAAGGCCTTATCATGAAAGATAATATTTTGAAGGCCAAAGAGCTCGACAACACAAGGCGCACACAGTTTTTCCTGTTCACGGGGATCTGTCTTATATTCCTTTTTTTAGTGTTTGCGCTTTATGCATTTTTCAGGAACCGTAAACAAACAGCCATCATACGCCGCAACGTTGCCGAATTGCAACAGCTTAGCGGAGAGCTGCAGCAAACCAATAGCCAATTGGCATCGAAAGTTGGAGAGCTCGATCAGCAAAGGAAGATCGTAGAAGAGAAGAATGACCTGATCATTGACAGTATAAATTACTCTTCACGCATACAAGCATCGCTATTTTTAGGCGAAACACAACTGCGCGACCTCTTTGCCTCGGCGTTTGTGATCAATTTACCCCGGGATATCGTAAGCGGCGATTTTTACCTGGTGAAAGAGCAAGGGCACCTCACCTATGTGGCGATGGTGGATTGCACCGGACATGGAGTTCCGGGCTCACTGATATCCATTATTGGTTATCAGGAAATAAGCTATTTGATAGAGTCCGGCTATCCGGATCCTGCCGAATTATTAAGGAAACTCAACCAGCGTGTAAACCGGCTGGTGAACAATCATCAAGGCATGGGTTCGGACGGCATGGACGTGATGTTGCTGGAGATCAACCGCCAAACCAGGCTGATGCGTTTTGCCGGGGCCCGCGGCTACCTGATGTTGCAGCATGGAGACGAAATGCGCGAGTTTAAAGGCGATCGTATTTCCATCGGCGAGCGCGTAGGTGATGATATCGCCTTTACAACACATGCCATACAGCTCGATGCCGAAGACACATTATACCTCTTTACCGACGGTTACCAGGATCAGCAGGGTGGTGAGTCCGGAAAGCGATTCGGATCTAAAAAGTTCAAAGAGTTGATAAAAACCTGCCCGGGCCTTCCGATGGAGGTACAAAAGCAACGTTTCCTGAAAGCTTTTGAAGAGCATAAGGGCAATATGAAGCAAACCGATGATGTTACTATACTGGCCCTCCAACCTAAATTCACCGAATATTCAATGAAATCTATGATATATCAAAATCCAAAAATCAAAGAACAACTCTACACCGTGGTACAGCGTGAGAAAATGCCGACGAACCTGGTTGTAGTGTACGGAAAAATCAATCAGGAAGTGATTGTTTCTACCATACGGCTGATTGAGCGTAAACTGACGCTCGAAAATTATTCCAGAAACCTAACCACGCGTGTGAAAATGCTGAGTACTGAAATGATGCAGAATGTACATAAACATCAGATAGCGAGCCAGCAAATCACGCCATACTTTATCATCAGTACTGATCACGAACAACTTTGGTTGTGCTCAGGTAATGTGGTGGACGCCGGGCGTAGAGATTTCCTCGCCAGTCATCTGGAACGGTACAGTAGCCTTGGAGCCGGCGAACTAAAAGGTATTTACCTCGATAGTTTTGCTAATGCCAGCCTGAGCCCCGAAGGAAACGCCGGACTTGGCTTGCTGACAATATTGTACAAATCAAACCAGAAAATTGCCTATGATATGATCCAGGTTTCGGATAGTGCATATCATTTCAACCTGGAAGTTTCCCTTCCAATTAATACATCCTATAAAAACGATTAGCATGATGAATGAATATAAAATAGAATCTACGGAGACAACCCCGGATATCATTTTCAATTTCTCGAACGAAGAACTTTTGATTACAGGCGTTTGCGCTCCCGAAAATCCGCTTCTTTATTTCAAAGACCTCGATGCAACCCTGCTGGAATATAAAACCCGCCACCATCGACTGGCGATTCGTTTTCGTTTCGATTATTTCAATACAGGAACGTCGAAATATGTATTGGGCCTTCTCAAGTCACTGAAAGCAATGCCGGAAGATCAGTTTCATACAGAAGTGTTTTGGTATTACGACGAGGACGATCTCGAGATGCTTGAAAATGGAGAGATTTTTGAGGAGCTTTCAAAGATTAAATTCACATATTTGCATAACTAATATTATTTGTTTTGAAGAGTCTGTTAAAACATTGTAGCCTGCTGATTTTTGTTTCGCTTGCTTTCGCCGGATCTGCGCAGGTAAAAGAACTTAAGCTGGGCGACGTGCCATCGCCACTAATCCTGTTGTCGGCAGAAAACAACGTTGACATGTTTGGCTTTCCTTACAAAAACCGATTGCTGTATATGCGATTTTGGCTGCCCGATTCCGCGGTCACTGCAACTGATTTCAATAAGCTACGCTTGCTGTATAAACGCAACCAACGCGAGCAGTTCAAATCAACCGAAGGTTTCGAGGTAATGCTGGTAACACTTAACGACAACATGGAAAGTTGGCAAAACGCCATCGCGCGCTACAAAGTGCAATCGCTTAAAAATTACATGGCGCAAAAAGGACGTGATGAATACTATCTCAGGCAATTTCAAATCGGCGTACTTCCTCTTGGTATTTTGTTCGATGAAAAAGGGCGAATCCAGGCCATTAACCCTGAGCTAGCGTATGTAGAGACATTTGTTGACCGGTACAAGATCCCGTCGCTGAAAGAGGCTAACAATATTGCCGCGAAATTAGCGCAAGGCGATACGACTCTGGCATCGATATCAGATCAGACGCTTTACATAACCAATGCCCAGAAGGACACCATACAGCGTGTAAAGACAGATGCCAATGGTGTATTCGTGGTACATAATGTAAGCAAGGAGCAAAGCATTACCATCAACGTTCCCGGTTCGGCAAAGATCGACACCACGCGCGAGCTTTTGTTAGCAGATCTCGAAGGCAGTTTGATCAACGATTTCAATCATACACCACTCGGTTACAACCTTACCATCAGTCGTACCATCATCAATGGCCTGGCTTACCCGTATGAACTAAAGAGCCTTTACTTCTCCGAAAATCTTTTTAAGTCAGGGCAAAACACATTGACCGAAGATGTAAAAGGAAAACTCGACCGGATTGTCGCATTGCTACAACAAGATAAGGCACTCAGTGTAGAGATCTTGTCTCATACCGACTGTCGGGGAAGCAATTCGGCTAACATGGCTTTATCAGTTCTGCGTGCCAATTTATGTGCCACTTACATTTACCATCATGGCATTCAAAAAGAACGCATCAACACCATCGGCTACGGCGAAACGCAGCCCCTAAATCACTGTGTAGATGGCGTGACGTGTTCCAACGAAGAACTCGAAATGAACCGGCGAGTGGAATTCCGCTTTTACAAAACCAAGCCCGAGTAGGGCTTGGTTTAATCAGAGTGTGTTTTAAAATTCGAGTCGGTAGCTCAGCACCGGGATTAGAGGCGCCTGGTACCAGTATTTAATACTGCCGGTGTTGAGATCGAAGTATTGTCCGGCAATATTTTTCCGGTTCATGACATTCTGGATGTCCAATGCCAATGTGCCGGTTACTTTTTTATAGTTTCGTTTCACGCTGATCCTTATATCGAGGCGATAGTAATCCGGGTTCTTTTTTTCAAACGTATTCGCATCGTCCCATACCGTTTCGCCTTTCGCAACGGATGCGTTGAGATCGATTGGCGTATAGCGGAGGCCGCCTGTGTACACCGACTTAATATTGAAGCCGATCACGCGGTTCTTGCGCTTTTCAGACAACGTCCATTCCTTGCCACCGGTAATGGTTAACGCGTAGTTCGTATTGAAGCGGGTGTTGTACCATTGGCCGTTGGCGGCTTTGTATTTGGAGTCGTAGAGCGAGCCACATATGAGGTAATAGA
>DAIUED010000118.1:0-9274 GCA_036845295.1 Bacteroidota bacterium
CGATATGATGTTGGAAGAGTGGGGTTACCACATGATCGACCTCCAACTGAACGACATAACCTTTGATGAAGAGGGAATGCGCTCGATGGCAAAAGTGGTAGCCAGCAACAACCTGAAAGCAGCAGCAGAAAATGAAGGCCAGGCCTTGCTGATTACCCGTACCAAAGCCGCAGAAGCCGAAGGGAACTTTATCAAAATATCGGCAACAGCCGAAAAAGAAGCTGCTCAAATGCGCGGCCAGGGTATTGCCTTGTTCCGGGAAGAGGTAGCGCGCGGCATGGCCGAGGCTGCCAAGCAAATGCAGGAATCGAACCTTGATACGTCGCTCATTCTCTTCAGTATGTGGACGGAAGCGGTTAAAAATTTCGCAGAACAGGGAAAAGGCAACATCATTTTCCTCGACGGAAGCGTGGAAGGCATGGAGAAAACCCTCCGTCAAATGATGGCCCTAAATACTAAACAAGATGTTAAATAAGGTCTTGGTCGAATTGAGACGGCCTTTTAGTATAAAAAAAGTGAAATTGTAGATTAACTGAATTTTTTGAATTCAAGTATTTTTACTTATATTGTAATCGCTATCAATTATTTCAATTTACGTATTATAAAATTGCTCTAATGAAAAAACAACTATTGACTTTTTTGGGAAGTTCCCTGTTGCTCGCCGGTGTCGCCCAGGAACAATTAAACTTGCACCCTTGCAACACCTTCCAGGCAATGGAAGAGGCATTCAAGGCTAATCCGGCGTTAAGGCTCAATTATGAAAAAACACAAGCCGAGTTGGAAGTAGCCTACCAGGCTGAGCTGGCTAAAAACCATACAGCACAGCGTGCCGCGGCCACTACCTACAGTATTCCGATCGTGTTTCACATCATGGGACCACAGAATATTACGGATCAAACGATTATCGATGCGGTTGCCCAGGTAAACCGCGATTACTCACGCAAAGGATCCGATACCGCAAGCATTTATTCGAGTTTCAAATCGCTTTATGTGGACGCAGAAATGGTATTTGTGCTGGCCAAGCGTGACCCGAACGGCAATTGTACCAATGGTATCATTCGCCACGACAACGAAAGCATGTACTGGAACCAGTCGGGTGGAGCCTATAATTACTCCGGAACAGGAACTAACCGCTGGCCACGTGAAAAGTACCTGAATGTTTATGTCGTTAGTTGCATCTACGGCTCGGGTGTTACCTGCCCAACCACCAGCGGCACATACATTGGCGGTTATACTTATTTGCCAGGTTCTTCACCTGGAGTAAATGCCGATGCCATTGTGTACCGCGCCAGCGAGCTGCCTGGCTTGTCTGCGAGGGCATTGAGTCATGAAATTGGTCACTGGTTCAACCTGCAACATACCTTTGGAAGCACTAACAGCCCTGGTTCTGTATGTGGCGACGACGGAGTAACCGATACGCCTCCAACGAAAGGTGTACTGAGCCAATGTCCGGTGAGTAATTCCAATACCTGTTCAGGATCTGGAAACCTCTGGAACGTACAGAATTTCATGGACTACTCCAGCTGTCCTAAAAACTTTACACAAGGCCAGGTAACACGCATGAGAACGGCTGCTGCAAGTGGCACCGCCGGACGAAGCACCTTATGGTCTGCTGCCAACCTGGTAGCCACAGGAATTTCATCGAGCTATACATGTGCGCCGGTAGCCAATTTCAGTGCAAATAAACAAAATGTGTGTGCCGGAAATTCAATCACATTCAATAACGAAAGTGAGCTTGGTACCTCAGGCAGCGTGTCATGGACGTTTCAAGGCGGAAATCCCGCTTCATCAACGGCTAATTCCCCTGTAGTTACGTATGCTGCACCCGGAACCTATTCGGTATCGCTCGTGGCCACCAATGCCAATGGTAGCAATACTAAAAACCAAACATCGTATGTTACCGTCGTACAAGGTGGTGCAGGCGCACTCGTGCCAAATGCTTACGATTTTGAGGCAGGAACCCTTGCCGGCATCGGTGTTCAAAACAATAACGCAGGGTCTGTGACCTGGTCGATTAATTCATCAACGGGCGCCAACAGCACCTCAAAAAGCATTTTCCTCGAAAATTCCGCGCAAACCAGCTCAGGCGGAAATGTGGATGCCTTTGAAACTCAGATTTATGATTTTTCTACTACAACCGGCATTACATTCTCCTATTATTATGCCTATGCCAAGAAAATAACTGCTCAGGCAGATTCGTTTAAAGTGCAATACAGCCTCGACTGTGGTGGTACCTGGACAAATGTGCTTGGCGTTCCTACGATTGCTTCCATGGCTTCAACTTCAGGCGGTGTGCAGGCTTCTGCGTTTACGCCAACTGCCGCTCAATGGAAACAAGTATCGATTCCTGCGTCGTTATTAACAGCCTTGAACAATAAACCGAGCGTGAAATTCCGTTTCTGGTTCAAAAGCGATGCCTCTGCCGGAAGTTCCAACAATATTTACATCGACCAGATCAACCTTTCGGGTTCTGTAGGCCTTAACGAGCTGGAAAAAGCCCTCGATATGGCAATTTATCCAAATCCTACAAATGGTTCTTCGACCATCGATTTTAATACCGGAAACGGCAAAATGAAAGTGTCGGTAACCGACATCGTAGGCCGTGTGGTGGAAGAATCGGATAACTTTACCATGAACGGCAACAGGGCTAGCTACCTGATCAACAGGAACGGAACCCTTGCCAAAGGCATGTATGTTGTGAACATCTATGCCGGCGAACAAAAGGTTTCTAAAAAACTGATCATCGAATAAGCGGCTTCATCGCAATCTTTTTAGAAAGCCCGGAGTGTTTCTCCGGGCTTTTTTTGGCTGGTGGTTCACCGGAGAAGAGATTTGCTTGGCTAATGCAGCAATTGGGCGTAGTATATAAGGCACTTGTAAAACCATGAAAAGAGACGCCCAGTAAGATTAACGAACTTGGGTTTCGCGAAAAGCGTTGATCGTTTGCCCGGGTTCAGGTAACCGTCATCAGGTCAAAGCGTAGTAATTAACAACCAGTTGAAACCGAACATATTTCCCAGTGAAGGTTAAGACGATTAGCCATCCGGCAAGAACACGGGAGTTTGAACCGCTCGATCAGCTTAGTCTAAAATTGTAAGGGAAAAGATTTAAGCAGAGGGTGTTAGGCCGTTTTACGTGCAAACAGGTAGGTTTTTGATTCCTGACGTTTAAGTAACCTCGAGATGTTCTTTTTGTGTGTCACAATAAGCATTACCGCCACAAAAATAGAAAACGTCATGAGCGTTTCATTGGTGTTTTTAAGTACCAGATTAAGGATCAAGGGGAAGGAAACGCCAGCTACCATTGACGATAGTGACACATATTTGGAAACGATGAGTACTGATAGGAAGACAAATAATACCAACAGGCTTGTGAACGGCGTGAGGCAAATAACTACTCCCAAAATGGTAGCGACGCCTTTTCCACCTCTGAAACCGGCAAAAACCGGAAAAATATGTCCAACCAGCGCTGCAATACCGAGGCCGAGCTCCAGGTTTACAAATTCGTTGCTATCAAACAGGTAGGGGGATAAGAAAGCCAGGGCAGTAGCGGCAATGCCTTTGATAATGTCAATCGTAAGTACCGGAATGCCGGCTTTTTTTCCTAAAACACGGAAAGTATTGGTGGCTCCCGCATTGCCGCTTCCGAACTCGCGGACATCGATACCATAAAAACGCTTGCCCCACCATACAGCTGTTGGAATAGACCCGATGAGGTAGGCCGACAGCAGAAGAGAAATAATGATCGTGGTTTCCAAAGATGTGCTTAGTTTAGTTTTGTGTTACGCAAATATAACAATTATTTAAAATAACCAAAGTTGATGCCTGGGACATTAGCCACGAAATTTTAACATATTTATGTGAATTGCAGACTCAAAATTATCTTAACTTTTTTTCACGAATTTGCTTAACTTTTTATTACTTTCACGCCTCTTATGATCAGCTATATCAACGGGCAACTTGCAGAATTGAACCCCGCCTACGCGGTTATCGAATGCAATGGGGTAGGCTATGGACTGCTGATATCCCTGAATACCTATACTGCCATCCAGGGAAAATCTTCCGCAAAACTTTTTGTAGAAAGCGTGTATGTGAGGGATGATAACGCGCGGCATTATGGTTTTGCCGATAGCGAGGAGCGGGAGCTTTTTCAAAAACTGATTTCGGTATCGGGTGTTGGCGGTGGTAGTGCTCTGCTGATGCTGTCGTCGCTATCGCCGGTAGAAATTGCCGGCGCCATCAATACGGCCAACGTCACAATGTTAAAAAGCATAAAAGGCATTGGAGAGAAGACTGCTCAACGGATTGTGGTTGATCTGAAAGGTAAAATGGGCAAGCATGAAGGTGGAATTTCACAGATTTTAACGACATCGTACAATAAAAATAAAGACGAGGCGTTAATGGCTCTCATGACGTTGGGATTCCCGAAAATGGCAGCGGAAAAAGCAATAGAAAAAGCGATTAAGCAACAAGGTGTTGGCACTGATAATGTGGAACTGCTGATTAAATCAGCGCTTAAAAACATGTAATTCATCAGCGTGGGAAAGGGAGGTTTGAAAGTTCTTGTCGTTGCTGCTGTGTCTGTCGGGTTAATGACGGTGGTGGTTGGTTCCAAGGCCAAAACATCGCCGCTGAGTAAGCCACACTATTATGAGGAAGCTGCTATGCCAGCCGATTCGCCTATTGTAGAAAAAGAAGACCTGCCCTACGAGTTTAACGATAACAGCAGCGTTCCGCCAATATATAACGCTACGAGCGGGCTTTACCTTTCTGATCCGTCGAACATCAAAACGGAAACCAATTACAATCCAAAAACAGGCAATTACGATGTTACCCAGAAGATCGGCGACATGGATTACCGGCCGGAAACCTATGTCGAATTTCAGGATTACCAGGATGCCTTGTTTAAAAAAGCGGTGAAAGACCACTGGCGCTCTAAAATCAAGGCCGACGACCTGAATAACCAAAATAAAAAAGGAATTATCCCTAAACTAACGGTAAACAACGAAATATTCGACCGCATTTTCGGTGGAAACAGTGTGGATATCAAGCCAACCGGTACCGCGGAGCTCATTTTTGCCCTTAACAGGAATAAAACACTCAACCCGGCCATTCCGCAACGCCAGCAAAAGGTGACGAATTTCGATTTTAACATGAGGATTCAGCTCAACCTCATCGGAAAGATCGGGGATAAGTTGAAGATTACGACCAATTACAACACCGAAGCATCGTTTGACTGGGAAAATCAAATGAAGTTGGAGTACACTGGTTACGAAGACGAGATCATCAAAAAGATTGAAGCGGGTAACGTGAGTCTTCCGCTCAACAGTACATTAATTACCGGTAGCCAGAGCTTGTTCGGTGTAAAAATGCAATTGCAGTTTGGGCGCCTCACGGCCACCACCATTTTTTCGCAGCAACGTGGTAAAAAACAGGAAGTTAGTGTTCAGGGCGGTGCACAGATCCAAAACTTTACCGTAAGCGCCGACAATTATGAGGTGAATAAGCACTATTACCTCGGACATTATTTCCGCGACAATTACGACGCCTGGATGCAAACGTTGCCTATTGTTGCTACACCTATTGTTATCACCAAGGCAGAGGTATATATTACCAACCAAACCGGAAGCACCGAAAATGTACGGAGTTTTGTGGCTTTTTCCGATCTGGGAGAAGATACCAGCCACGTCAACAAAAACCTGTCGAATTACGATTTTATCCGCGGCAATAGCACAACGCCTTGTCAGCCTAACCCGGATTATACCATTGTGGATAGTGCCGGCGTGCAACCGCATAACGGAGCCAACAGTTTATACTACATTATTACCGATACGATCAACCATAATGTGATGCCACGCCGGTCCACGACATCGGCCAACCAGATCAATACCAACCTTACCAACGGCCTTATTGGCGGCAATACCTGCAATAATAACGGCGGGTTCATGGAGTCGTCGCGCGATTACGAATACGTGACCAACGCGCGTAAGCTAAACCCGTCGGAGTACACCATCAATACCCGTCTCGGATTCATTTCCATCAACCAGTCGATCAATAACGACGTGGCCGTGGCGGTGGCTTACCAATATACATACAATGGAAAAACGTATCAGGTAGGTGAGTTCAGCGACCAATTTACTACCGGGCCACTTTACCTCAAATTGTTAAAAGGTACGCTTACCAACCCACGGTATATCACCTGGGATCTGATGATGAAAAACGTGTATTCCATTGGGGCGTATAATCTTAACTCCCAGGATTTTAAGTGCGACATTTATTATAATAATATCGAAACCGGTGTGGATGTACCGTACGTACCAACTGGCAGCCGCAACGGCCAGCTGTTTTTACAGGTCATGGACCTGGATAAATTAAGCGTAAACGGAGATAAGTACTCAGATGGTGTATTCGATTTCATTAAAGATTATACCATCAACCCCACCAACGGACGTGTTTACTTATCGTCCAAAGAACCTTTTGGGAACAACCTGAGAGCCAAATTTGCCCCTGGTGATTTTCCGGCGGCTGATAAGTATGTGTACCAGGAACTATACGACTCTACACGTACCATTGCCCAACAATTGCCCGAAAAGAACCGCTATAAATTGAAAGGTCAGTATAAATCTGCAAGCGGAGCCGAGATTTCCCTCAATGCCCTCAACATCCCGCAAGGCGCCGTTTCTGTGACCGCCAATGGTCAGAAATTGGTTGAAAACCAGGATTATACGGTTGATTATACCCTTGGCCGCGTAAAGATCATCAACGAAAGTATTTTGAATTCGGGTGCTAATATTAAAGTAAGTACCGAGAGTAATTCCTTGTTTAACGTGCAGCAAAAAAGCCTGTTTGGCACACGGCTCGATTATAAAGTAAACCGCGATCTGACGCTGGGGGGCACATTGCTTCGCCTCAACGAGAAACCAGTGACACAGAAAGTGAACATCGGCGACGAGCCGGTTTCCAACACCATCTGGGGACTCGATTACAATTATAAAACAGATGCCCCGTTTCTAACACGACTGGTAGATAAGATACCGCTCATCAACACCAAAGAGATGAGTACCATTGTGACGCAGGGCGAATTTGCACAGCTCATTCCCGGAAATGCAAAAGCGATCGGTAAAAACGGAACCTCTTACATTGACGATTTTGAGGGTAGTATTTCTCTGATCGACATCAAGAGTCCACAAGCGTGGTCGCTGTCCAGTATTCCGCAAGGGCAACCCTCGCTTTTTCCGGAAGCGGTATTAAGCAATGATGTCAAAACAGGACTCAACCGTGCTCAGTTCAACTGGTACACCATTGATAACTTGTTTTATGGTCAGCAAAATTCCAGCCTGAAACCGTCGAATATTCCGAAACAGACCTACTCGAATAACTTCATGCGTCAGGTATTGGAGACGGAGTTATTCCCGTCGAAAACACCAGCCAACGGGCAGCCGGTTGTATTATCAGTACTCGATCTGGCATTTTATCCTAACGAGCGCGGCCCGTATAATTACGATGCTGCTCCTGTGGCCGGCATTTCTGGTGGTGTTGCGCCAAACGGAAAACTCAACTTACCAGAAAACCGCTGGGGCGGTATCATGCGTCGTCTGGAAACCAATGATTTTCAGGCAGCGAATATCGAATATATCCAGTTCTGGATGATGGATCCGTTTAATGAAGACTACGATTCGACGAAGACCTATGAAGGTATGGACCGTAACAATGGGCCGTCAGGCGAAATGTTCATTAACCTGGGTAACATTTCGGAAGATGTGGTGAAAGACGGAAGCATGTTGTATGAAAACGGCTTGCCAGGTGCGCCCAATGGGCCGAATGCCAATTTAGCGATCAGTGAAAGTAATGTAGGCCGTTATCCCATTCTCACGCCGGCATCGAATGCCTTTGTGAATGAAATAAATGATCGGCCGTATCAGGATGTTGGTTACGACGGCATGATCGATAGCACCGAAATCAGGAAGTTTTCCGGCTTTGTAGGAAATATTGGGAATGGCGGAGCTTACGACCAATCGCAAAAACTGGTACAGGAAGCGCTGGTTGATCCGAGCTCCGACAACTACCTGCATCCGAAAGACGCCTCTTATGATGGGCTGAATGAATTACAGGGTAATACGTTGCACCGCTATAAAAAGTATAACGGTTCGGAAGGCAACTCACCAACCGGTGACCTGGCGACGGTGAACGGCGTAAACGTTGTAGGTTCCAACTCACCCAATATTGAGGATGTTAACAAAGACAATACACTCAACGAAACCGAAGCCTATTACCAATACCGGGTGAAAATTTCACCCCAGGATTTCCAAACATCCAGGGTAGGTGAGAATTACCTGGTAAACGTTACCGAAGGAACAGCCACTATCGATGGTATCAACAAAAAAGTAAATTGGTATCAATTCAAAATCCCGGTAGCGGAATACGAGTCGGTTATCGGTTCTATCGAAGGACTTAACTCGATCCGTTTTATGCGTGTGTTTATGCGCGGGTTCAATAAGCCTATTGTTTGCCGTTTGGCCCGTTTCGAGTTGGTACGCAGCGACTGGCGTCGTTACCAGTTCGATTTACAGAAACCTGGCGAGTATATTGCCAACGACGATAATACAACCAGTTTCGATGTGTCGGCCGTGAGTTTACAGGAAAATGCCACTCGCACACCGGTAAACTACGTTATTCCGCCAGGAATCCAGCAGCAGCAAAACGTACAAACAACAAACCTGGTATTGCTCAACGAGCAGGCGTTGTCGTTGCGGACCTGTAACCTCAAAGATGGTGACAGCCGTGCCATCTATAAAAACATTGATCTTGATGTGCGCTCGTTTAAAAAGATGCGCATGTTCATGCACGCCGAGCAAATGGGCTCTGATGTACTCAATGATGGTGATGTAACCGTGTTTGTACGTTTGGGTTCCGATTTCAATAATAACTACTATGAGTACGAAATTCCGGTAAAGCTGACGCCTAAAGGGTATTACGACCCGAATGACGAAACGGCAAAATACAACGTGTGGCCGCAGGAAAATGAGTTCATCATGGATTTTGAGGAAATTACAGGTACAAAAACAGACCGTAACGCCAAAACCGGTATCGATCTGTCGGCAGTTCAAACGCCTTATACCAAAAATTTTAACGGCTATAATATTACCGTGGTTGGTAACCCGAACCTGGCAACCGTGAAAAGCATGATGATCGGTATCCGTAATCCGAAAGATAACGGTGCGTTGCCGAAATGCGTGGAAGTGTGGGTAAATGAACTTCGCCTCACCGATTTCCAG
>DAIUED010000119.1:0-9266 GCA_036845295.1 Bacteroidota bacterium
CACGCAGTAACAGTATTGGTGGTGTTGGTAGGATTGATGCGTTTGGTGCGGGCGTTGTAAGCCAGTGTGTTGACACAGGTTACCGGTATGTTGCCGATCAGTGTGTCGTGAAAAGGTCCTGTCATCCTGAAAAATTTTCCGGGGCGGGCAATGTCGGCAATCCACAAAGTGTCGGCTGCGGTGTGCGGATTGGAAACGGAAACGCGGTAATGGATCTCTGAGTTGGAATACAAGGGAATGTGGCCGTAGTCAACCGCTTCGAGAGGAACCTCTTCCTGTAAGTTCATGAAACGGTAATTCGTTTTTTCGCTGGCGGCGATCAGCAGTTCAAAATCGCCATAGTCGTCGCTTGTTGCTAATGCGTTGAACCCGTCGTTGGTGTTCATCTGAATGGCCTGCACGCGGACGTCTTTGAGCGGCGAGTCGTCGCAGCCGTTTACAAGTTTACCGGTGATGACGTAGTTCACCGTTTTGGGTTTGCATGAAAATAAAAGAAAAGCGGAAAGCAGTAAATAAAGCGCGCGCATCAATTCAAATTAAACGTCAGCATCACTTCCTGCCCGTTATTGTAAAATTCTACCTTGTCGGCCAGATTTTTCATTAAAAATACGCCGCGCCCGTGCGGCTTGTCTATGTTCATCGGGTCGGTAGGGTCGGGAAGACTCAAGTAGTCGAAGCCCTGGCCCTCATCGGCTACTGAAAAGCGAATGTTATCTTCGCCCGATTCGAAGCCTATTTTAATGTGTTTTTCGGGGTCGCCATGATTTCCGTGGTAGATGGCATTATTAACGGCTTCGGTTACCGCTATTAAAATATTCCCGTAATTATCTTCATTTACATTGAATACATCGCAAACATCTTCCACCAACCGCTCTACCAGGCGCATATTGTCGAATGAAGAGCTAATGTTCAACTTTTCTCCTTTGGCAGGTATCATTTATTCACATTGTTAAAATATTCGTTTACTTTCTGTTTGTAGTAAGGAGTAAGGCTCGGGGGCACCGTATTTAACAATTCCATTTCCTTTTCCTTAAGTCTTTTATACTCTAAAAACTGGGAAGGGTTACTTAAATTCTGATTTTTTGCTTCATTACTTTTTCGCTGCTCGTCCTGTTCGCGTTCCCGCTCCGCTTTTTCACTTTCTAAAAGTTTAGTTAGGATTTCCTGCTGGCGTTTCATAGTTTCCTGGGTGATTTGCCGGTTTACGATATCGCGTTCGGTTTGTTCCATCAAATCCGTTAGGTTCCCACCCGGGTTCGAACCTCCGTCTTTTTTAATTTTTTCCATCATTTGCTGCATTTGACGACGAATGGCTTCTTGTTCGGCCGCCATTTTTGCCAATTGCTCACTCATGCCCTGGCCTTTCACACCTGGCATTTGGCCGTTCTGGCCTTGCTGGCCCGTGCCACCCATGCCTCCGGGCTTCTGGCCGCCTGGCTTTTGCCCAGGTTTATCTCCCGGTTTTTTGCCGCCGGGTTTGTTGCCTTGCTGTTCCAGCTGCTTTTTCAATTCTTCCAATTGCTGGTTTAGGCGCTGCTGCATTTGTTTCATGCTTTGCATGCTCGGTTTGCCGTCGCCCGGTTTAGAACTAGGCTTCCCTTTGCCGGGTTTTTTACAGCTACCGCTGCCCGGTTTTCCTTCTTTCGCCGCTTTCTGCATTTGCTCAAGCGATTCGTTGAGCATCAAGGCCAGGTTATTGATCGAGGTCATCGAATATTGCATGCGCATTTGTGCATTAGCCTGCATGCGTTCTGCCAGCTCCGACACCGCTTTGCCCATGTTCATGTTAATAGCAGATATTTCTCGGTTCACGTGAGCACTGATGGCCGGATTACGTTTGCTGAGAGCCAGGAGGCTGTCTTCGATGAGTTTCGAATCGTCCTGTAGTTTCTTTTGGGTTTGCGTTACTTTCAGGTACTGCGGATTGTCGGTTCTTAATTTCGACAGTTGTCCCATCAAATCTTCCTGGGCAAATGATAAGTTCAGGAGGTTTTCAAGGATTTGCCTTACAGCAGCCATGTCTTCTTCTGCCTGTTCCTGTTGCATCTGGTCCATCGCTTGCTGCATTTGCTCTTTCATTTCCTGCATCTTGTCCGATGCCTTTTTTTGCGATTTGGACGCATTCTTTTTATTGTTCTGGTTTAACTGTTGCGAAGCATTTTCCATCTCTTTGGAAATTTCCTGCTGCTTTTCTTCCGTTTTCGGAAGGTCGTTCGGTTGCTCCAGCGCCGCATTTTTTTCCTGAACGTCTTTAAGCTCTTTCTTCAGGTCCTCAAATTGCTTGTTCAGTTCATCCTGTTTTTTCTCCAACTCTTTGGCAGAAGCTTCTTTTTTATCGGGCGTATTGGCGTCCTGTTTTTTGTTGTCCTTGTTGTCTGAATTCTTATTGTCTTTGTTGTCGGCAGGATCATTCTTAGTGTCCTTTTTATCCAGGTTTTCTTTGTTTTTTTCAGTTTCCTGTTTCAGTGCATCTTCTTTGTTTTTCAGCTCATCGAGTTTGTCGATCGCTTGCTGGAGCTTTTGCTCCACTTCCATTTGCTTAAAGGCTTCGAGCGTCCGATCAAGCTCTTTCTCCATGTCTTTATTCGAGAGTTTTAGCTCCTCGAGTTTTTGTTGCACCTGGTTTTTATCGAGTTTATCGAGAAGTTTATTTAGTTCGTCAAACAACTTTTTCATCTCCGGGCTCATGATGTTCTCGAAGAGTTGTTCAAGTTGTTTCTGTTTCTCCAGGAGCGATTCGTCCGGCGGACTGAATTCCTGCTGTTGTTGGTTATTGAGTTGGTTTTCCTGTTTGGCTTCCTCGATCTTCTGTTTCAGCTCGTTTTGCTTTTTTAGAATATCTTCCAGTTTCTTTTTCTCCTCATAACCCATTTGTTTTTTGTCGTTGAGCTTTTTGCTCAGGTCGTTGATGTCTTTCTGAAGGTCTTTTGCTTTTTTGATGCCGTCGTCGAGGTCTTTCTTAATTTCAGAATTATTTTTCTCGGTAGCTTTGTTCATCTCGTCGGCCGTTGGCGCTTTGAAGTACATGGTTTGTGTGCGTGCAGCCTTGGCGCCGTTCACGCCGTCGTTGTCCCACACCTCGAAAAAATACTCGATCTTATCACCGGGTTTGAGGTTGAAGCGCGATGCATCCAGAAAGTGAAAATACGGTTGGGTGATCTGCTGTTTATTCAGTCCGAGTAGCTGATCGCCCTGGCGTACAATTGCTTTTCCGGCAGAGTCCTGGGTATAGTGCGTGTACTTAAACAGCAGGCGCGTGAAACCATAATCATCTTTGATCGTTCCCGAAAAGTAAATGTTGCGTGCATTGAGCGAATCGGTTTTTTCGCTTACATCAATTTGTGGCACCTGATCGGGAATTACAGTGAGCATGTAATTTGCCGAATCCGGATTTTGTTTCATGAAATGATTAAGCGTTCGGATGCTGTACGGGCTGCTCTGCATCATTCGTTTGGCGTAGGTGAATTCATCGTTGCCGCTGCGGGTGATGTCAGCCAGTGTGTCGGCAAAATGAAGGTAAATGTTATCGGTATTCCGCGTATGAAAGATCCATTGCATTTTGGTGCCCTGCGGCAATTGCATATCGCCTGTATTCGACACAGTTTCGTCTTTCTTATTTAAATAAGCCGGATAACTGAGCTTGATGTCGAATTTAACCAACATGGGTTTCGGCAACACCCTGAGTTCGTAAGATTTTGAATTATAGCCCGCAGCATTGAACACGAAGTCTTGGTCGGCCTGAACATTTTTGAACGTGTAGGTGAAATGAACGTTATCCGTTTTGTCCATTTTGTGTTCTACGCCACCCACATTAATAAATACCTCGTTTGGGATTTCGTTGCCGGTCAGTTCAAGTTCCAGCACATAGTCTTGCTGCTGGATGGCTTCCAGATTTTTGTTGGAAATATCGAATTTGAAAGGTGCTGCTTTTTCGAAATAGGTTTGGTGATAGATCATGCGTTCAGTGCCGTCTTTGATGATGCCAGGCTTGACGAAGAAAATCAGCAGCAAGAGGACTAATGGTGGCAGGGCAAAGCGCAGGTAACGTTTGTTGTCGCTAAGGTTAATGGCTGACGTAAATGGCACCGGGCGTAACTCTTCCATTTTCTGGTTGATACTGGCGGTAAGCAGGTCGGCCGAAAGAATGGAGCCAGATTGGCGTTGCAGTTGTAAAGTATTCAGCAGTTTATCGTTAATGGATTGGAAATGTGTGCCAATAATTCCGGCAGCTTCGTCGTAGCTAATTACTGTACCGAGGCGATTGAGTTTCAGCAAAGGAATGGCAATATACCTGCCGAGGATCAAACCGCAAGCCACCAGAAATAAGTAAAACAGCGCAGTACGGGTTGTTGTACCGAATTCGGCAAAATACTCAGCAACAACTAAGAAAAGAAAAGCGGCTACCAAAAGTCCTGTTGTGTACAAAAAACCCTTGATGAGTTGATTTTTATAATACTTGCGAATGAACTCATCGAGTTTAAGCAGTAGAATATTCTGTTGTGAGGCCAAGGTTCAGGGTATTTACACAAATTTAGCGAAATGCCTTAGTTGTGAAAATAAAATTAGTGTTAAATGGCGAGCTAAAACGCTTATGGTGCCTCGTGTTTTGAAACCTATGTAGTTCGTTAGCCGAACCCAGACCGTTCGCAGCTTCCAATTGACAACTGGAAGCCCTGAATGAGTAACCGTTGGGCATTACTTAGTGAAAAATACGGTCTAAATCTATATTTATCGGTAATTTTGACGTGTTTAGCATTCGTAATTTGAAATTTATCATGAGTTTTTTGATACATAACCGACTTTTTTTGTCAAGGTCTAAAAACCTTCTTTTTACCTGTTTATTTGTTTTCGTACTTCTCTTTTTGCCAACCCAGGATGTTGCACAGTGCGCCTGCACACCTACCAGTGCATTCCCTACTACTGTAAATGGCATTACCATTTCTTTGAGCAATACTGGAAGTGTTACCAACTACGGCGCTAATTGGCCAAGTTGTGGACTCAGCGCCGGTCCTATGTGGGCAGGATCAAGCGGCGCGTTTACACAAACATATACGTTTTCGCAGCCTGTCAATAATGTTAACTATGTAATCACGGCAGCCAGCCTCGAAGCCTTTACATTTAGTGTAGGCTCAGGCGTGCTTACCTCCAGCCAATGTGGAGGCACCTGCCCGTTTACCCAGGTAGGAAATACTTTCACAGCTAATGGCATGGACGATGGAACGACTGTTGTGTTGTCATCTACCACGCCATATACATCTATTACCGTGACCGGCCCGGGTGGAGGTAACGGTAGCTTGGTTGGTCTTTGTGTCGAGTCGATCGTTTTATGTCCTACGCCGACGATCAGCATTATTCCTTCGGCTGCTATATGCCAGGGCGCTGCACGCACACTTACGGTAACAGGCGCTACAAGCTATACCTGGAGTCCGGCAGCATCTTTAAGTACAACCAGTGGCAGTGTGGTTGTGGCATCGCCATCGGTAACTACAACTTATACCGTAGTGGCGGCGGGTACAGGCACTTGCACGACCAACGCCGTAACCACGGTTAGCGTTACGCCTTCGCCAACGGTGAGCATCAGCCCGGCCACGGCTAATATATGCCAGGGTTCGTCGATTGCACTTGCCGCCTCGGGTGCTACTTCGTATGTTTGGACACCGGCCACAGCACTTAGCAATACCAACACGGCAAACGTAACGGCTTCGCCAGGAACGACAACGACCTATACGGTGACGGGATCTACAGGTACCTGTACGAATTCTGCAGTTCGGACGGTAAGTGTAACACCGTTGCCTACACTGACACTAACGCCGACGTTTACGACGATTTGCTCTGGTACTTCGGCTAACCTGTCGGTGGCCGGCGCTACAAATTACACCTGGAGTCCGGCTACCAGTCTTACTAATACCAATACTGCCAACGTAACAGCTTCTCCTGCGAGTACGACAACTTATACTGTGATAGGAGCCAATGGTACCTGTACTGCTTCGGCTGCTGTGACGGTAAGTGTGGTTACGACGCCAACGCCGGCCATTGCCTTATCGTCTCCGTCTATTTGCGCGGGTTCTTCTACCAGCTTGGTGGCTTCCGGTGCAGGCAGTTATACCTGGGCCCCGGCGGGCAGCCTTAGCAGTGCCAGCCTGGCTACCGTTACAGCCTCGCCAGCAACTACTACAACCTACACCTTAACCGGTGCCAATGGCATTTGCACCAATACAGCTGTCGCTACGCTCAGCGTGATTGCTGTTCCGTCGCTTACGGTTTCTCCTCAAACAACAACGATCTGTGCCGGAAGCTCAACGACGCTTACCGCCAGTGGTTCTGCCAGTTACACCTGGAGCCCGGCAACAGGCCTCAGCGCAACGAGTGGAAGTACGGTTGTTGCTTCTCCGGCATCAACCACCGTTTACAGCATTTCTGCGGGGGTAAGTACGTGTACCAGCGTGGTTAGTGCTACCGTAAATGTTAATGCTATTCCGGTGCTCACTCTCACGCCGGTTTCTACAGGTATCTGCCAGGGACTTTCGGCAACGCTTACGGCTGCCGGCGCGACCAACTATACCTGGAGTCCATCGGGAAGCCTTAACACATCCGGCGGCGCTACGGTTACAGCAACGCCGACCGCGTCAACCATTTATACCGTTACAGGACAGACGGGTATTTGTACAAGTACAGCTACCACAAGTGTCAATATTCTCGCTTCACCAACCATAACTATAAGCCCTCAAACTTCTACCATCTGTGCAGGAAGCTCGGTTACATTAACAGCGAGTGGCTCGAGTAGTTATAGTTGGTCGCCGGCTGCAAGCCTGAATACGGCCAGCGGAAGCACGGTTGTGGCTTCGCCTGCGGTTGGGACTACAGTGTATAACGTTATCGGCGGTATTTCTACTTGCACTGCGCAGACGCAGGCCACTGTTGTGACGCTTGCATTGCCTACGCTTACAGTAGCGCCGGCTAGCAGTAGCATTTGTGCAGGGGCATCGGCAACACTCAGTGCAACAGGGGCAAATTCATATACCTGGACTCCGGCAGCGGCGCTTACGACAGGAAGCGTTGTTACGGTAACGCCTGCGTCGTCGACTATTTATACGGTAACCGGCGCCACGGGGTCTTGCACAGCTTCAACTACCGCAACACTGACGGTGGTTGCCAATCCAACCCTTACGATTGTTCCGAATACTACGGTTTGTGCTGGTAATACAGCTACGTTGACCGTAAGTGGCGCGTCGTCCTATACCTGGAACCCATCTACAGCACTCAGCGCTGGCACGGGTAGTGTCGTTACAACCACACCTGTTTCCAGCCAGGGATATACTATTACCGGAAGCCTGAATAGTTGCACGGCTAGCGCCTCAACATCTGTTACAGTAATTCCACGACCGGTAATTGTGATGGGGCCGGATGCTGACATTTGCTCAGGCTCTTCAGCAACCTTAACTGCTTCGGGAGCAGCAAGCTATAGTTGGACACCTGCTACCGGCCTGGGCGCAACTACAGGGACATTTGTGGTTTCACCTTCGGTACCTACATCCTATACTGTTACAGGAACTACAGCGGGCTGTAGTTCCAATGCTGTAGCTCAGGTTACGGTTACACCAACGCCAACACTTGTGGTTAATTCAAGTCCATCATCGGTGTGTCGCGGCTTGAGTTCTACATTATCGGTATCCGGCGCGACCGCTTATACCTGGTCGCCTTCGGGGGCATTAAGTGATGTTAATCTGCCGACGACAACGGCAAGCCCGGTACAAACAACAACTTATACGGTGATCGGTGCAACGGGGTCATGTGTATCTTCGGCAACATTGGAGCTTACGATCATCCAAACGGCAACGATACAGGCTAGTAAATTCGGTGATGTTTGCCTGGGTGAAAGTACCACCATTGAAGCCATTGGCGGCACGGTGTATAACTGGGCACCTGTCGTTGGGCTATCGAATGCCAATGGGCAGAGTACGGATGCAGGTCCGCTGGCTACGACCATATACACCGTTACCGCCAGTGCGCCGGGCTTGTGTGCATCTACGGCTACTGTAGAGGTAAAAGTGAACCCGCTGCCGCATGTGTTTGCGGGAAGAGATACGACGATCAATATCGACGAAACAATTACCCTTACCGGTACAGGCGATGTTGAGGTAGGGTTTCTTTCGCCGGCATCCGGGCCGCTGGCCTGCAATTTTTGCAATCAGATTACGGTGAATCCACAGGAATCTACCTGTTATGTGCTTAAAGGCGAGAATGGATATGGTTGTGTAGATTACGACACGGTATGCGTTTATGTTACGAGAGATTTCGATGTATTTATTCCGAATGCTTTCACCCCGAATGAGGACGGTTATAATGATGTGTTTATCCCGGTGGGTTATGGTATTGAGGCCATCCGCTTAACTATTTTCGACCGTTGGGGGGTGCAAATTTTCACAAGCAACGAAAAGAGCATTGGCTGGGATGGAACAAACAAAGGCAAGCAATGTGAGCAGGGCGTCTATGTTTACAAAGCTGAGATCAAGACGATGGCTGGTCACACGGTGCAACGGGTAGGGCATGTGACGTTATTGCCCAGAGCGGTATCAAAATAGTGATATCCAGCATAAATTTAAAAGGCCAGACAATCAATTGTCTGGCCTTTTAAATTTAGTATTTCGGTGCTTATGAAACGATTTTTCTTTCCTTTTTTTCTTTCAGCAGCTCGGTAATTTCCGTTTGGATCTGCCCTACCGAAAAGCCACACTCTTCATAGAGTTCGTTTTGTTCGCCATGTTCAATGAATTTATCCGGAATGCCGAGGCGTTTTACTTCAGCACTATAGCCATGGTCGGCCATGAATTCAAGGATTGCGCTGCCTACACCGCCTACAATGGTGCCATCTTCAATAGTAATAATTTTGCGATAGCGGTTAAATACTTCATGAAGCATAACTTCATCAAGAGGTTTGGCAAAACGCAGGTCGTAGTGCGCTACTGAAATGCCTTCGGATTCGAGGTTTTTGATGGCCGTTGCCGCAAAATTTCCAGGATGGCCTAAGGACAATATAGCAAGATCTTTTCCATCTGTCAGTTTACGCCCTTTGCCAATTTCGAGTTTTTTGAACGGCGTTTTCCAATTGACCATTACCCCATTGCCACGCGGATAACGAATGCTAAACGCGCCGTTAGTCTCTTCGTGTTGTGCCGTGTACATGAGGTTTCGGAGTTCTTCTTCGTTCATCGGCGCACTCACGATCATATTTGGAATGCATCGGAAATAAGCAATATCGAACGCGC
>DAIUED010000120.1:0-9252 GCA_036845295.1 Bacteroidota bacterium
TACCAGGAAGATGCCGCATAATATCGGGATCAGAAGCTCCTTACGAATGGCAATGGCATATACAGCAATGATGCCGCCAATGGCCAGGCTTCCGGTGTCGCCCATGAACACCTGTGCGGGAAAGGCGTTGTACCACAGAAAGCCTACACAAGCACCCACAAAGGCCGCCATGAACACCACCAGTTCACCCGTGTTTGGGATGTACATGATGTTCAGGTAATCGGCAAAAATGGTGTTGCCGCTTACATAGGCCAGGATACCGAGCGTAGTGCCAATGATGGCGCTCGTGCCTGCCGCCAGGCCATCGATTCCATCGGTAATATTGGCGCCGTTTGAAACAGCGGTGATGATCAGGATCACGATCGGGATAAAGATGAGCCAGCCGTATTCCACGGCTTTATCACCAAGAAAGCTCAGGAGCTTGGTGTAGTCGAACTCATTATTTTTAACGAATGGGATCGTGGTTTTAATGTTTTTAGTCGGGGTTTTAGCATACTTGGGGATTGTCAAATTTTTGCCGCTGCTAATGGCTTCGTCAAACGAATAAGCACTTTGCTGATTGGATGTCACCCGATCTTTGATCACCACATCGGGATGGAAATAGAGCACCGCGCCAACGATCAATCCAATGCCGATCTGGCCGACGATCTTGAATTTTCCTTTCAAGCCTTCCTTGTTTTTCTTGAATACTTTGATGTAATCATCGATGAAGCCGATGGCGCCAAGCCATACAGTAGCAACCAACATCAACACGATATACACATTGTGCACTTTGGCAAACAGCAGGGTAGGGATGATGATCGCAGCAAGAATAATAAGGCCGCCCATGGTTGGTGTACCGGCTTTTTCATTTTGTCCCTGAAGTCCTAATTCGCGGATGGTTTCGCCAATTTGCTTGCGGCGGATGAAATTAATGATGCGCTTGCCGAATACCATTGAAATCACCAACGAGCTAAGCAAAGCCATAGCAGCCCTGAACGAAATGTATTGGAATACGCCCGCTCCCGGGAAGTTGAAATGATGGTCTAAATACTGGAACAGATAATAAAACATATTATATATCGAGTGCTTTAAAGGTTTCTTTCACTATTTCGAAATCGTCGAAAGGGTGCTTCACACCGTTGATTTCCTGGTACTTCTCATGGCCTTTGCCGGCAACAAGGATAATATCGCCTGGCTTTCCGAACGCTGCCGCTGCTTTAATGGCTTCTTTCCGGTCGGTAATGCGCAAGGTTTTTTTGCTATTGGCAGGATCAACGCCGCTTTGCATTTGGTCGAGGATGCTCTCCGGATTTTCGCTACGCGGATTATCGCTTGTCAGGATCACCTTGTCGCTGTATTCGCAGGCTATTTTGGCCATTACCGGTCGCTTGGCCGCATCGCGGTCGCCGCCGCAACCGGCGAGGGTTATTACCTGTTCGTTGCCTGTACGGATATCCTGGATCGTTTCCAGCACATTTTTAAGCGCGTCGGGCGTATGTGCATAATCCACAATGGCTACAATACCTGTGCGCGACTTGATGTATTGAAAACGCCCTTCTACTGAGTTCAGATTACTCAGTGTGGTGAGTACCTGCGTTTTGTCTTGTTTCAATAATTGCGACACGGCATATACAACCAGTACATTGTAGGCGTTGAAGGAACCAATGAGCTTCACCCATACTTCCTGGCTGTCGATATTCAGCAGCAAACCATTCAGGTGGTTTTCCACCACACGGCATTTGAAATCAGCTACCGACTTAAGGCCATAGCTATATTTTTTCGCTTTGGTGTTTTGCAACATCACCATGCCGTTACGGTCGTCTTTGTTCGTTAAGGCAAAGGCATTATCGGGAAGCTGATCGAAGAATCCTTTTTTAGCTTTGATGTATTCGTCGAAGGTTTTGTGATAGTCTAAATGATCATGTGTAATATTGGAAAATGCGCCACCGGCGAAGTTGAGTCCCGTGATGCGGTGTTGCACCACTGCGTGAGAGCTTACTTCCATGAATACATACTGGCAGCCGGCTTCTACCATTTTTGCAAGCAGTTCGTTCAGGGCAAGTGCATCTGGTGTGGTATGCGTTGATGGTATAACCGTGCTGTTGATTTTGTTTTCAACGGTTGATAAAAGGCCTACCTGATAACCCAGGCCGCGGAATAAGTTGAACAATAAGGTAACGGTTGTTGTTTTTCCATTGGTGCCCGTTACACCGATCAGTTTTAGCCTTTCCGATGGGTTATCGAAGTAATTGCAGGCAATATAACCGAGGGCGGCCGAAGAGTTCAGCACTTTTACATACGTGATATTCGGTTTCAGATCAGCCGGAAGGTCTTCACACACCACGGCAACGGCGCCATTTTCAATGGCTTTGTCGATGAAGCCATGTCCGTCAACGCTTGTTCCGCGCGTGGCGATAAAGAGCGAATCTTTTTTTACTTTGCGCGAGTCGAACACTACCGAAGCAATTGCTACATTAGTAGAACCGGTTACCTCTTCGAGGCGGGTTTTGTATAAGATGTCGCTTAATAGTTTCACGGCTTTTCGTTATTGTTTTTCCTTTTGTTCAGTATTTTTAGGATAGTATCAAAATGATCTTATCGCCTTTGTTGAAGCGTTGCCCCGCTTCAATGGATTGTTTTTTTACCGATCCAACTCCCATCAGCTTTACATGGAATCCTGAGTTTTCCAGAAGGTAAAGCGCGTCTTTCGCCGATAAGCCGTTCAGATTAGGTACAATGCCTTTCTTAAGCTGACTTTCCAGGTTTACGCCAAGGAGTGCCATTCGCAGGGTGTCGGCGGTGTTTCGGGTAACGTATGCATCTTCGCTGGCTTCTGTTTTAACCGGTAGTTTCAGCGCTTTTGAAGTCAGCAGCATTTCGTCGTTCCGCGTTTTTACACTGGCCGGGGCTTTCGTCAGCTGGTCTTGCCGTGTATTGATCGGTTGCATGAAGTCGAGGCTGCTGGAGTAAACTTTCTCGGCGATCTCTTTGAACACAGGCCCAGCAATCAACCCGCCATAGTAAGTGCCTTTGCCAGGATTGTAAACGACTACAATGCACGTGTACAAAGGGTTGTCGGCTGGAAAATAACCAACAAAAGACGCCTGGTACTTCCGGTTGCCCGGCGCGCCGTAAACGGTAGTTCCGGCTTCGCGGTTGCCGATCTGTGCAATTTGCGCGGTTCCTGTTTTTCCACCTACTTTAAAGGCGGTAATGTTCAAGCCTTTGCCGCTTCCATTCTGCACCACGCCTTCCATCAGGATCTTTGCTTTCTTGATGGTTTCGGGTTTAGCGATTTGTTCTGCCAGCACCTCGGTGCTATATGTTTTCACGGTTTTGCCGTTGTTAATAATGGCTTTCTCAAAACGCGGCTTTACCATTCTTCCATCGTTGGCTACGGCATTATAAAATGCGAGGATCTGCAGTGGCGTCAACAAGGTTTCGTAACCGTAGCTCATCTGTGGCAGCGTAACCCCGGACCAATCGCGGCTTTTTGTGTTTTTAATCAGCGGCGACGATTCACCCGGAATGGATATACCCAGTTTTTGATTGAGGTGGTAAGATTTGATACGGTCCACATACTGTTGCGGATTTTTAGAAAAGTACTTCATGATCGTTTTGGCCACGCCAACGTTTGATGATGTTTCAAAAATCTGCTGGATCGTGAGAACGGGTTCTTTTGGCGGATGCGCGTCTTTAATGGTTTTATTGTAATAGGTCACTTCACCGTTGCCAACCGGCACTTTTTCATCCAGGCTCACGTTGTACTCGTCAATGGCAGCCATCAGCGAAGCCAGCTTGAAGGTGGAACCTGGTTCGGTGGCGTTCATTACGGCATAGTTCAGGTTTTCGTGGTAGGCGTAGTTGCTCGAGTCTTTTCCGGTGCGGGTAAGGTTGGCAATGGCTTTGATCTCGCCGGTTTTTACTTCCATCAGGATGGCACAGCCATGGGTTGCGTTATTCTTACGGAGCGTTTTTTCAAGGGCGGTTTCTGCTACGTCCTGGATGTTGATGTCAAGCGTTGTAATAAGATCATTCCCGTTCTTTGGTTCTACTTCGTTTTCGTCGTTGATCGGGCGCCACACATCACCGGCAATCTTCTGCATCAGACGCTGCCCGCTTATGCCCATCAGTGTTGAATCGAAAGCGCCCTCAAGCCCAACAGGCCTGATGCCTGGCCGCGACATGCCAATGGAGCGCGCCGCCAGCATCTTGAAAGGCAGTTCGCGTTTATTGGTTTGCAGGGTAACAAGTCCGCCACGTTTTCCTTTGCGGAAAATGGGAAATGTTTTCAGTGTTTGCAGGTTTTTGTAGGAAACGTTACGTTTCAGTACGACATAGCGGTCGCCGGTATTGCGTGCCCGTTGAAGGATCTTTTTGTACTGTTTCTGGGTTTTGTCGCCAAAAAGCTGGGACAACCTCAGGCTTAGCGAGTCAAGGTTTTCTTCAAACAGTTTTTTATCGATAGAAGGAGCGTTGATGTCAACGGCTACTTCGTAATAGGGAAGGGAAGTTGCCAGCAAGTTACCATTGGCATCGAAGATATTGCCACGAACTGCTTCTATCTCGAATACACGGGTGTTGAAGGCTTCGGCTTTGCGTTTCCATTCGTCACCCTCTTTGAATTGAACAATGCAAATGCGCCCAAGGATGAACAAAGCAAACACGCAAAGTAGCATGTACACCAGGTACGTTCGCGATAATATGTCTTTTTTGTTTTCCATGGGGTGTCTGCGGGCTTATAGCGGCGCAGAAACGATTAACGATTGGTTCTGTATATCTTATTCATCTTTTCTCGGTGCGACCTGGCTCATGCTGTCGATCTCTATTTTCATCGGCGCCACCACAGGTTCTTTTAATCCGAGCGTATCGACTGCCGCAGCAACCTGGCTTTGTTTACTAATAAACATCAGGTCCGATTTAGATGAGATGTATTCTGTTCTCAGTTCTTTGATCTGGTTACTGATTTTGTTCACTTCCCGGATCTTGTCATCGGCATAATAGCCGTTTGCAATGTACAGGATGGCGATCAGGGCCAGGAATAGCAAAAAAGGAATGTGCTGTGTCGTACGGTCATCGCTAAGAAACGAGCCTCCGAAAATTTTGGACAAACCTTTGGCAAGCACGCCTTTTTTTCCAGGTTTCGATGGCTTGGCAGGTGCAGGCTTTTCCATTTCCACAAGCTCTTCCAGCTCCTGCAGTTCTTCTTTTTCCGCTATGTCCCTGAACCGGTTTGCCACGTGTCGAGCAATCTGTTATTTGGTTTAACTAATTTTAGTTTGGTGATGATGGAAGCTAATCGCAGGCACCTTATGCTAATTTCTCCGCAACCCGTAATTTGGCACTCCTGGCCCGGGGGTTTGCAGCAATCTCTTCGTCTCCAGGCACAATCGGCTTCGATGTCAATGATTTGAAGTGCCGTGTGATCTTCCCGAAAACGAGGTCTTTCTCTTGTTTCCCTTCCGTATTTCCTGTTTTCACAAGGTTTTTCACCAGTCTGTCTTCAAGGCTGTGGTAACTCATTACCACCAATCGGCCGCCCGGTTTCAGCAAGTTGACACACTGGGTCAGGCACTCCTTCAACGCTTCCATTTCCTGGTTTACCTCAATGCGTATGGCTTGATACACTTTGGCGAGATATCGGTTCTCTTCAAATTTCGGTGTGCAGGGCCTGATGATGGTTTTTAGCTGCTCGGTTGTGTCGATGCTCCCGTTGATACGGGCTTCCGCAATCAGGTTGGCCAGACGGTAGGCATTGTCCACTTCGCCGTATTCTCTGAACATCACCGTTAGTTTGGCAACGTCGTAGCTATTCAGTACTTTCTTTGCCGTAAGCTCACTCTTCTGGTTCATGCGCATGTCCAGTTCCGCCTCAAAGCGAATGGAAAAACCGCGATGGCCGGTGTCGAACTGATGCGAGGATACGCCCAGGTCGCCCAGGATGCCATCTACTTTGGTAACACCGTATAATTTCAGGTAGTTACTGACATAACGGAAATTATGCGGTATAAAGTGCAGGCGTTTATCATCCGGCAGGTTGGCTTTGGCATCTTCATCCTGGTCGAAAGAAAACAGTTTTCCTTTTTCCGAAAGATGCTTCAGGATTTCTTTCGAGTGTCCGCCGCCGCCAAACGTCAGGTCCAGGTAGATGCCGTCGGGATCGATGTTCAGGCTGTCAATACAAGGTTGTAAAAGAACGGGGATATGATAGGTGTTTTCACTACTCATCATCTCCATCATTGAAATTCAGGCTTCCCAGCACGTCTTCCGCCAACTTCTCAATATCCAGGTCTTGGTCGAGGAACTGTTCATACAGTTTTTTATCCCATATCTCGATCACGTTGTTGCTGCCCAACACCTTGATGTCTGTTTTTATATCGGCATACTCTACCAGCGCTTTTGGCAACAATACGCGGCCGGTATTATCGGCCTCTGCTGCTGTAGCGCCACCTGTAAACTTCCGGACAAATACGTCGTTGGCTTTTATCAGGCGGTTGAGCTTGCTCAGTTTTTTGTTGAGTTTATTCCATTCGGTCATCGGATACAACACCAGGCATTTTTGGTGAAGGTTGCGATTGATCACAAATCCTTTTTCAAATACCTCTTCCAACTGCTTCCTGAGGTTTACAGGAAACATGAAACGCCCTTTAGCATCTACTTTACAGTCAAATTCCCCTATAAGGCTTGTCATGCGCGGTTTTCCGTTGAATTGGGTCAAAAATATTAAAATTCCACCACTTTTTACCACTTTACACCCTTTTTTACCACTATTGTTGAAAAATCAAAAGCCTGTTAATAATTTTGAACAGGCGGCTGTGCGGGTATTTTCAGTAGATTGGAACAAAAAATGTGAGGGATAACGCGGCTTTCGCCGTTTTGTAAACAGGAAACAAGGTGCTGTTTTTTGGCGCCGGGCCGCTTGCGATATTAACAATTGTACTATCTTTGACAACCCATTACTATGGAACAAGCAAAATTCATTGACGTCGAAAAAGTACTTAAGGAAAAAGCCTACAAACTTTACCGGTGGCTTCCCCGTTTTGCCATTAACTGGCTAAAAAGAAAATTGCACGAAACCGAGATCAACGAGGCCATGATTGCTTTGAAAGACAAGCACGGGCTTGAATTTAATGCCGGAGCCCTCGACCGGCTCGGTGCCAAAGTAGAATCGCGGCATGCGGAGCTGGTGCCTAAAACCGGAACTGTGATCATTGCAGCAAACCATCCGCTCGGAGGCCTCGATGGTATGGCACTCATCAAATCGGTTGGAGAGATACGCCCGGACGTGCGTTTTTTTGTAAATGATATTCTGAAAAATGTGAAAAACTACGGCGACGTGTTTGTGGCCGTTAATAAAGTAGGCGCGTCTTCCACACGATCATTGCGTACCATGGAAGAGGTATTTATGTCGGAAGCCGCCGTCCTGTTTTTTCCGGCCGGCCTGGTGTCGCGCAAACAAAATGGCGTGGTACGCGACCTGGAATGGAAAAAGAGCTTCGTGACGCAGGCCATCGATCATCATCGCATGATCCAGCCGGTGTTTATCGAAGGCGAGAACTCAAAATTCTTTTACAATTTTGCCAATTTCCGGAAGAAAATCGGCATCAAAGCCAACATCGAAATGTTGTTCCTGCCCGATGAAATGTTCAAGGCACGCAAAGAAACCATCAAAATACATTACAGCAAACCTTTCGACTCGGCACTGCTTACCGATCGTAAAACACATAAAGAGTGGTCGGACTTGATTTACCAGTACATTTATTCGAAAGAATTCATGCAACAGGTTCCGTTTGAAGAATACATGAAAAAATATTAGCGGCTCGAAACATCCACGTCAAAAAACAGCGCATTATGGTAAATATCAGGGTAGGCTTTGGTTACGACGTTCATCCACTCGGCGAAAACCGTGAATTATGGCTGGGCGGCATCAAATTAGCGTTTGATAAGGGGTGCGTGGGACACAGCGATGCCGATGTATTGCTGCATGCCATTTGCGATGCCTTGTTGGGTGCCGCCAATCTGCGCGACATCGGCTTTCATTTTCCGAACACCAATCCCAAATACAAAGGCGCAGATAGCAAGCTGCTCCTGAAAGAGGTGGTGGAGTTGCTTGATCAGAATGGCTATGGCATCGGCAATGTGGACGCCACGCTGAGCCTCGAAGCGCCCAAAGTAAACCCGCACATCAAAGCCATGCAGCAAGTGCTGGCTCCCATCATGCACATTGGTACAAACGATATTTCCATAAAGGCAACTACCAACGAAGCGCTTGGCTATGTAGGACGTGGCGAAGGGGTAAATGCTTATGCCGTTGCATTGATCTACAGAAAGTAAGCGGTTAAATGGCCGGGTTTTTGTTGGATTCAGTCAAAACTCCTGTAATCATGAAGCAGTTTTTATTATTCCTGATACTGACCATCGTTGCAACGTCTTGCAAAACGAATTTGGTTTACATCAAAGCGCTTAATCCACCTCAGGTTTCTATCCCATCCTCCGTAAAGCATGTAGGTATCATCAATCGATCAGTGCCTTCAGACGACAATAAAGCCCTTAATAATGTCCACCAGGTGACTTCGGCACAAACAGTGGCTATGATCCGCGAATCGGGGCAGGAGGAAATGCGAGGCCTTAACGAAGCCCTGATAGAGCATCAGCGGTTTGATATTGTGAAGTCTATTCAGAAACCCGACCTTCGGACGCCGGTCAGTGGCAGTTTTCCATCTCCCCTTTCCTGGAAAGAAGTCGAAACCATTTGTAAAGATAACGGGGTTGACGTCTTATTTGTTCTCGAAGTTTTCGATACGCAGTTGCGGGTTGTTCCACTTACCGCCCCGGCCAAAGTCAATACCATCAATGACGTAATCAATAACGTAGCAAATGCGCAGGCCGATATCATTACCACAGTAAAAACCGGATGGCGACTTTACGACCCGTCTGCTAAAGTGTTGATCGACGAGTTTCCGCAAACAAATGAAATGGGCGTGAGGGCCAATGCGGCAACAGCTGTTAATACGGTAGAAGCAATGCTCGGCAGGAAGGAGGCCATAAAGCAAAGTGCTAACGGAATGGGACGTGCTTACGCCAACAGATTTATTCCATACCGTGTGACGCTTACCCGCGATTACTACGTAAAGGGCACCCGAAATATGAAAATAGCCACCAGGCGTGCCCGCACAGGCAATTGGGATGGTGCCGGCGAATTGTGGTTACGCGATACCCAGAGCGGTAAACGTAAAATTGCCGGCCGCGCGTGTTACAATATGGCAATTC
>DAIUED010000121.1:0-9197 GCA_036845295.1 Bacteroidota bacterium
TTCGAAGTAGTGATGCTCACTAGTAGCTCCAAAGACTCGCCTTCCTTAAGAATGTCTAAATAGGTATCACCTTTTAACTGGCCATCTTCGGTTTCCAGTAATACACTGCTTTTAGTGAGTTCTTTTCCTTTGAGAACTACTTTTTCAGGTGCTGAAACGGAGATGATTTTTCCGATTACAACGTAGTTTTCGCGCCCTTTTTTTGAGACGCTTTCTGTTTCTTCCTCATCCTCATTCTCTTTTTCCAAGTCATTCCCTCCGCCTGAATACCCGCGTAGTTGGTTAAAAAGATAGATTATTCTTCCTAGATCTTTAAGAGGAATGGGATGGCTTAGTGCTTTTACACGCAATTCTAGCAAATCAAGAGCGGAATATTGTTTTTGTTTTTTTGCTACAGGTAGGATAGAGATTTTGTCTATTTTTAAAGGATCTTCAAAAGGTTCTGACAGTTTAATTTGGTCTGGCAACATGTGTAGTTGTTCCAATACATAAATGAGCTTATTCCTGCGCTGTTTATAGCGTTTATTCAGTTTTCTCGCACCGCGGGCAATGCGCCTATTTGCATTTTTTGTCTGCGCCTGCCCCCTTTCAAATTTGCTTAGTTCCTCGCCCATTGGAACAATCCGGCTTCCCATGCCGAGAATACGTCCTTGTTTATTTTCAAAATCTTGTTCTATGAAAGCCCAACCAATGGAATTGGTTCCAACATCTAATCCTAGAATATTTTTTTTCATAATGAAAATCAGTTACTTATGGTTTTTTTATTTTCTAATATCGGACAATACGAATTTAGTAATTATATTTGAAACTCCAATATCGTTTTAAATTTGTCCGATATTAGTTGTGATTAGCTTTCAATTTATAGACGAATTTAGAAAAGTGAAAAAGCTGGCAGCCGAAAACCATATTCGCAAAATATGGCGTAAGGCGAAAAACTGATTAACAATGACGTCGTTTTTAATTGGGGCTTTTTTCATTTTTTCTGCGTTTTAGGATTTCATTTTTTGTCATATACATTTTTTATTTATACATTTGCATCATTGAAAGCAAATCACAATAAGGATTATTCCGTTGTGAAAACATTTAAGGCGGGGCAACTCGCCTTTTTTTATGAAGGTATTCAGCTTTCGTTCTTGCATTCGGGGTATTGTTTATCGCGATTCGTTTGTTCAAATATATTACAATTCAACATCAAAAACACCTATGGAAAACCATAGGTTTTAAGGGCGCTGCGCCGCTTCCAGCAAGCGGATGTCATCCGGGGTCAGGTCATACAGTGCATACACCAATTGGTTTATCTTTTCATCAAGCATCGTCAGCCGGTGGGTCGCTCGTGCATCAGCCAACGCATCAGCATCGGCGTGTATGCTTAGGATGCTTTGCACGCAGTGCACCAGGGCGTCGTGTTGTGCTTTGTCGGAAGCCTTGCTAAAGTCGATGCGCCGTATCGGTATTTCCAGGAGCTGTCCCTGGCGGATGTGCGGGAAAGCCTGCTTGTGTTCTTCGCCAAATTTCCGAAAATAGTAAAATGACAGCAGCTTCGAATTCAGTAAACCCAGGATGTAGGCCAGGTCTTCCGTTACACCCGCTTTTTTCTTCAGCAGGTAAATCACCTGTATCACGTAATGCCCGTTGGTGTCGAGGGTAGCGTTGATGCCCTTGCCGGTTTTGCGCACCAGGATCTTGTCGCCCTGGTACAAAGCTGCCGGCTTGTAGTCGATGCTGGCATCATTCATTAGCAGGTAGCACGGTGCTTTGGTGTAATAGCGCCCCATGTCTTTGCCCCGCAAAAAAGGAACCGCGCCCGCCACGCGCTTGCTCACAATGGCCGGGTGGTCTTTGCCGATTTCCACGCCGCGCGCATTCGATACCAGCGTGCGCAGGGCAGGCCACTGTTCCATGAGCGCCACCACACGCTTGTCATCCTGGTTCTGGTGAATCTCGATGTTGAAATGCGTGTTCTGTAGTTGCTGCGCCTGCCCGGTGTGGTGTACCTCGCAAAGCCCTGCGCCAAGGTCGGCAATATTGGTTTTTACACAGAAGCTGGCATCGGGTCCGGGTCGCGCATGGCGGAAGAAGAGAATGGCCGATGGCATGCTTACCTGCCGGAACACCCGCTCGCCCATGTCGGCAATTTCGAGCAGTGTGTAGCGTTCGAGAATAAGTTTTCGCAACGTCGCGTAGTCGAGTCCCGATAGAAAGCGGTTGGGGATGATGATCCCAAAAAGGCCACCGGGTTTCAGTATGCTGCCTGCCTTTTCGATAAAGCCGTTGAACAGGTCGTATTGCCCGGTCATGCTTTCGTAGCGGCTGGCAAAATAAGCCTTTAGCTTTTCGTCCAGGAATTTCGATTGCACCCAGGGCGGATTGCCGATCACTGCATCGAAGCCGCCGCGCGCAAACACCTCCGGGAACGCCGCGGGCCAGTGGAAGGGCTTTACTTTTTTTTCATCGTCAGCTGCCTGGGTCTGCCAATGGTCGGCAAAGTCGGCATCCACCAGGCTGTTGCCAACACGGATGTTGTTGTCGAGTGTAGGCAGCACGCGGTCGTGGAACAGACGCATCTGGTGCGCAATGCTGGCTTCAGTTTCGCCTTCCATGCATTTGATGAGCAGGCTGAGTTTGGTAACTTCGGTGGCGTTGGCATCGAGGTCAACCCCGTAAATATGGTGTAGCAGGATCCGTTTTTTTTCGGCACTGGTCAGGTTGCCTGCCGGGGTTAGCTTGTCCTGTTTGCGGCCTTTCGACGGCTTGCCCTGGCGGGTATAAAAGTCGAGGTAGTAATTCAGCAGAAAGTCGTAGGCACCCAGCAGAAAGCTGCCGCTGCCACAAGCCGGGTCCACAATTTTCAAATGCTCGATCTGTTTGGGTGTTTTGTCTTTTACCAACGGCCCTATGGTATTGGCCACGATGTAGTCCACCACCGGCTGCGGTGTATAGTACACGCCACCGGCTTTTCTCACCGCCGGTTTCTCGTCGATGCGCACGCGGTGTGCCTGGTCTATGGTTATTTGCTTGCCTAAGAATTGTTCGTAGGCCGTGCCGAGGATCTCCACTGGCAACACCGAGAATTCGTATGGACAAGGAAAATACAAGTCGGTGAGTATGTTTTTTAAAACAGCGTTGTCGATGGTCAGGTGCTGACTGATCCGGTCTTTGTCGAAATCAAACAAACCCGAGTTGTATTTGGCATCGGCATCCATAAACAAGTGAAGCAAGTGGCTACACATGCTACCCGCGCGGATACAAGTTCTGAGATTACCGTATGGCTCAATGTTTCGGTCTTCGGCAATGCGTAAAAAAATGATGCGGTCGAGTGTTTGTTGTACGATAAAGTTCAGCTGATCTTCGTTGAGCTGCCGGTTCTGTTTGCTAATGCTGATGGCAAGCTGGGTGCGCCAGTTGTCGAGCGATTGCAGGAACTCGCGGTCGAGGGTGCTTGTGCCGCGCTTGTGCCCGTCGCCAGCCACAAATTTATCGAAGCTGCCTTCCAGCACACGCTGTTTGCTGAACGTGTTCCACAGGAAGTCGAAATCCTTCAGGTAATCCGGGTAGGTGAGGTATTTGATCCGTGCGGTAGAGGCTTTATCCGTGAGCAAGGGTTTCTTGCTGCAATCGTACACGGCAAATTCCTGGAAATCGGTGATGATGCTCAGTGGCAATTTGGCGCTCCAGCCGTAGCGGCGCACCTGGTAAGCAGGCTGCATCTGCTCTTTGATAAGTACACTGGGTTTTTTTGCTTCCACAAAAAACAGTTTCTTGCCGCCTACCAGCCTGAATGCATAATCCGGCGCTTTGCTCCGTCCGCCTTCCATTTTCAGGCGGTCTTCATGGATTACCTCGCGGTAGCTTTCGGCATAGCCATTCTCATTATCCATGTCCCAGCCCAGTGCCTTGAAAAATGGATCGATGAAGTCGCGGCGCGTTTGCGTTTCGTTGTACGCCGCCTGCATGTAAAAGGATTTTTGTTCTTCGAAGCGCTCGGCCAGGCTTTTGATCCTGGTGTAAGCTCGATCCCGTTGTGCGTTTGGCCCTTGCATGGTGTAGATGGTTAAACCGGCGTTGCAGCCTTTGGCGTTGGTCCGGAGGCGCCGGCAGGCAAGTGTGCGCTTTCCGGCAAACGGCAGGTGGATGCAGACCTAACCGTTATATGCGGGCGCTGTGTTGCTACCGGTGGCTATAACTTCCGCGTTGTTTGAAGATCTGATTTCGTTCGGTGGAAAGAACCTGTGGAAAGCCGCAGGTTTTATGTCGGTGTATCTGCTACTTTAGCCAGGTAATAAAAAGCGCTCCCCTCTAAGAAGAATAGCTTTCTGTTGTGATTGAAAAAATAAGAATTGCCATAGCGGACGATCATGCGATGTTCCGTCAGGGGATCATTGCGCTCCTCTCAACCGATCCGGGGATCGAGATTGCCGGAGAAGCCTCCGACGGCCGTGGATTATTACAGATACTTAACAGTAAACGGGCGGATGTGGTGCTGCTCGATATCCAAATGCCGGTGATGAACGGCACCCAGGCACTCGGCGTACTCAGGCAGCGTTTCCCTGATCTTGGCGTTATCATCGTGAGCATGGAGTTCAATCCAGCCATCGTGGCCGAATACATGTCGCGTGGCGCACAAGGGTTTATTCCTAAGGGTTGTGATGTGGATGTGCTGGTACAGGCTATTTATAAAGTAAAGACCAACGGCCACTGCCACGATCTCTCAGTGGAGCTTGCTGGCAGGCTCAACAAGCAGGCCCTTAAAACGTACCGCAATCCATTCGTGTTATCGCCACGCGAACTGGAAGTGTTGCGGCTCACCTGTCAGGGCAACGCCAATAAAGAGATCGGGCAGATCATGGGGATTGCCGAGCGTACAGTCGAGTTTCATAAAACCAATATTTATCACAAAACAGGACTCAAAAGCCTTTCCGACCTCATTGCCTACGGCATCAGGAACGGCCTCAATCTTTTATAAAAGCAAAGGAATGTGTTGTTAAACAGCAGGTTCGTCGGCCAGTGTGATATCTGTTTTAAACACGAAGGTGGCCGGGCCTTCTAGCCAGATGTTGTAAAAGGTGGCATCGAGAACTTTTTCGAAGCGTACCGTTAAATTTCCTCCCGGCGTTTGGATGCGGCAGCTGTGCTTGTCGGTGGCCCAACCTTTGTAGCCGGCCACCAGTGCGGCAGCGGTAACGCCTGTGCCACACGATAGCGTTTCGTTTTCCACGCCACGTTCGTATGTCCTTACCAGCAAACCGTCCGGCTTGCGCTCTACAAAATTCACGTTCGTGCCTTCTGCCCTGAACCGCTCGTTGTAGCGTATTTTCCGGCCTTCGTTATAAACGTCGAACTGGTCGAGACCGCTTACAAATTTCACGTAATGCGGAGAGCCTGTATTGAGGAAGAAAAAATCGTCGCCCACCTCCAGCTGGCGCACATCGTTCATTTTAAGCGATACCTGTTCGCCATTGAGTTTCGCTTCGTGCAAGCCATCAATGGCCATAAAGCGTGCGTCGTGGCTGATAAGCCCAAGCTGTCGCGCAAATGCCGTGATACAGCGTCCGCCGTTACCACACATGCTACTCTCGCGTCCGTCGCTGTTAAAATACACCATCTTGAAGTCGATGCCCGGTTCAAGCTCCAGCAGCATCAAGCCATCGGCCCCGATACCGAAGTGGCGGTCGCATAACAAACGAATCTGCTCGGTACCAAGCGATACACTTTTCGACCGGTTGTCGATGATGATAAAGTCGTTGCCTGTGCCCTGGTATTTATAACACGTAAGTTGCATAGGTGAGAAGGGTTTAGTTGATGCGGGCCAGCAATTCGCTGTCGTTCACCGGCTCCATCGGCTTAAATTCGGTACCGGCCGAGATCTTATACACCAGGTCGTCGTTTTTCAGGTAATAATTGTCGTCCACTTTGTAAATGGTAATGCTGCTAAAATCAGAAAGTCCGTAAAGGATCACGCGGTTGCGCGTCATGCGGTAACCTTTGGAGTTGAGTGGTGTTTTCCAGAACTCCACAAAAAACATGTTGGGATAATCGGAGCTGGTAACGCCCGCCAGCTGGCCGGTAAGCGTGTCTTTGCGCGTTTTTACATCGAGGTTAATCACCTTGATGTTCTTTACCGAGAGCAATTCTTCCTGCGCTACTTTGATGGCTTCTTCTTCGCGGAGCAAGGCATCCACTTCGTTGTAGTTGATGTTGGGCGAATGGCTGGTGTTGATACCCGTTTTGTGCTTTTCCTTTCCGGCTTTGGCTTCTTTGCCATCTTTATCGTGTGGCGATTTTTCCGCTACCGTTTGTTCCGTGATGCGAATGTTGTCGATAGAAGGTTTATTGATCTTTTTCAGGTAGTCGTCGATCTTGAACATGAAAAAAGCGACACCCGCCAGTAGGCCCACCGATACGCCGAAGACAAAGGGAGGGATTTTATACTTGAATTTCATGAAGCGCTTGGAGACTTTAAAATTACACATTTTTTGATTCATAAACGGTGCCAGTTAAAAATATCCACGGCCTTTATAAAACCCACTGACAGCCAGTCGTTAAGGAATTTTTGGCAATTTTTTTTAACAAATAAAGCTTTCAAATGCCTCTGCGGTTAAGTAATGTTAAATGCCGGTAGAAAATCATAACTTCAGCTTTAGATTTGCGTTATACTTTCAGATTTTAGATCAAAATCATTTTTCAGTAATTCAAAAAACAAAGAGCTATCATACCATGAAAAAAATCATCTCATCCTTGTGCATCGGCCTTGTAGGCGGTGCATTTGCTTTGGTTGGTAATTATTACGTGAATTCCTCAACAACATCCAACCAGGCACTAAGCTATAATCCATACACTGTTGCACCAACTCACCTGGCATCCTTTAGCGGAGCCAACGCCAACGCACCCGATTTTGTGAGTTCGGCAGAAAAATCAGTGAATGCCGTGGTGCATATCAAAACCATCGTCGAAAATAAAAACCTGGCTTATGACCCGTTCCAGGATTTATTTTTCGGGCGGCAGCGTCAGCCAAACCTCATGCAGGGGAGTGGCAGCGGTGTGATCATCAGCAACGACGGCTACATTGTTACCAATAACCATGTGGTAAATGGTGCCAGCAAAATAGAAGTGGTGCTCAACGATAAGCGCAGCTACAGCGGCGAGATCATCGGCACCGATCCTACCACCGACCTGGCCCTGGTTAAAATCCATGAAAAAGAACTGCCTTACATTGCCTATGGAAACTCCGACGGCGTGAAAGTAGGGGAGTGGGTATTGGCAGTGGGCAACCCCTTTAACCTGAACTCGACAGTTACAGCCGGTATCGTAAGTGCCAAAGGACGTAACATTAACATCCTCGACCACAGCGGCGCACCAGGTACGCTGGCACCCATCGAGTCCTTCATTCAAACCGATGCAGCTGTGAATCCAGGAAACAGTGGCGGTGCGCTTGTGAATACCAGTGGCGAGTTGGTAGGCATCAACACGGCTATTGCGTCCAATAACGGTTCGTACCAGGGCTACTCATTTGCCATACCGGTAAACATCGTGAAAAAAGTTGTGGCCGACCTGGTAGAGTTTGGTAATGTGCAGCGTGCTTTCATGGGCCTGAGCATCCAGGATATCGATTCGCGCTTTGCTACCGAAAAACAACTGAAACAATTGAAAGGCGTTTACATCAATGGCATCACCGAGAATGGAGCCGCCGAAGAAGCGGGCATCAAACAAGGCGATGTGGTTACGAGCGTGGAAGGTGTAGGTGTAGCCAGCACATCGGAGTTTCTGGAGCAGATCGGTAAATACCGCCCAAGCGACAAGATCAATGTAACCGTGGTGCGCAACGAAAAAGAAATGGTGATGCCGGTGGTGCTTAAAAATAAAGACAATAGCCTGGGTATCATCAAAAAGCATGAAGTGCTCAAAGCATCTGTTAATTCGTTGGGGGCTGTTTTTGAAGAGTTGAGCCCGGAAGACATGAGTCGTTACAACATCAACGGCGGCGTGCGCATTTCGAAACTTGAGCCTGGTAAACTTGCAGCTGCCAGCATTCGCGAAGGGTTTATCATTACGTCGGTTGATAAGAAAAAGATCGGTGGCTTGAAAGACATCAAAGACCTGCTCGAAAACAAGAGCGGTGGTGTGCTGATCGAAGGCGTGTATCCTAACGGTGTGCGCGCATACTATGCCCTTGGTTTGTAAGAAAATCACCGGTACACTGCATGGGCTTTGCGGCCAGAGCATGCTGTGTACCGGTAAATAAAATTGTTAAAAAGGTCGCGAAAAGTTAATCATTTAGTAATCAAGAGAATACAAAGTTGGGGAAATCGTCTTTTTTTCGTACCTTTGTAGGCTTATAAACCCCAACATCATACCATGAGGCAGTTAAAAATCACCAAATCCATCACCAACCGCGAAAGTGCATCGTTAGATAAATACTTACAGGAAATTGGGAGGGAAGAGCTAATCACCGCGGAGGAAGAAGTTGTACTCGCCAAAAAGATCAAAGATGGAGACCAGGACGCCCTTGAAAAGTTGACACGTGCCAACCTGCGTTTTGTGGTATCAGTAGCAAAACAGTACCAAAATCAAGGCTTGAGCCTTCCGGATCTTATCAACGAAGGTAATTTAGGTTTGATTAAAGCGGCTCGCCGTTTCGACGAAACGCGTGGTTTCAAATTCATTTCTTATGCCGTTTGGTGGATCCGTCAGTCGATTTTGCAGGCTCTGGCCGAGCAGTCGCGTATTGTGCGTTTGCCATTGAACCAGGTAGGTTCCTTAAATAAGATCAACAAAGCCTACTCCAAACTCGAGCAGGAATACGAGCGCGAACCAAGTGCCGAAGAGCTGGCAGAATTGCTCGACCTACCAATCGATAAAGTTTCGGATACCATGAAAGTATCAGGTCGCCATGTGAGTATGGATGCGCCTTTTGCCAATGGCGAGGAAAGTTCGTTGCTCGATGTGTTGGTAAACCACGACTCCCTGAAAGCCGACTCGGGCCTGATCATGGAATCTTTATCTAAAGAAATTGACCGTGCTCTTTCGACGCTTACCGAGCGCGAACGTGATGTGGTGAAGCTGTTTTTCGGCATCGGCCTCAACCATGGCTTGACCCTGGAAGAGATCGGCGACAAATTTGACCTTACCCGCGAGCGTGTGCGTCAGATCAAAGAAAAAGCGATCCGTCGCCTGCGTCACAGTTCACGTAGCAAATTGCT
>DAIUED010000122.1:0-9196 GCA_036845295.1 Bacteroidota bacterium
CACCAGTGATGGAAACGGTGAAGTTCGTACCACCAGTTATTAAAGACGATGCCGTGGAAACCGATCCGCCACCGCCACAGGAAAAATTGTCAGATACAAATGTAAGTACTGTGACCCAGGAAGGCGACGGCGATGCCGTTGTGGTGCCAACCGAAGGCCCTACCGGCAACGGTGTGGTAGAAGAAAAAGCACCGGAGATCTTTACAGTAGTAGAGGAAATGCCGGAGTTTCCGGGTGGTCCGATGGAGATGATGAAGTACATCCAAAAGAACATTCAGTACCCGCAAATGGCTAAAGAAGCCGGCTTAAGCGGTAAATGCTTCCTGAAATTCGTAGTAAATGGCAATGGTAACATCAGCGACGTGCAAGTGTTGAAAGGTGTTCCTGGTTGCCAGGAATGCGATAAAGAAGCGATTCGTGTGGTAAAATCGATGCCAAACTGGAAACCTGGTAAGCAAAACGGTCGTTCTGTGCCGGTGTTCTTTAACTTACCAATCAACTTCCAGTTGAAGTAAGCGACAAGGTTTTCACCTTATATAAAATCCTTCCCCATTGCGGTGGAAGGATTTTTTTTGAAAGCAAAATTTGTCTCTGAAGCGCTATTGCTATTCAGGGTCTTTTAAACATTCAACTCATAACGACAATGAAACGCAATCCAACCGAAATGATCAACCTGGCCTTCAGTGGCATCATGGTAGCCGTAACCCTTACAGGTGCCTTGTTGTTCCTGTTCACCGATTTTTACGATCACCGGGTTTGGGGTAGCAAACGGTATATTCTGGCAGGCGTATTTCTGATCTATGCGCTTTACCGCTCTTACCGGATAAAGCTCAGCCTGCAAAAACGCGAACCCGAAGAATAACCAGTTTCCGGCACTTCTTTGCGACTGCAAGAACAACACTCTTGATCATAGACTTGTGTTAGGGTGTAGTTCCGGCCATTGCAGGCTCATGGCATAGGTATAGCGCGTGAAGCCATTGCACCCAACGATGTGAAGCGAAGGTTTCGGGTAGGAAATGTTCGGTACAAAAAAATCTGGTAGCACACGCTACCGGATTTTTTGCTTTTAACATAGGTGGATCGTCCGTTGTTATTTAGACTGAGGACTTTTAAAGAACTCGACCGCTTTTTTGTTGTTCGGATCGAGGTCGCGGATAATGCCGAAATATTCCTTGGCTTTGGCGTAGTCTTTGGTGCTCACCGCGTAGAAACCCAGGTATTCGCAGGCTTCGATCACGTTTGATTTATTGGCTGCCAGCGCGTTTTGCGCCCTCACCAGTTCAAGGCCTTTTTCGTAGTATGGTTTTGCCTGCCATTTTTCGTTCTTCAGATCTTGCTGCACATTGGCCTTTCCGCGCCAGAAATAAGCAATGGCGTATTCCGGACTTTTTTGTGCAAGGATTGAGAAGCAGGTGTCGGCTTGTACGAACAGCTGAAGCGCTTCAGCCTCTTTTTTCTCACGCTGCTTGGCACCGCCTTCGTAATAACAGGCGCGGCCAAAGTCGTACCAGTCTTGCAATTGCAGGTTGTTCTTATCGCCTGCCAGTTTTTTATTGTATGACTCGATCGCCTTATCGTACTTTCTTGATTTCATGTAAGCCTGTGCAATGGTAGTGTGGATCTCACCGGCCATTTTAGGATCCATGGAAGCGGCTTTTTCCATTTCAATGATACCGAGGCTGTCTTTACCGGTTTTTGAAAGCAAAATACCTTTGTATTTGTAGTCGAGCGGCGAATATTTGAAGTTAGGGCCAGCTTTGTCAAAGAAGCGGTTGATCGCGGTAAGCCCTTTCGTATAAGCAGCCGTATCGGTTTTGTTGCCAAGCTCAGCATACGAGTGGCCCAGGTAGCGGTCAAGATACAAGTTCTTGTTGCCTGATTTCTGCAAGGTCTCAATTTCCGAAACGGCTTCCGCGTATTGTTTATTGATAAACAAAAACTCTGCATAACGCTTACGTGCCTCGTCGCTGTTGTTCAGCTCTACGTATTTTTGAGCGGCCTGTACGGCATTCGCCTTTTGTCCGGCCAGGTTATAGATCTCGGCTTTTTCGATATAAGCCGGTGCATAATTCGGGTCAATGGCTTCGGCCTGTTTATACAGATCGAGGGCCAATTGATAGTTACGCGCGCGCTTGTATAATTTACCCGAGCGCAGCACACCTTTCGGTGATTTTGGGTTCAGTTCAGTTGCTTTAGTATATTCTTTAATAGCCGGCCCGCCATCTGAAGGATTTTTTTCCAGCAAGGCGTCGCCCATTAATATGTGGTTTTCTGCGTTTTTAGGCTCCAGCTTTATCGCTGCATTCAGCAGACTGATGGCTTCATCGAGGCTTTTGTTTTCGGCGTCGATGTAAACTTCGGCAGTTTTACGCATCACTTCGGCGTTTTTATTGGCACCCAGGGTTGCAGCTTTAAAGAACTGCGCTTTGGCATCTGTCGTATTCCCTTTATACCAAAGTACTTTTCCCAAACCAACATAGTTTAGTGGGTAGGTAGCATTTACTTCGGCACCTTTCTGATAGAAAATATTTGCTGAGTCGAGGTCGCCGTTTTCGAAATAATTCTCTCCAAAATAGAAATAGTTGTCGCCTTTAGTGGCATCTTTTGCGATCAATGCCCTGAAATCGGCTGCTGCCGATTCGTAGCGCTCGTTCTCAGTTTTGGTAATGGCCTCCTGCAACGATTGTGCAAAGCCCAGGTTGCCAAGGATCAGGGACGATGCAATCAATGTGGTCTTTTTCATCATAATAGTGGTCTTTTTTGGTGTTGTCATTATTGTCTCATGTTGAGCTTACCGCCTTTCACTTCAATGAAAAGCTGTTTGCTGATCTTTCCTTCAAGGCCTGCAATAGCCAGTTTTCCGGGTTCGAGTGCCAGCAGGAAGTCGATCCGGTAGTTTTTGGTTTGCGGATTGTCGGAATAATTAACAGGGTCGAACTGGGCTACACAATTTACACTCAGGTTGTTGATGGTAAGCTGTCCTGGCATATTGTACAATTTCTCGTCGTCGATCTGCTGGTTAAAAAGGTAGAGCTTATCGCTCAGGTTTGCTTTGAACACAATAGGCTGATTTCCTTTACTGAGCAATACACTATCAAGTCCCCGGTCGCCGGTAGTTAGTTTCGAAGCATCAGTGCTGATCTTGAAATCGCCATTGGTGGTGTTGAGGACGATGTAAGAATAATCGGTAGTGGCTTCAAACACATTCTGGAATTTATCTTCCGACCGCAGGGTCATTTTCGACTCCGAAAAAAAATCAGCATCGCCCTGTGAGAAAGCCGCCAAAGCCAGGAGCGAGAAAAGCGCGGTGCAGTATAGTTTTTTAGAGGTCGTCATTTGCCAAAGCGTTAAAAATACAGTTTTTAAAAATCAATTTGCCTGCCATTAAGGCTTGAATCGCACTTTCTGCGCCTAAATTTAACATATTTTTTACTTAGCAAGGCGTTGCTCTGTTGCCTTACAACCAACGCTTACCGGCTTCCCAAGGGCGTCATGTCAACTTCGATCACGCGTTCTTCCTGCCGGTTCGGAGACAGCCCTTGTTTCAGGAACATCAGCTGTCCTTTCTCGCCAGCAATAAACGTTTCGATGCCTTTGCCGAGGCTGAACTCAGGCGACCGGCGGATGATGCACACACTGCGGCAGAAAGGATAATCATGTGTGGCAATGTTGGATTGGTCAGGCATATAGGCCAAGGCGCTGTTTTGCCGTGATACGGCCAGTATTTTCACTTTTTTGAGAAATCCTTTCGTAACGGAGTCGTCTTTGTCGCTTAGCCAGGCATAATCGCACACGCCAATGCTGTTTGCCGACTCGGAGATGGCGCCGATGAGTTCGGGTGTGCTACTGGCTGCCGAGCAGTTTTTGCCGAAAGTGCGGTTGGGTATCAGCGAATCTTTGAGGTGGCGTACACTGCCGGAGTTTGCATTGTCAAAGACCAGGCGTATGTGCTTGCCACTGATATAAGCAGAATCGTTGCCGAGAAGCAGATCGCGGATGGTTGCCACGGAAATAGCCGAATCGGGGAACGACAATGGCACAATAAAAGCAATGGCATCGCCGGCTACCACCGATGCCTCCGGATAAATGTTCCTGGCCTTGAATTGCTGCATTTCTTTATCGGTGAGCAAGCGTGTAATAGCAATGGCTTTGCAACTGTCGTTGTACAAGGCCTCGATGCAATCTTTTTCATTGGAACACACTGTGGAAATGTCGGCATACTTATAGGTTGCCTTAAAGGTGAATACCTGGTTCTCGATGTGCAGTTTGAGCCCTTCGTCGTAAAACAGCCGGAGCTTGCCGGTTGTAGGCGAGTCTTTTTTGGTAATGTCATCTTTCATGCCGCAGGATGCAAGGATGGTAAAGGCAGAAAAAGCGAGGAATAGCAAAGGTTTCATGAGTAGTGGTTTTCGGCTGTTCAAAATTAGGTAAATTTTTCAAACAGCCCGGCTCCAATTCATATCTGGCGGGAATCTTCCGTTAGGTGGCGAGGTGCGTCGGTAATATTTGGCTAACACGTTCTTTGTTTTGGCCTTGCCTCCGGCCCGGGCTATCACTGCAATCTCCCGTATCCGGGAGGATTTACGTTCTATCCCTAAGGCATCAGTTCTTGCGCCAGGGACACGCAGGGGCCGTTCTTTTGGCGATGCTTCGGTTATCGCCAAAAAACCGGAGCGGACGCGGAGCCCGGAGTAGCCCGGCAGGCGCCCGAATACAGCGTGAAGACCAACGAAAGATCAGCTCAGCATCCGGATGGCTTTTTTGAGTGCTTCTACAAATACATCCACTTCTTCGAGGGTGTTGTAAAAGGCAAAAGACGCGCGGATGGTTCCCGGAATGCCATAGTACTGGCAAATCGGTTGTGTGCAGTGGTGTCCGCTGCGGATGGCTACACCGTATTTATCGAGAATGGAACCGACATCGAAAGGGTGCTGACCATCGACGTTGAAGGAGAGCACCGATGTTTTGTGTGTGGCTGTGCCGTAGAATGTAATGTTGCCCAGGGCTTTCAGCTGTTCGGTAGCATGGTTCAGGAGCGCACTTTCGTGTTGCCGGATGAAGTCGAAGCCAATGGCATTGACGTAATTGATGGCTGCTGCCAGACCAATGCCGCCCGCAATGTGAGGTGTGCCCGCCTCGAATTTCAGCGGTGCTTCGGCAAACTCGGTTTTATGAAGGCTCACGGTTTTGATGGTGCCGCCGCCGGTTTGGTAAGGCGGAAAGGTATCGAGCCAGTGGCGCTTTGCGTACAAAATGCCTACACCTGTTGGACCGAAGAGCTTATGGCCGCTAAACACATAAAAGTCGCAATCGAGGTTGCGTACGTCGGGCCTGAGGTGTGGTACAGCCTGGGCGCCGTCTATGAGAATGGCTGCCGGCGAAACCGCGCGGATGCGGGCAATCATTTCCTTTACCGGGTTGATGGTGCCGAGTGTGTTGGAAATGTGTGTGAAGGCTACCAGTTTCGTCCTCTCGGAGACCAGTTTTTCAAGGTCGTCGAGCATGAGTTCGCCTGCTGCGTTGATGGGAATGAATTTCAGAACAGCTTTTTTTTCTTCGCACAGCATTTGCCATGGAATTATGTTGCTGTGGTGTTCCATTTCGGTAATCAGGATCTCATCGCCTTCGCTCAGGGCTATTTTTCCGAAGCAATGGGCTACCAGATTAATGGATTCTGTGGTTCCGCGTGTAAAGACAATTTCAGAGGACTCAGCAGCATTGATATGTGTGGCGATGGTTTGCCTGGCCTCCTCGTAAGCGATGGTGATTTCGCGGCTTAACGTATGCACGCCGCGGTGAATGTTGCTGTTTTGGCTGGTGTAATAATGCGTGAGTGCGTCGATCACTACCTGCGGTTTATGTGCGGTTGCACCGTTGTCGAAGTACACGAGTGGTTTTCCGTTTACCTGACGGTTCAGGATTGGGAAATCGTTGCGGATGTTAGCTATATCAGGCATAGTTTCGTTGATGGCCGACTCCTAGTCCCTTCTTTTCAGAGGGGAGCAAGAGGCATTACACTGTTTTTTCAAATAATTGCAGAATCCTTTCTCTTAAAGACTCTACTTCTACCCGGTCGATAACCTCTTCCGCAAAAGCCTGCAATAACAGTTTACGGGCGTTTTCCTCGCCAATGCCTCTCGCTTTCAGGTAAAACAGGGCATCGGTATCGATCTTACCGGTAGAGGTTCCGTGCGAGCACTTTACGTCATCGGCATAGATCTCGAGTTGCGGTTTGGTATTAATGGTCGCATCGTCGCTTAACAGGATGTTTTTACTGCTTTGGTAAGCATTGGTTTTCTGCGCGTCTTTGCGCACGAAAATCTTCCCGTTGAACACGCCGGTGGACTTATCGAGGGCAATGCCTTTGTAAAGTTCGTTGCTTTCGCAGTGAGGCATCTGGTGGTCGATGAGTGTGTGGTTATCGGTAAGTTGCGTTCCCCTTGTCAGGAAAAGACCGTTGAGATGCGCTTCGCAGTTTGGCGCTGCAAGTTCTACATTGTGGTTGTTGCGCACCAGCTCCCCACTAAGGGTAATGGTGGTGTTGCTGTAGTTGGCGTGGCGGTTTACTTTTACGCTGTTGGTGTGTGCCGAATACGAAAGTGAGCCTTCGTTTTGATAGGTGTAACACGTAAGACGGGCGTTTTCGTCGAGCAATTTTTCGCTGACGTAATTGTGAAATACTTTCGCGCTGCCTGCATTCACAAAACTCTCGACCAGTGTCAGCTCCGCGCCCGTTTCCAGATACACAAAGTTGCGGCTGTTTACCAGCGAAGGTTTTTCAGCAGTATTCACATACAGGATGTGTACGGCCATGGGGATGGCATTGTTGCGATCTACTTTAAAGAAGATGCCGTTGTTGCAAAATACCGTGTTGAGGGCAATCATGGAATCGGAAGCCGATCGTGCCTGGCTGGCAATGCGTTGTTTGTCGGATCCGCTGATCTCGTTGAGAGCGCTGATGCTGATGCCTTTGGCGATCACTTTTTCGCTCAGCTCAGGGCTGTAGTGTCCGTTGAGCACTACCAGGTTGATGGCTTCATCGAGCTTATAAGGCGCCAGGTCGGCGGCTCCCAAACTCCCGAAACTTTGCTCTACGTTCTTGAATTCGCGGCGGATGTATGCCTCGATGTTGCAGTATTTGTAATCTTCGTGCTTGTTGTTTGGGATGCCTTTGTCTTCGAGCTGGCGTATGGCCTCTACAATTTCCTCGTCGGGCATAAAGGCGATCTTGGAAGCCTGCTTTTGCAACTGCTCCATCAGCTGTTGGGTCACGGCACTTTTCGTTTCTGCTAATGACATATTATTCTGCTGTTTCAAATTCTTTTTTAATCTCGTCGTATCCTTTGGCTTCCAGTTCCAGGGCCAGGTCTTTGCCTCCGCTTTTCACAATGCGGCCTTTGTACAGGATGTGCACGTAATCGGGAACGATATAGTCGAGCAGGCGTTGGTAGTGCGTGATGAGGATGGTTGCGTTGTCTTTCGATTTCAGGGCATTAACGCCCTGGGCCACAATACGCAGGGCGTCGATGTCGAGGCCGCTGTCTGTTTCGTCGAGTATCGCCAGTTTAGGATTAAGCATTGCCATCTGGAAGATCTCGTTGCGTTTTTTCTCGCCTCCGCTAAACCCTTCATTTACGCTTCGGTTGGTAAGTTTCACATCCAGTTCAACCAGCTTTTGTTTTTCTTTGACAAGCGCTAAAAAGTCTTTTGCAGAAATTTCTTCCTGCTTATGGTATGCTCGGATCTCATTGAGGGCTGTGCGCAGAAAATTGATGTTACTTACACCCGGGATCTCGATCGGGTATTGGAAAGCCAGGAAGAGGCCTTCCCTCGCACGGTCTTCTGTAGAAAGCTCGAGAAGGTCTTTGCCATTGAAAGTCACTTCGCCTTCAGTTACTTCGTAGTCTTCGCGGCCGGCCAAAACGCTCGAAAGGGTTGATTTACCGGAACCGTTGGGGCCCATAATAGCATGCACCTCGCCGGCTTTTACTTCTAAATTAATGCCTCTAAGGATTTCTTTTCCATCAACGGATGCGTGCAGGTTTTTAATTGTAATCATGATGTCGGTTGTCTATTGCTTTTAATTTCTATTAGTAAGGATAATGGTAAATGTTTACAGAGAAGGTGTCGATCTGGAACGGTTGTTTGTTTGGGTTCCAAAGATACACCGCTAAACGGTCGCCGGTTTCAAAAGAGCCTTCCATATTGGTTGTATAGTGGTACTCTTGTTGTTGGCAGCAGGTTGTAGCCGGCGTTTCGTTGAGGCGGAACTGGCTATAGGCCTTCCGCTTTCCGCTGCTATTTTGCAGTTCGGCACACACCAGTGCGTTGCGGCTTGCATTCATAAATGCTTCCCGCCGCGTAAGGTTTATTTTCATGCAAACGCGTTTGGCGGTAAAACGGATGCTGTCGAATGCCAACATCAGGCCGAAATCTTTACGGGCATAATCAAAGGGCAGGCTTGCCGAGGCGTCAGCGCTAAGACTTGCAGAAACAGGTTCTTTCGCGTAAGGCATCAGGTCTTTGCATCCCCCAAGGCTGTTCTCGTAGGCTTTACCGGTGTGCAAGAAAACGTATTTCCACTGGTTGAACGTCATACCCGAACGGAGCAGGATGCTGTGGCTTCCCTGGTAGGCATACACGAGGTTGAGAACGAGCAGAGCGGCCGATAATGTGCCAGTGGCAACGAAAGCTGCTTTGTGGGCTTCCAGGGCTTGAAATAGCTTTGCGCCGAACAGGGCAAATACCGCGTAATAATCTACCAGCACGCGAATGCCGATACCGTCATAATACGTGTAGGCGCTGTAGGCTGAAAAGAAATAAAAAAGAGCTGCCACAAAAAAAAGACCGCTGTAAAAAAAGAAGCGGGTTTTACGGAATGTAACGGCGAGACCTGCCAAAAACACAAGGCACAGCGGTGAGTAGATGAAAAAGCCTGCATTAAAACCAAACAACATCTCGACGAAGGCTGGTTTGGTCCAGTAAAACCCATAAGGCGCATAGCGGTTGGCAAACAGTACTTGTTCTTTCCACAGCCACACGAGGGGCTGTATGGCAACAATGGCAGCTAACACTGCGATAGCCTTGTAGAATGTGCGGCTGCGCCACAGGTTTTGGAAGAATTGCCGGAATTGCTGAAAGTCGGAGAACCAAAACAGTAATGTAAAAATAACAAACACATTGTTGAGGCGAACCA
>DAIUED010000123.1:0-9140 GCA_036845295.1 Bacteroidota bacterium
ACCAAAATAAAACAATCAACGAATTCGCTAATCGTTACAACTTAGAAATTGTTGCTTCGTTTGGTGACACTTATGAAAGCGCAAAAACCGATGAGCGAAAAGAATTTAAGCGCATGATTGAATTCTGCAAAAGAAGCAGAGGAAGGATAAGTACCATACTTGTTTACAAAATGACTCGTTTCAGCAGAACCGGAGGGAAAGCAATTTCAATCGCAGATGAATTGCGAACTAAATACGGCATTCATATTATTGCGGTTACTGAACCGATTGATACTTCCAACAGCAACGGAGTTCTCTTTCAGGAGATGCAATTAATTTTTGCTAAATGGGATAACGTGCAAAGGCAACAAGTAACTCATGCGGGACTGAAATCAAAGTACGAGCAAGGCGAATGGTGTATCGCTGCGCCAATCGGTTACGATAAAATTAAAATAAATGGAGAGTCTAAAATTGTCCTGAATGATTACGGAAAAAAATTCAGGAAAGCTTGGGAGTGGAAATTGCAAGGTTATTCCAACGAGCAGATAATTGAGATGCTCGCAAAAATTGGAATCAAAACGTATAAGCAACGCATTTTCAAAATTTTCAAAAACCCATTTTATTGCGGACTGATTTCACATGGAATTCTTGACGGTAAAGTTGTACAAGGAAAACATGAACCGATGGTCAGTAAGGAAGATTTTTTTAAGATCAATGAAATCAGGTTGGCTTCAACCAAATATGGAGTTTCGCATAAAACACAAAACGAAGGAGTACCATTAAAGGTCTTTATTGAATGTGGGGATTGCGGTAATCCATTCACAGGATACATTGTAAAGGCGAAACAACTCTATTATTATAAATGCCGAAGGGTTGGATGCAAGTGCAACAAAAGTGCAAAGGAAATGCACAAACTTTTCCTTGACGTATTAGGGCAATATCAGATAAAAGAAGCCCTTATAGAGCCTTTGGTTTGGCAACTGGAACATGATTACCACGAATCAACCAAAGAGGCCTCAGAACGTGAATTAAGCCTGAATAAAAGGCTTGAGGAAGTGAATGCCGGAATTCAAAATTTGGAGGAGAAATATTACGTTAACTCCGAAATGACCCGTGAAGTTTTTGATCGTTTGATGAATAAACTCCTCGGAGATAAGCAGGAAAACGTTCGATTATTGACTGCTTCAGCCATTCAGATTTCGAACCTATGCGAAAGCCTTCATGAGGTAGCCCAATTGTGCCTGAAAATCACGAAATTGTGGCTAAAAGGAAGCATAAATCTCAAGGAAAAATTACAAAAATTGGTCTTTCCTGAAGGGATTGTTTATGATCGAAAAAACGGGGCATTTCGAACTCCAAAAATAAATTCTGTAATCGCTGAAATCGCCCGTCTGTCGGGCGATTTGCTTTTAAATGAAAAAGGACTGAACCCTTTTTTATTAGGTCAGTCCCTTTCTGCGGTGAAGGAGGGATTCGAACCCTCGGTACGGTTACCCGTACGCATGTTTAGCAAACATGTCCTTTCGGCCTCTCAGGCACCTCACCGTTCACCTCAACTTTAGTTGAGAGTTGGCAAATGTAGTATTTTTTTCAATTTATTAAAAGGTAATGCAAAAAAATATTTTTTAGCTAATTTAGTTCCATGAAGCGTTTCCTCTGCCCGTTTATATTGTCTATGCTGCTGTTGACGGGCGCCTGCCGCAAACCCCAGTCCAACACACTGGTAGCTCACATGGTTTCTGAACCCGACGACATGCACCCGGTAAACGGAGCGTCCGCCATAAGGGCCGAAATCCAGCTCTACACCCAAATGAGCCTGTTGCGCCTCGACTATCACAGCGGCTCGCTCATCCCCTGCCTGGCCAAAAGCCTGCCAACCGTATCAGAAAATGGCCTCGAATACCAATACGAGTTGAAAGAGGCCGCAAGCTGGGATGATAAGCGCCCGGTAACGGCAAAGGACGTGGCCTTTACGGCTAAAGCCAGCAAGTGCCTGCTGACCAACAACCCGGCGGTGAAGAGTTTTTGGGAAAACGTGGAAGAAGTCGTTCCCGATCCTGCAAATGCCAAAAAATTCACCGTGCTCATGAAACGGTCCTACATTCTCAACGCCTGGTTCTGGACAGATTTCCCGATTATCCAGGAAGATTTTTACGATAAGGCGCACGTCCTCTCTCACTATTCTGCCAAACAACTCACCGACTCAGCGTTCCTGAGCAACAAAACCGACATCGCTACCTGGGCCAGTGAATTCAACAGCCCTAAATATTACACCGACCCGGCATTTATCAGTGGCGCGGGGCCTTACCGCATCAGCAAATGGGAAAAAGGCCAAAGCCTGAGCCTGGAAAAGAAGAAAGACCATTGGACCGCGAGCTGTAACGATAATTGGTACTGCCAGGCAGGGCCCGAGAAAATCATTTTCAAGCTCAACACCAATAACGCCTCCACGATGCTGGAACTGCGCAACAAGCTCATCGATGTATCGACCCAAGTAGATTTTTCTACGTATTTTGAATTGTCTAAGGATAAACGCTTTCAGCAGGATTATAGCACCCAGCTGGCAAGTACCTACAACTACATTTATGTGTGCATGAACCTGCGGCCCGACGGTAAAAACCATAAAAAAATATTTTCCGATACCCTTACCCGGCGCGCACTGGCGATGCTGACGCCTTACGAACAGATCAATAAAACTGTATATCAAAACCAGCTTACCCGGATGACGGGCCCAGTGTCGCCCGGCAAAGCCGATTTCAACCCGGCGCTCAAGCCCATTTCGTACAATGTCGAAAAAGCGAAGACGCTGCTTGCAAAGGCCGGATGGGCCGATACCGACAACGATGATATTCTCGATAAAATGATCGATGGCGAAAAAGTGAAGCTGGAATTCAACATCAACTTTATGAATACCCAAAAACAGTGGGAAGACATGGCCAGGCAAATTGCCGACGGCATGCAGAAAGCGAATGTATATGCCAGGCTGAATCCACTGGATTACAGCAGCTTTGTGAATGCCTGCCTTCAGCACGATTTCGACATGAGCATTGGCGCCTGGCAAGGAAGTTCGCAACCCGAAGATTTCACACAACTTTGGTCCACGGCTTCCTGGAAAAACAATGGCCTCAATTTTTCAGGCTTTGGCAACGAACAAACCGATGCCCTGATCGACAGCATCAATACCACTCTCGACGATAGCCGGCGCCGGGTCTTGTCAAAGCGTTTTCAGCAATTGGTGTACGATGAGCAGCCATACATCTTTATGTTTGTGCAAATGCGCCGTGTAGTCGTAAACCGAAAATGGGGCGTTCCGGAAGTGTACACCGAATACCCCGGCGTGTTGCTCAATACGTTAACTCCAAAGCCATAAACCCATGTGGCAATACATTCTCAGGCGCCTTTTGTGGTTTATTCCCACCTTGCTACTTATTAGCTTGTTCGGTTTTTTGCTACTGGTAGCTGCGCCGGGCGATCCGTTGGACCAGCTCGTTCCGGCTATGAAAGCAAAAGACCCAATCAGCCACAGGGCCCAGCGCTTATACTGGACGAAACGCCTGGGCCTCGACCTGCCGGTATTTTATTTCTCGGTACGCACCCTCGCCGAACCCGACACGCTGTACCGGGTGACCGATGCCAACTATTTGCAAGCGTACAGACAACTCTTGCGCCAAAGCGGCAATGCCGAAACTGTACGCGATTATTTCTACGGGATACAGGTTACGGCAGCGGTGTTCAATAAGCCGGCAGATCAGTATCCTAAAGCCTGGCGCAACATCGCAACTGCCTTGCAGCACCTTAGTCAAACAGGTGACAGCGTGCAAATACACCAAAATATTCTTGTGCTAGAGCAGGCACAGCACCTGATCGGCAGCCGGGTTCCGGATTTGGCGGGAATGATTGGCTCCACTTACAGGCAATTGGCCCAACGGAAAGCACTGTATAAAAATTACATCCCTGCAATGAGTTGGTACGGTTCGAACAACCGCTACCACCATTGGCTTTTCGGAGACAATGGCAGTAAAGGTGTTATACGCGGCGATTTCGGTGTTTCATACAGTTACAAGGAACCTGTGTTTGGGATCATTAGCCAGAAGATGGGCTGGTCGCTGTGTTTTTCAGTACTGTCTATTGTCTTGGCCTATCTGCTCAGTGTACCGCTTGGCCTCCGCCTGGCGCGCGCGCCGGAGTCTCGCAGCAACCGCATGATTCGGGGTATGTTACTATGGCTTTACACGCTTCCTGTTTTTTTTGTGGGCGTGCTATTACTCATGCTATTTGCCAACCCGGAAGTGCTACCGCTATTGCCGCCCTCAGGGATAATGCCCGTTGGTGGCTATGCCGAGGGTGCCGGCTTTCTCGGGAAAGCAGCCGAAACACTTCCCTACCTTATTTTGCCGCTGGTATGCTACACCTACGCTTCGTTTGCGTATATCACCAGACTTACCAGTGAAGCCATTGCCGAACAACTACCACTCGACTACATCAAAACGGCCCGCGCCAAGGGACTGGACGACAATACAATCTTGCGGAAGCATGCGCTTAAAAATGCCGTATTGCCACTTATTACAGTGTTCTCAACACTTTTTCCTGCGCTCATTGGCGGCTCGGTCATCATCGAAACCATTTTTACCATTCCGGGTATGGGCCAGGAAACCGTGCATGCCATTTTTGCCAAAGACTATCCGGTAGTCATTGCTGTTCTCACGCTGTCGTGCCTTCTCACCATGCTTAGCTATTTGCTGGCCGACATTTTATATGCCTGGGCAGATCCCCGAATTCGCTACCGATGATAAAGTTGCGAACGACATACCATGCCATTGCCGGTGTCTGGCAGCAAAACCGCAGACTAAAGCGTTACCTGCGCGTGCTGGTTTTCATGCTGTTTATTGCCATACTTGCGCCCCTTATCGCCAACGACAGGCCACTGATTTGCCATTACCAGGGAAGTTGGCTGTTCCCTGCTTTCTCCTGGAAAAATCAGATTACAACAGCCCAGGGCAGTATTCGCTACAACATGGGAAAGGAATGGAAATACCTGAATGCCGACTTTATCGTATTTGCCCCTTGTTCCTGGTCGCCAAACACCCTGGACACAGACAATGCACCGCGCAAAAGTCCTTTCGACCAACAGTGGATGACCCAACCAGACGGTTCCATTTCGGGCATGCCTCCGGCTTTCCGCCACTGGCTTGGCACCACGCAGAATGGGCAGGATGTGCTATCCATTTTAATTCACGGAACCACTACCGCACTTGGAATTGGTTTTGCCAGCATGCTCATTGCGACATTGCTCGGTATGCTGCTTGGCTCCAGTGCCGGCTACTTCGGAAACGACGGCCTGCGTATCGGGCCTCTGCAATTGGTGGCCCTGCTCTTTGGTATTTTTATGACTTACTTTTATTGCTGCGTGATCCGCGGCGATAAATTGGCAGAAGCGTTTCGTGACGGCGGTCTCTGGCTTGCTTTACGCCTCCTGTTCCTGTGCTACATTGCCACAAAAACCATTGGCGGATTGGTGTGGCTGGCCGGCTACACCGAAAAAAAAATCGGGTGGCGCCTGTCATTTCGCTTTCCGCTAGACAGTATCGTATCTAAAAGCATTGAATTATTCATTTCAGTACCCTCGCTTTTGCTGATTCTTTGCATATCGGCTGTCGCCAAACCGTCTTATAGTTTGCTTATCATGCTGCTTGGGCTACTGGGTTGGACGGACATTGCGCGCCTGGCACGGGCCGAATACATGAAGGCTAAACATCAGGAATACGTGCTTGCCGGCAAGGCACTTGGCCTGAAAAACCGTCAAATTATGTTCCGCCATATTTTGCCAAATATGCTGCCGTTGGTTTCCGTGCAAGTTGTCTTTGGCATGGGCAGTGCTGTTCTTGCCGAAGCATTCTTATCATTTTTGGGGATCGGTGTGCCGCCGGGCCCGGCATCGTGGGGCACCCTGCTCAATGAAGGGCGCGACCATTTTACGTCGTGGTGGCTTGTGGTATTTCCAGGAGCCTGCCTTTGCCTGCTGCTACTTTTATACCACAACATGGCCCGTGAACTGGCATCTACCCGCGTGAAGGATTGACGTGAAAATCCTCCGCTGCCTCTTTTTGCGGAGATTGCAACGGAAAGCCTGACCGCTTTTCGCCGGCACGCCCTACACAACGTCACCTTAATAACTGCTCAAACAACAGCGCTTATGCAGTTTCCGGGCGTAACACCTGGCGCCATTGCATTAAAAATTTTGTTCGGTCTTAATTTCCAAGCTCAAGCTGATTCTTCACCAACTCGTAGTATGCGCCGCGTTGCGCAGTAAGGTCGGTATGAGTACCCACTTCGATGATGCGTCCTTTATCCAGAACAATGATCTGATCGGCGTTTTTCACCGTACTAAGGCGGTGAGCGATTACCACGACCGTTTTACCTTCGAAAAAAACATTAAGGTTTTCCATGATCACTTTTTCGTTATTGGCATCAAGGGCGCTGGTTGCCTCGTCGAAAAACAAATAGTGCGGGTTTCTATAAACGGCTCTGGCAATGAGCAAGCGTTGTTTTTGACCTGTGCTGATGCCAATGCCTTCCATGCCAATCTTTGTGTTGTAGCTCAACGGCAGGCTTTCGACAAAGTCTTTGATGTTGGCTACCGTCAGTGCATGTTTCAGACGGTTCTTATCGACTATATCTACACCTACAGCCACGTTGTTGGCAATGGTGTCGCTAAAGATGTAACCTTCCTGCATCACGACGCCGCATGCCTCGCGCCAGGTGTGTGCCGAAACATTGGAAAGATTATTGTCCCCGAGGCGAATGTGTCCCTGAACCGGCTCGTAAAATTTCAAGAGCAGTTTCATGAGTGTTGTTTTTCCACTACCGCTACCACCCACAATTGCGGTGATCTTATTGGCCGGAATGCGTACCGAAAGCTCATGAAGCACCGGCTCACTGCCTGCACTTTCGTAGCTGAACGAAAGGTTGTCGATCTGCAGCGAAGCATGCCCGTCCACTTCCCGCATTTTTTCGTCCATTGCCGGCTCTTCATCCTCACGGTTATGGATCTCCCCAAGACGCTCAAGACTGAGCCTGGCATCCTGCCAGTGTTGGATAAAGTTCACCATTTCCGTTACAGGCGCATTAAGCTGACCGATGATGTAACTGATGGAAAGCATCATGCCCAGTGTAACCTGCCCGTCGAGCACGAGCTTGGCAGATAAAAACGTAATGATGATGTTCTTCAGTTCGTTGATGAGGGAAGAGCCAGAGTTTTGCGCAGTGGTAAGGGATAAGCCTTTGAGGTTTATTTTAAAAAGCCGGGCTTGCAGGGTTTCCCATTGCCACCGTTTTTGCCGTTCGGCATTGTGCAGTTTTATTTCCTGCATGCCATTCACCAATTCCATGATGCGGCTTTGGTTCTGACTGCTTTGCTGAAAACGCTTGAAGTCCAGATCGGCACGCCGCTTCAGAAAAAACGTGATCCACAGGAAATAGACGGTAGAACCGAAGATAAAAACAGCAAAGATCTTAAGACTGTACCAGGCCAACACGCCACTGAAAATGATAAAATTAAACAGCGAGAACAACGTGTTGAGCGAAGAGCCCGTGAGGAAATTTTCAATGCGATGGTTGTCGTTGATGCGTTGCATGATATCGCCCGTCATCTTTGTATCGAAGTACCGGATTGGCAGTTTCATGAGCTTCACAAAAAAATCGCTGACCAATGAAATATTGATCCGGCTGCTTACATGCATCAGAATGTAATTGCGAAGGATATCGATGGTTGTACGACCAAAAAAAACCATCAGCTGCGACAAAAGGATTAAGTAAATAAAGTGGATGTCGCGGTTCTGGATACCAATATCCACAATACTTTGGGTAAGGAACGGAAAAATAAGCTGTAACAAACTCCCTGCAATGAGCCCGATGAACAATTGAACGACGGCGCGCTTATGCTTAAGCAGGTAAGAAAGTAGAAAATAGAAATTCTTTTTTTCTGCTTTTCCATTTTCCGGCTCCTCTTCGTAAAACTCGGGAGTTGTTTCCAACAACAACAAAATGCCTTCCTCTTTACCATCGCTGATCCAATGCTTTGCGAACTCTTCTTTGGTGTATTGCAGCAGACCATGGGCCGGGTCGGACACATAAACGGCATGCTTCGTAATTTTGTAAACCACCACAAAGTGCTGCTGATTCCAATGTGCAATGCATGGCAAGGTGACTTCTTCGAAGAGTTGCGACATGGTGATTTTCACACCCATGGTACGAAAGCCGATCTTCTCCGCCGCACGGCTCATGCCAAGCAATGAGCTGCCCTCGCGGGTGGTATGACTGATCTGCACCAACTCTGCCAGCGAATATTTTTTTCCGTAGTATGCCGATATGATCCGCAGGCAGCTTGGGCCACAGGTCATCGCGTCGGTTTGCATATAATGTGGGAAAGCCCTCATAACAGTTGTTTACATTACTAAAATCAAAGTAGCCGGATCATGTAAATATAGAAATATCGGACGCATGAAACACATACCACTTTTGTTTTTATTCCATATACTCCATTCACGAATGTGTCATAACACATCACATTCATTATTGAATTTTGTCACTGACCCTTTACTAAAAAGATGTTGCTACAAGTGTCGAAAAACTACGTAAAATCACGGCTCTGAAACACGTAAAATTACTTACACTATTCACGTAACAATACGTGATTTTTCGATAAACCGGAAGATTTCGACTGCATAAATTTGGAATGCTTCGAGGAGTTTGTAGATTAGTTTCGGCGGAATCCGAAAAGCCTAAAATAGAGTAGGAAAAAAACCTTAAACAATTTACAACATGAAAAAGAAACTGTTTCAAGTAAAAAGTTCTTTAGAACTGAAAATGCAAAAATTATCTGAACAAGAACTTTCATTTGTTACCGGCGGTTTAGCTGCTGCTACTGATGCTGCTGCCGGAAGTTCTGGTTCTGGTTCTGGTTCAACATGTGACAACACAAGGGTTCACTGCTGCTTCAGAGACATCGTTATTCAATGCCACTAAGAGCAATGAGAGCCAGGAGATTCCTGGCTCTTTTTTTTCCAAGACGTGTTTAGCAAAACAAACACGCAACTTTTCCAAAACCATTCATTTTAACTTACTCCCGTTATGATGTTCAGTGCCGAATTTATCGACTACAT
>DAIUED010000124.1:0-9070 GCA_036845295.1 Bacteroidota bacterium
TTTCTGATAATTTCGCTTTGAGAAAAGCCGCCTAAAAAATCGACATCTGCCGAATGCGCCGAGAATATCCCATCAAGCGTATGAAAAGCAGTCTCTTTCAACCCGAACCCTGAAGCTCTTTCCATCAATACTATTTCAAGCTCTTGATTTGCCATAAAATTCAACTAAAGTGTCGTAATGGACAACAGTACTGATTAAAACCGGTTTTTGGGCGTTGTAACAAAAATAAATATTTGCCGGCATTTTAAACTTCAAAAACAGATAGATTCAAATCAGAACACTTTACGCGATTGTCAATTAAGCACGTTATCTCAGGTATTCTTTTGCAGCTTTTTCTGCCGTTTGCCTTGAAATGTCTCCCCCGATAAAGGAAACGTCGTAGTTATTTGATGAGTCTATCTCAACTTCCGGGTTTTCCATATCTGAAACTTGCCACCACCAATAATCTTCGTCCATCCATTCTGCCCTTAATCGCAAGCCCGCCCACTCAGCTGTACAGTCGTCTGATAAATCTCCCTCCCACACAATTGGAGTGTCAATAAGTTTTCGTCGATCGCTCAAGCTCACTACGTTGACACTTTTTCCCTCGACATTCCACTTGCTGACTTTTTCGTAGTCGCTGGAACTTATTAATAAGCCCAACTGCTGTTTCCCTGATGCTTTAATCACGCCAATTATTCTAAAGATATAGGAATTGACGTCATCACTAAACACGATTTTGTCGCCAGGCGAAATACGTTTTTTGTTCAAGATATTTCCATAAAACACCTGTACTGTTTCGCTAAACGTCTGAATATCTATGATCGTAAATATCGGCATGTATTCGTTGTATCAGTATCTACCTTTTGATGGCATGAGCATTTAATTCCTGAGGCTGGGTAAGATAATTGATACACTTCAACTCCAGCTTTCGCTTCACACCATAAAAAAAGTGGTTTAACGATAAACCACTTTTTTTCGGCCAATTGCGCGTTGGCTTCGCGGAGACGGCGAGATTCGAACTCGCGATACAGTTTCCCGTATACAAACTTTCCAGGCTTGCTCCTTCAACCACTCGGACACGTCTCCAAATTAAGGAGCGTAAAAATAGGTTTTTCTTTTGAATTACAGAAATTATTTAGAGGCTAGCCCATAAAATAGAAACAGGCTTCACAGTGCCTGAAAACACGCCTGTGAAAGACTAATGGAACACTGAGTTGATGTCCTGGTCTTTGGCAATGCCGAGCTTCTGGCGAATGGTGGAGGCAAGGATATTGATGGCAACCATGTTTTCTCCACCCAGCGGCACGATGATGTCGGCAAAGCGCTTGGTGGGTTCAATAAACTGCTCATGCATGGGTTTCACCGTTTGCAGGTAGCGTTCGAGGGTTTGTTCCACACTACGGCCGCGCTCGATGATATCGCGGTTAATTACGCGCAGCAAACGCTCGTCGGGTGGTGCATCTACAAATACTTTTACATTGCAGATGTTACGGATGCGCTCGTCGGAAAACAACAGAATGCCTTCCACAATCACCACTTCTTTGCTTTTCACATGGATGGTTTTCGAATCGCGGGTACAGGTGATGTAAGAATAAATGGGTTTTTCGATGCTTTGCCCGTTTTTGAGGCAGGTAATGTGATCGAGGAGCAAGTCGAACTCAATGGAATCGGGATGATCGAAATTGATGAATTTCCGCTGGTCGGCAGGAATGTCTGAGTTATCTTTATAATAAGAATCCTGTGAAAGAATGACCACGTGGTCGGAAGGAAGAATGTCCAGTATTTTGTTTACAACCGTTGTTTTTCCAGAACCCGTGCCTCCGCAAATACCAATAATTAACATTGCCTATACCTGTATATGATAGCGCGAAAATAGCATTTTTTTTTAAACATCAGCTTTCAGGTGACTTGGGTTTCGGGCGCTCAGCCTTCGAGGGCCTCAGGCTTCGGTAAACGCAGGCTTCGGGAGAATCAGGCTTCGTGGGAACGCAGGCTTCGAGAGTCCAGCCTTCGAGAGCCTCAGGCTTCGGGAAACGCGGGCTCCGGGAAACGCAGGATTCGAGAGCCTCAGGCTTCGGGGAACTCAGGCTTCGGGAGAATCAGGTTTCAGTGACTCGGGAACTCAGCCTTCGAGAGCCTCAGGCTTCGGGAAACGCAGCTTCGAGAGCCTCAGCCTTCGCGCGATGCGGCGGTTAATAATAATACACATCTTTCATCCGCCGATAGAGCGGCAGGGTCCAGGCGAGGCGAAAGCCAACCAAAACATCAAGGCGTTGCTGCGTATCGGCCAGGCCGGTATCGTAGTTATAGCCGCGCAAGCTCCGGGTAAAGCCTTCATAAAACTCAAAGCCGAAATTGAAATTGGCCAGGCGGTTGTTGCTCAGGTATTGGTAACCGATGTATTGCGACAGGGCAAAGCCTCCGCTGAGGCGGTCGTAGCCTTTCTTCAGATCGCCATACACGGCGGCTACTTTTTTGTTGGGATCGTAAAACTTGATCTTGTGTTGCATCCAGCCTGCGCCTACTGTAAAAAATACGCCCGAGTTGGGGTTATGGCCCAATTTCGAGAACAGGTACCCAACATTGCCGTAAACATTCCAGCCGCGCTCGGTGAGGCGCAAGTCGGCAGGATACCCTTCGTTGTCGGTCAGCTGACCGGTTTCTGCTACACGCATGCTTTGCAGCGGGTCTTCGCGCAGGTTTCTGCCAAAGAAATAGCTTACTTCTGCGCCAAACAAAACGTTCTTTTTGGTTTTCCAGGTGTAGGTGCCTCCGGCGCTCAAATTAGGGCCATAGCGTTTGGCAAGGTCGGCGGCGGGAATCTGTCCGGCAAAATGCACGCTCACCATCATGATGCGGAAGGCTGAGTCTTTTACCGAACCCTGGGCCTTGCCTGAAAGCACCGGGAACAGGAAAAAAGGGAGAAGCAAAAGTTTTTTCATGGTAGCAGTATAACGGATGGGCTGCCTGCTTATTGCGGACCGGTACATTCCGATTGCAAATGCGGCATAAAAAAGGCCGAAAACAATTCCGGCCTTTTTAGTATGTTCTTTTTATAAATTAAGCTGTCACATTTTTAAGCACTTCGGCCATCGTTTTGCCGATAGCCGCCGGGCTATCTACCACGTGCAGGCCACACTCGCGCATGATGGCCATTTTGGCCTGGGCGGTATCGTCGTGACCGCCTACAATGGCACCGGCGTGGCCCATGGTGCGTCCTTTCGGTGCTGTTTGGCCGGCAATAAAGCCTACTACCGGTTTCTTGTTACCGTTGGCTTTGATCCAGCGTGCCGCGTCGGCTTCGTAGCTTCCGCCAATTTCACCAATCATCACGATGGCATCGGTTTCAGGATCGTTCATCAGTAACTCAACCGCATCGCGGGTTGGCGTGCCGATGATCGGGTCGCCACCGATACCAATAGCCGTTGAAACGCCTAAACCGGCTTTCGCTACCTGGTCGGCTGCTTCGTAAGTTAAGGTACCGGATTTTGACACAATGCCCACACGGCCTTTTTTGAACACGAAGCCCGGCATGATGCCTACTTTCGCTTCACCGGCTGTGATTACACCAGGGCAGTTAGGCCCGATCAGGCGGCAGGCTTTTCCTTTGAGGTATTCTTTTACCGGGATCATGTCTTTTACCGGAATGCCTTCAGTGATGCAGATGATCACTTTGATGCCGGCTTCGGCGGCTTCCATGATGGCGTCGGCAGCAAAAGCAGCAGGTACGAAGATGATGGAGGTATCAGCACCGGCTTTGTCCACCGCTTCTTTCACGGTATTGAACACGGGCCTGTCGAGGTGCGTGGTGCCGCCTTTGCCTGGCGTTACGCCGCCAACCACATTCGTGCCATATTCGATCATCTGGGTTGCGTGGAAAGTGCCCTCTCCTCCTGTGAAACCCTGAACTATTACTTTTGAATTTTTTCCGACTAAAACGCCCATAGTGCTTGATTATTGAGTTTTGATTATTGTTTTACTGTTCACATGATCTTGTTCAGGTGTGCGAACCGCTGGCCGATCCTGCCCAAAATGATGCGCTAATTTAAGAAAAACCTTTTAGATGGAGCAAATATTTCTAAATTTGTTTGGGATAACCTGTATGGCACATTATACGCTGAATAAAGACACCATTGCCGCGCTGGCAACCCCTCACGGAGCGGGTTCTATTGCGGTGATCCGCCTGAGTGGGAACGAGGCCATCGCCATCGTGGAACGCATTTGCTACACCAAAAACCTGAAGCCGAAAGCCCTGGCCAAACACCCCAGCCACACGGCGCATTTTGCCCTGCTGGCCGAACATGGTGTGATCATCGACGAAGTGGTGCTTACCTTATTCAAAGCCCCCAACAGCTATACGGGCGAAGAGATCGTGGAGATTGCCTGCCACGGCTCGGTGTTTATCCAGCAACAGATCCTTCAGTTACTGTTCAGGCACGGTGCCCGGCCGGCGCAACCCGGCGAGTTCACGCTCCGGGCTTTCCTCAATGGCAAAATGGACCTTTCGCAGGCCGAAGCCGTAGCCGACCTCATTGCCAGCAACTCCGCCACCTCGCACCAGGTAGCCATGCAGCACATGCGCGGCGGCTTTAGCAACAAGATCGACGTGCTGCGTGAAAACCTCCTCAACTTTGCTTCTCTCATCGAGCTGGAACTCGATTTTGCGGAAGAGGACGTGGAGTTTGCGGACCGCAGCGACCTCAAAAAACTCATCCATACCATCCTGGGCATCATCGGCAAACTCATCTCGAGTTTCGAGGTGGGCAATGTCATCAAAAATGGCATTCCGGTGGCTATCGTTGGCAAACCCAACGCCGGGAAATCGACCCTGCTCAATGTGCTGCTCGACGACGACCGCGCCATTGTGAGCGATATACCAGGCACCACGCGCGACACCATCGAAGATGAACTGGTGATCGACGGGGTGCTCTTCCGCTTCATTGATACGGCAGGCATCCGCACGACCAGCGACGTCATCGAACAGATCGGCGTGAACAAAGCCTTTGAAGTGATCCGCAAATCGGCCATCGTGATCTACCTGTTCGATACGCACGAGCTGAGCCGTGGCGACCTGCAACTGGAAATGGACCTTATCAAAGAACACATCGGCACTTCGCAACTTCTCGTAGTCGGCAATAAGATCGACTTCGAAGACCTCGACGAACTACAGCGCGAATTTGCAGACGTCCCTACCCTGCTCTTTATCTCGGCCAAGGAACAGCGCAACATCGAGGCATTGAAAAAAACGCTGGTAAACCTGTTCGATACGCGCACGCTTCATACCACCGATACCATCGTGACCAACTCGCGCCACGTGGCCTCGCTCAACCGGGCGCAAGCCGCATTAAGCAAAGTTGACGAAGGCCTCAGCCGTAACATCCAAAGTGATTTCCTGGCCCTCGACATCCGTTATGCCCTCGAAGCCCTCGGCGAAATTACCGGACAGGTGACGAACGAAGACCTGCTGGATAATATCTTTAGCAAGTTTTGTATTGGGAAGTAAATTTTACGTCTGCAAATGTTGACCATTTGGATATTTTGGGCGCCCGGGCGCGCTTTCCGTTGCAATCTTTTGCCGGATGGCTCCGTGTTACTCCGCCATCCAGTCAAAAGGATTTTCACTGCAATCGCTGGCGCGGAATAAACATATCTGAGGCAACTCTTCCGCTGGATGACTCATTATAATTGACATCAGCCATTATCACATCGAATGCTGTCGCAATAAAAAAATTAAAAACGGGAAGCGCTCACTATTAGACCAAATTACTTCACACCTGAATGAATGGCTTCCAAAAACGGAATTTTTAAAAAGTTCGTATCTCCATATTTATTCCTTTTCAGTTTTTCGATATACTGTTCGTGTGACTGCCCAAAATTCTTGTCGGCAATGTATTGTTCTTCATAATGCATCCTCATTTCATCAGTACAACACTCAGCTTTGTAGTTTTCCTTTATTTCAAATATTCTGTCCCAGGAGGCTACTTTGTCTTTATTGCCTGGACAAGTAAGTGTAATGTCAATGTCCTTTGGTTCTATTGTAGAGTCAAATGTCTTGTTAAACTTAATATCTATTTCTATTTCGTGAATTGTTTTGCTGTATGGATAAAACGCAACTGTTCTTGATTTGTATTGATTTTTCTTGCCTTTATTGTGTGTAATGTATAGCGTATCTTTACTTAGCTTATATTTACTATTACAGGTGTCACAAATTGGAATTAAGTTTTTGAAATTTAAAGAATTGAATGGGTAATGCTTTCGTGGTAAATAGTGATCAAGAGCACTTCTATGAGTATGATATTGCGTCAGAATTTTATTGATTCCGCAGCACCTACAAACAGAGGATCTTTTTACAACAGTTTTATAATATGTGTTTATGTTTTCATAAGTGCTGTAAAATGGTTGAAGTTTTATGCAGTGGTCGTATAGAGAATCACAGAACTTTTTTAAGGCTTTTTTTAGGTCAACATTTATGGCTTCGATTTGGTCATAAGAAACTGGCTGAATATCTCCATTACACAATTCTCTTATCTTATTATTGTTGTGTACAGCAGTTTTTAACAATTTTATTTGTTCACGTTTTAATCCTTTGCAAATCTTAAAAGCTTTATTCAGCGGGGTATGAATGTATTTATTATCAGTTTTAACAATTAAACTTCTATACTTTGGAAGCACTAAATTGGAACTGAAACTTGACCTGGTTATGTTATTTGTATTAAAGACGACATCAAGCATTACGTGATTAACGAATGATTGAACTTTCTGAATCTTTGAATATGGAAAGTTGTAAGGTCTTAACATCTACTGCTTTTTGTCTGTTACTTCTTTAATGATCATCAATTTTTCAATAGAGTCACCAAACTCGCTGTTCAATTCTTCAATCAAGTCTTCTGTTCTCTCATTGCCATCGAAACGCTTTTTGAACTCTTTTAATTTTGACATGGCATAAGTGCCAATGGTTTCCCTGTTCTTAAAAATACGATTGGTTAAAAGGTTGACGGAAGTACCATAAGTATCAATTCCCAATTCACTTGCCTTCTTAGCCGTTGTATCGCCTTTACCATCTTTCTCAAAAAGAACCACATTATCAGGTAAACAATCCGAAATGATAAATGGTGAGTGAGAAGTAAGTAATACATCTTTTAGCAAGTGAACATTGAAGTTGCCATTTGGTAAATCCTTTGGATTCCCTGCTGTGATGCTGTCGTTTAGTATTTTGATAAACTTCGCTCTCCAACTTGGATTGAAATGGGTTTCGGGTTCGTCCAATAAAATAAGGGAACGCCTGTCTTTAAGCAACAAACAAATACCCATGGTATGAATAAACTGATGTTCCCCGTCCGAAAAACTTCGTAGAAGCAAATCTTTTCTCTGCCCAGTGCCCCTAAGTTGTTTCTCTATGTAAAATTCTAAGAAATGAAACACATCTTGCTCTGGCGTACCCGTAGGAAGCTTCCAATCTGTATATAAACCTTGTGATTGATAAACTCTTTCTTTGGTCTTATCGTCCAAAAAGTGATTATTTAGCTCATACAGTAACCTAAAAAAATGAAAGCATTCTAAACCCGAACGGAAATGTTCTTTGAAAGCTGCTTTGGTTGCTTCATTTACAAAAAAGTCTAACCAAAGCGTCTGTGTCTTTTGGTCTAAGTGCCATGATGTAGCACATTTTTTAAGATTGGCCAGTTGATTTTGTTCTATCAGCCAAAGTATCGGGATGCTTTTCTTTTCTTCAGGAAATTCAAAGTTGTGCAGATGAATATTCATCCTGAAACTCTGCAGACCTAAAATGCCTGTATTGTCAATGTTTCTAAGTGGTTCAAGTGTCTTATCATTTTCAAACAATAAACAACATAAAAGCACTGCTTGGCTCATGTTGTTATCGATGTAGATCAAACTGTTTTCTGATTCCTCAAAACTGCTGTAATTGTCTCGTGCAGCCTGTCGATATTCGTCCAAATGGATGAGGCGGCTTTTTATGAAGGGCAAACTCAAAATTTCGTTTTCTCCTGAGGAATAGCCAATAATATGAGCCGGTAAATATACTTTGCCTTCGGCTGCACTATCTCTAGCCTTGGGCGGAATTAGTGAAACCTCTCTCTTCTCCGTACTTTCATCAAAGGGGAATGACTGAATAAACATTTTGGGCTCTTGGCCTTCTTCCTTCGTAATGGTTACTTTATCAAATAACGAAACCACATAACCTTTTCGATCATGCTGACCAATCAGATATTCTAAGGTAAAGGCATCAGGTGTGCATTCGTTTCGTTTAAAGTTATTGGGGTCTTTGATGCTTTCAGGCAGATAACGAGCTACGCAAACTTCTAAATGATAAAAAATAGTTGCTAGTGCTTCTAATACGTTACTCTTGCCACTTCCATTTAAACCAGCGAAACAGAAAGGCCGAAATTGCCCCATGGCTTCGGTGTCTGCCAAGGTATGGAAGTTTATTTCAAAACCTTTTTGCAAGCTTCTGAAACCCTCTTCGTTTTCTATTTTTAGCCTCAATAATTTCATTAAACTGTTAGCTTTACTTTTTTTGTTTTCTCATCAAATACTTGTTTCACTCTACCTTCCTTGATTAGCTCAAAGACGAAGCCTTTCGCCTTATCATAGGTTTGCTGTTCGTAAAACCTGTTTTCGTTTAGTTCGTCAGTGTTTAATCTTTCAATCAATAATTTTATTGAACCTGAATTGCTGTTCTCCTTGAAGAATTGGTAATCATTTTCAAGCAACACTTCTAAATCAACCGCTATGTTGAAATCTAATTCGCCTCTGAAAGCAAGATAAGATAGAGTATTATTTAATTGCGAAACAAAATTCACACTCTGATTTAGTTTCTCTTTGAGGCTATCATACTTATGGAAGATTGAATTAAATCTTTCTTGTAAATCTCGTGGAGGGACAGGAACTGGTATTTTCTCTAGATTACTTTTGTTTAGTTTGATTTGGTCAATGCCTGTTATATATGGCTTCAAATCAATTAAATTCAAAGAGTATAGTAAATAGTAAATTGTGCAAACCCCGTTATCTGATAAAACATGTGCATGATTGTTTACGCAAAATTTGCCATTTGCTACACAGGCATTAT
>DAIUED010000125.1:0-9052 GCA_036845295.1 Bacteroidota bacterium
TGTTCGGCATCATGAAACCGAAAGTGGTTTTCTTCCCGAGCGGAGATCCGAATAACATTTATGTGTACGTGAAATTACCGGAAGGAACCGACCCGAAAGTAACCAATGCGGTGATGCGTAAAGCAGAAGCAAAGGTTTACAGTGTGCTCGGCAAAGATAACCCAACGGTAGAATCGATGATTACCAACGTCACCATCGGTGTAACAGATCCTGCCGACGGCGATCAGAACTCGTATCCGAATAAAGGTAAAATCGCGATCGCTTTCGTGGAGTTCGAAAAACGCCACGGGCAATCCACTACCGAGTACCTGAAAAAACTTCAGGCCCTTAATTGGGAAATTCCGGGTGCCGACATCGTTGTGAACAAAGAACAAAGTGGTCCGCCAACACCGAAACCAGTGAGTATCGAAATCATCGGCGAAGACTTCAAGCAACTTACAGAAAACGCCGACAACCTTCGCAAATTCATTTCTGCAGCTAAGATCCAGGGTATTGTGAGTTTGAAATCAGACTTCGTGGCCAACAAGCCAGAGATCGTGTTCGATATCGACCGCGAGCGTGCTCTGCGCGAAGGCATCTCTACCTACCAGCTGGCGATGGAAATCCGTGGCGCTGTATATGGCGTAGAAGCAACCAAGTTCAGGGATGTGGATGATGAATATCCGGTGCAGCTGCGTTATAAATTCGACCAGCGCATCGACATCGAAACCCTGCGAAACCTGAAAATCACTTACCGTGATATGAACATGGGCGGTATGGTGCGCAACGTGCCGCTGGCTTCTGTGTGCGATATCCGTTACGATTACACCTATGCAGGCATTAAACGCAAAAATAACAAGCGTGTGATTACCCTGTCGTCGGATGTGAAAGATGGTTTTAACCCGAACGAAGTCGTTGCCAACGTAGAACGCGTGATGAAGCAATACAAAAAAACAGGAAATGTGATCGTCCAATTTGCCGGCGATAAAGCCGAGCAGGCCGAAACGATGGGATTCCTTGGGAATGCGATGGGCATTGCGGTGATGCTGATGCTCCTGGTACTGGTAGGTTTGTTCAATTCACTTGGCAAGCCGCTGATCATCCTTTCCGAGATCGTATTCAGTATAGTGGGTGTATTGATCGGTGTATCGCTATTCAAAATGGACATGAGTATCGTGATGACGGGCGTTGGTATCATTGCCCTTGGCGGTATCGTGGTACGTAACGGTATCCTCCTGGTAGAATTTGCCGAGTTTGCCCGCGAAGGTGGTATGACCTTGTACCAGGCAACGGTGGAAGCCGGCCGCACACGGATGACGCCGGTGGTTCTGACGGCCACAGCAGCTATCCTGGGCTTGATCCCACTGGCAGTAGGTCTTAACATAGATTTCGAATCGCTGTTGGCCACTGGCAATCCGCATATCTTCTTTGGTGGCGACAGTGTAGCCTTCTTTGGTCCGTTGAGCTGGACAATGATTTTTGGCTTGCTCTTCGCTACCTTTCTTACGCTTTTGCTTATCCCATCGATGTACCTCATTACCGAGCGTTTGAAACGCAAATCGGAAGTGGTGCTCGAATACTACCAGTTGCCTAAACCGGTGATGTATATTCCATTTATGGTGCTCATCCTGCGTGGCCTTCTGGCACTAAGAGGTAAGAAACTCGATTACGGAGACCTCGATCGCGCCAACGATGCAGAAGATGATGGAGAACACTTGACATCGCCAAAAGCATAAACATGATTTGGCTTTAACATAGAAACGGTTTGCTACAAAGGCAAACCGTTTTTTTATGCCATCGCCAGATTTTCAAAACAATTCAAGATGATACCATTGATGCTATCTTACCTTAACGCGCTGATATTTCTGGCTGTTTCGGTGTTTCACTACTATTGGGCTTTTGGCGGCCTTTATGGATTTTGGGCCGCATTGCCCGACGTTGATGATGGAACCAAAGCATTTGTGCCAGGAAAAATTGCTACGGCCATTGTTGCCAGTTTGTTTTTGGCTGTCGCAATTTTTTATGCCCGCGTGCTGCCGCTTGGGCATACGCCATATCTTTCTGGTTTTTGGACGCTTGCGGGTATTACATTCCTGCGCGCCATAGGTGATTTTAGGTATGTGGGCTTTTTTAAAAAGAAACGCGACGGTCTGTTTGCGACATACGACAGCCGTTATTACAGCCCTTTATGCCTTTACCTGGCGATAAGTACCGCAGGCATTGCACTTTTTGGTGTATGAAGTTCCCGCTGATTCGCCAGCCAGTAAAATGGGTCAACTTATGCCATTAAAAAACCCGGGTCGTCTCCCGGGTTTTTTGTTTCGGCAAGTTTCTTTGTCATTCGTTTTCTAAAGGTAAACAGGCCGATCCGCAAACGTGCTGCGGTACTCATTTTTCGCCAGACAAACCGTTGAGTCCGTCCGGCATACACGCACAAGTCAAAAATAGCCTAAAAAATGAAGGAATAAACGCCATCGGCAGACAAAAACACAATCGTTTAGCAAGAGTGACGATTGCCTGATTATCTGTGGTGTTTTTGTGAGTATCTGTTGTTATAAGCCTTCCAGGTATTGGATCAGATCGTCCTTTTTACGGGTAGATACCGGCAGGCTGGTATTGTCTTTCAGGATTAGAAAGCCGCCATTACGTTTATCAAAACGCGAAGCATACGACATGTTGACGATATGGCTCTGGTGAATACGCACAAAAATGCTCTTATCCAGGATCTCCTCGTAGTCTTTTAATGTCTTGCTTACCAGGATCGTTTTCCGGTTGACGAGGTAAAATTGGGTGTAATTTCCTTCGGCTTCAATATGCATGATCTCATTGGAGGACAAAATGTGCATTTGCTCGTTGGTTTTCAATACAATTTTCTGGCCGTTGACTGCGGATACCTGGTTGAAGTTGGTGAGGAGAATATTGAGCTGCGTTTCGATGCTACTGCGTTGTTTCTGGTCTTTGGCTTTCTGTATGGCGCTTTGCAGCTCGCCTATATCTACCGGCTTCAAGAGGTAATCGAGTGCTGCTGTTTTAAATGCTTTGATGGCATACTCTTCGTAAGCCGTAATGAAAATGACAAAGGCCTGTACAGGTTCAGCCATTCTCAACAACTCAAAGCCGCTGCCGTCGCCGAGTTGAATGTCGAGCAGGATCACATCCGGCTTCAGTTCCCGGATGGCTTTGAGACCCTCTTTTACGCTACCGGCTTCGCCTACCACACGCGTGTGGTCGCAGTATTGGCGTACAATAGCTGCAATAGTGTCTCTCGAAAGTTCTTCATCGTCGATAATTAAAACGTTTAGTGTGCTCATGGTTGGTTTATGGTTGGGATGAATAGCTTGACCTGAGTGCCTTGTTGCAGGCCTTCCCGCGCCGAAAGATCTTCGATGCTGAGCCTGAGGTTCGTGCGAAGGCTTCCATTGATCACGTCGATCCGTTTCTTCGTGATCTCCAATGCGTAAGAACGGTGACGTTTGTGTTCTTGTTTTAGTTGCTTCGATTTTTCAATGCCAATGCCGTTATCGGTCACTTCGAAAACCAGACCTTCATCCAGTTTCGAAATCGTTACGTTCAGCAGGCCTTTTTCCTTCATTTCTTTGAAACCGTGTTCGATGGCATTTTCGATAAAAGGCTGTAACAGCATTGGTGGTACTACTACAAAATCTTTATCTATAGATGGATCGACCGTGATGTCATAACTGAATATGCCTTTGAAACGAAGTTGCTGGAGTTCGAGGTAATACTTTAGTGTATCAATTTCTTTATCGAGTGTAATCAGGTCGTGCCGCGAATTTTCTAATATGAGACGCATGAGCCTTGAAAATGAGGTCAGGTAGCCAGCCGACTCTTTCTGCCGGTTGGTGAGGATGAAACTCTGGATCGCCTGCAGGGAATTGAAAATAAAATGGGGATTCATCTGTATCTGAAGCAATTTTTGCTCGATGTCGAGTTTCTCTTTTTGCAGCCGGAAACGCTTTTGGCGGGTGTACAGAAAAAGCAACGCCACAACGAGCAAGGCAAATAACAGAATAGCCAGGATAAGGTAATTGCGTTGCTGAATCCTGCTGCGCTGAAGGTCATTTTCTTTCTGAAGCATAAGGTTTTGCTCCTCAACTTCTTTTGTTTCGAATCTAACCGTAAGCTCTTCCAAAGCCCGCATTTTTTCTTCGTTCATGAGCGAGTCGGCTGCACGAATGTAACCTTCCTGATAAACGTAGGCGTTTTTGTAGTCGTTTTTCCGGGCATATAGTTCCGACAGGTTGTTTTGTATGTCCCGCAAATCGATCAGGCTATTATTATAACGCGCTGCAGCCAACCCTTTTAAAAGGTAACTCTCCGAAAGTACCAGGCGGTTTTGCTGGAAATAAAGCTCACCCAGGTTATTGAGAACAATAGGTAGATCGATGCGATCGTTCACGTGTTCGAAGAGCTCTAGAGCAGACAGGTAGTAGTATTCTGCCGAATCGAGGCGTCCCATCCCATCGTAGCAATAGCCAAGGTTTAGGAAAACACCTCCGATCATCGAGGAGTCATTATTGTTCAGGTTAATTGCCAGCGCTTCGTGTAGTGATTCAAGGCTTTTCTTGTATTGTCCGTCGTTGGTGTAAATCACGCCCAGGCTGTTGAGCGTGATACTCAGGTTTCTATCCGATTTGAGCGTGCGCTGGATATCAATCGCTTTCTGGAAATACGCAATAGATGTTTTATAATCTTTTTTATAGCTGAGGTTCTGTGCCATCTGCCGGTAGGCCCTGGAAATACCGGCGCTGTCGTTGAGCAGGCGTTTAATGGCAAGCGCTTGCGTTATTACCTGGTAGGCTTTGTCATAGTCGCCCAGATCTTCATACACCGAGGACGAATTATAGAGGATCGATCCCTGGAGAGGCAGCAGGTGCTCTTCGCGCGCAATTTCCATGGCCATGTTGTAATAACGGATGGATTTTTTGAAATCGGGAATGTTCTCGTAAATCGTACCCATCACATTATACGAATTGGCCAGACCCGTTCGCAGGTTTTTCTGCTTGCAGATTTCAATGGCCTGGCTGATGAGTTGGCGGGCTTCCTCCGGGGCTAGTTCTGCCCGGTTTTTAGCATCCTTGATGATTTTTTCTACCCGCAGCGAATCTTCCCTTATTTGCTGTGCAGTAGCCTGTGTCTGCTGTGCGCAAGCTATCCGGCTTGCCGAAAGGAACAACATGGCGAGGAGTAGTGTAAGGAGCGGGTGAAACCTCATGACGCTAAGCTAATCATTTATTATTATTTCGGCACAATGCCGTGTTAACAAGTTATAATTACGATGGCTTGCCACCTTTTATACGTATCTTTGCAGCCGGAAATCATGTGGCTTAAAATTCGGAAAATAGTCGGCAGAACGCTTTTGGTGTTTGGTATCTTACTGCTGGCATTTGGCATCTACTTTTACCTTGCCATCCAGATTCCAGTTCCGGTCATCAATGCCGACCGCACAGGTACCTGGAAACGAGAAACACTTGGCAAAGACCATTACAGCGTTAATAACAACTGGCTGCGTCACAGTCAAAGCGGGCTTTGGGAATTATATGTAGAGGGCAATGGTTACGAACGCGGTGTAGCCAATGGTATGCTCACGCAAGAGTTGCATGCTTTTCAGGAGGATGTGTTTGTAGATCAGATCCGGATTCTGGTGCCGGACATAAATTATCTGAAATTTCTGAAGTTTTTTGTTGCCTATTTCAACCGCCACCTGCCCGATCATATCACCGATGAATATAAAGAAGAGATCCTCGGTATTTCGAAATATGCCAGTGATAAATACGATTTTATAGCGCCTAAATACCATCGTATTCTCAATTACCATGGCGCTCACGATATTGGACATGCGCTGCAGGATAAGAACATGACAGTAGGCTGTACGTCGTTTTCAGTATGGGACGGGAAAAGCGCGGATGGGAAATTGCTGATAGGCCGTAATTTCGATTTTTACAGTGGCGACAATTTTGCAAAGAATAAGATTGTTCAGTTTACAAAACCGGATCGCGGCCATAAGTTTGCTACCGTTACCTGGGCAGGATTTATAGGTGCCTGCAGCGGCATGAACGACCAAGGCATTACCGTTACCATCAATGCTGCCAAAAGTTCTATTCCTACTGATGCTGCCACCCCTATTGCACTGCTGGCGCGTGAGATCCTGCAATATGCAGGGAATCTCGAAGAAGCGATTGCCATTGCCCGCAAGCGCGACGTTTTTGTATCGGAAAGCATTCTCGTAGGTAGCGCATCCGACCATAAAACCATCAGCATCGAGAAATCGCCCGAGAAGATGGATATTTATGAGGTCACAAACAGTTCGCAACTGATCTGTCCGAACCACTATCAAGGCCCGGCTTATGCCAACGATCTGGCGAACCTCGAAAACATTATCGGCAGCTCGTCGCTCTACCGCCAGGTGAGGCTTGGGCAGCTCCTGAACCGTTATGATACCCTGGGATATCTTGGAGCAGCCAAAATACTCCGCGATCAAAAAGGCCTAAACGACAAAGACATCGGTCTGACTAACGAAAAGGGTTTGAATCAACTCCTGGCTCACCACGCAGTAATTTTTAAACCAGAATCCAGATTGATGTGGGTGAGTGCCAATCCATTTCAATGCGGAGAATTTGTTTGCTATAACCTCGACTCAGTATTTGCTGCTGCGCCGGGCCGAAGGAGCAACGCCGAGATCAGTGAGCAGGCCTGCGCCATTCCGGCCGATCCTTTCCTGCAAAGCACCGGGTACCGTCATTTTCTTGATTTCAAACAGCTGAAGCACTACATTCAATTCCTCACCAGGCAAGCGCCTACGGCAGTTTTGCCTGAAGCACTCGAAGAAGCGTTCATTGCGTCCAACAGCGAGAGTTATTATATGTACCAGATTCTCGGCGATTATTACCTCTCGCGCAACAACAAGGCCAAAGCGAGCCAGTACTACAGGCAGGCACTTAGCAAAGAAATTGCCACGCTGAAAGAAAAAGAACAGATAGAAAAGGAGCTGGCAGCTTGCGGCTCTTAATTCTGATGAATATCACAAGCCGGCATCGATCACTTCCTGGTATAGCTTTTCATACATCGGCAAAATTCTGTTGAGGTCGAATTTTTTGGCTTGCTCAAATGCATTTGCCTTAAACGTGCGATGCATCTTTTCGTCAGTAAGCAGCGCGATCGTGTTTTTAGCCATGTCCTCGTAATCGCCCACCTTGCTCATGTAGCCGGTTTTACCGTGTACATTCAGTTCGGGGATTCCGCCGGTATCGGTCGAGATTACCGGAATTTTCATCGCCATCGCTTCAAGCGCCGAAAGCCCGAAGCTCTCGGTTTCGGATGGTAGAATAAACACATCTGCCATGCTCAGGATCTCTTTCGGGTTTGCAATTTTTCCAACGGAAATGATATCGCTGCAGGTGTTGAGTTCGCGGCAGAGCTTGTCAATTTGTGGTCGCTCCGGTCCATCGCCTACCAGGATAAGTTTTGCCGGCACCTCTTTGCGCACAATGTTGAATACGCGGAGTACGTCCTCAACACGTTTCACTTTCCTGAAATTGGAGATGTGCACCAGGATCTTTTCATTGTCTTTGGCAAAATGATGCCGTTGACAGCTTTCTTTGACGCCTTCATACTCTTCGATTTTGATGAAGTTCGGAATTACCTTTACATCGTTGGCGATCTTGAAGGTTTTCAACGTGTCTTTGCGAAGACTTTCAGAAACCGAGGTAATGGCGTTGCTGTTGTTGAGCGAAAAAAAGATCACCGGTTCAAATGACGGATCCTGTCCCACCAATGTAATATCGGTTCCGTGAAGGGTAGTAATGTAAGGAAGTTTGATCTTGCGCGATTTGAGGATCTGCTGTGCCAGGTAAGCTACCGACGCATGCGGAATGGCGTAGTGTACATGCAGAATATCAAGGCGTTCGTAAATAGCAACATCAACGATCTTACTGGCGAGTACACTTTCGTAAGGCTGGTAGTCGAACAAGGGATAGTCGTTGACATTCACCTCGTGGTAAAACAGGTTTTCGGTAAACTGGTTGAGTCTGAAGGGCTGCGAATAAGTGATAAAGTGCACTTTATGGCCTTTATCGGCCAATGCAATTCCAAGCTCCGTGGCTACAACCCCGCTTCCTCCGAACGTGGGATAACATACAATGCCTATATTCATAGTGCGTTAATCGGTTAAATAAAAAATGAACAAATCCGGTTCAATGCTATTTCTTAACACCTAACGGAAAGAATAGTTTATTTGTTCACTTTGTTTCCGTCAGTATTCAGCTCCACGACCTCATAGCCGAGTTTCGATAGTTTTTCGAAATTGCTGGCTTTGTCGCCAACCACAACAATCGCCATCTTATCGTAAGGCAGGTAAGTTTTGGCAAGGCGGTTGATTTCCGTTTGGTTAATGTTGCGGATGATCTCCGTTTGTTTTCCGACGTAACTCTTTTCCAGGTCGAAGTCCACCATGCGTTTTACAAAGCCCAGCTTTTGTCCCGGCGTTTCGTATTTCAATGCATCCGCTTCCGCCATTGCATTCTTTGTAAACGTCAATTCAGCTTCGGTAATGCCGCCTTCATTGTATTTTTTAAGCTGCTCCATGATAATCACCAGGGAACTGTCGGTGGCATTGCCTTTTACGCCGGCACCAATGGTATAGGGGCCTTCGAATTTACCGCCGTAAAAATTGCCGCGAATGCCATACGTAAAGCCTTTCTCTTCACGCAGGATGGTATTTATCCGGCTATTGAAAGCTCCCGCAAAGGCGTAGTTCATGATCGTGGACTTAAAAAACTCATCGGTGGCGTCGAAAGCCAAGGAAATATAACCTACCCGGATTTCAGATTGAGGTGCACCTTTTTTATCAACAAAATAAATGCGGGTTTTGTCGATGTCGGGTAATTTGTAACGGGCCACCGGCATGGTTGGATTAGATTGCAGGCGTGTCAGAAAATCCATCTTTTTTATGGCAGAAGCCTGATCGATATCGCCGATAATGGAAAGCACGGAATTGTATGCTGAGAAGTTAGCATAGTAGGCCCTTAAGTCTTCTAGCGTAATCGAACTAACGGTT
>DAIUED010000126.1:0-9022 GCA_036845295.1 Bacteroidota bacterium
CTGGCGCATCTTCTTTATGGCTTGTGCCGAGCTTTGGGCTTACAACCATGGTGAGGAGTGGTTGGTAAGCCACTATTTATTTCATAAAACAAATAGGAACTGATCGTTAAACCGACACCCTTTCGCGATACATGCAGAAACTAGCCATTATAGGAACAGGAATTGCCGGCATGGGCTGTGCACATCTTTTGCAGCACAAGTACGAGCTTTCCTTGTTCGAAAAAAACGATTATCCCGGCGGGCATACCAACACCATTGCAGTGGAAGAAGCCGGAAAGAAAGTGTATATGGATACCGGCTTTATGGTCTTCAACTTCGAGACCTATCCTAATTTATGCCGGCTGTTCGACCAGATCAAAGCACCAATCAAAAAAACCGACATGTCGTTCAGTGTGCAGCATGTGCCTACAGGGCTCGAATACTGTGGCTCAGGACTTAATGGTCTTTTTGCGCAGCGACGGAATATATTTCGTCCGGCGTACATCCGCATGCTGATGGAGATCACACGCTTCAATAAGATCAGCGTGGATATTCTCGACAAGCCCGAATACGCCGCTTATTCGCTAGCCGATTACATTCGCGAATTCGGGTTCAGCCAGGAAATGCTCTTAAAATACCTTGTGCCCATGAGTTCGGCCGTGTGGAGCACCCCGATGGATAAAATGCTCGACTTCCCGGCAGTCACCTTGATCCGTTTTTTCAAAAACCACGGCTTTCTCGGCCTTAATACCCAACACCAATGGTACACGCTGCAAAACGGGAGCCAGGCCTACCGCGAATTGCTCATCAGGCCCTTCAAAGACAGGATCCGGCTTAACCAGGCAGCCACCGGTGTGCGTATGCTGCCCGACAATAAAGTCTTGATAAAAACAGCCGATGGCGGGCAGGAAGTATTTGATAAGGTGATCATGGCGTCGCATGCCGATGAAACCCTGCGCCTCCTCGAAAATCCAACCGCCGACCAGCAGCGCTTATTGGCGGCTTTCCGCTATGAAAAAAACATAGCCACTGTTCATACAGACGAGTCGGTGATGCCAAAGAACAAACGAACCTGGAGTAGCTGGAACTACCGCATCGAAGAACGGAACGGAAAGCAACTGCCAACAACCGTTTACTGGATGAACCGCCTGCAGGGTGTATCAGACAAGGTTAATTATTTTGTGTCCATCAATGCCCTTGAAGGAAGCATCGCACCGTCGAAATTGATCCGGGAAATTACGTATGAACATCCGCTGTTTGATGTGGCAGCTGTTGCCGCACAGAGCGAGTTACCAGCACTTAATGCTGCCGGGCCGGTGTATTTTTGCGGAAGCTATTTCAGGTACGGTTTCCATGAGGATGCCTATAAAAGCGCAGTGGATCTGTGCGCGCAGTTGTAAGTGAGAAGCGCCGGGACAAGGCTATGGCTGAGAACGTAACACGATGTTAAATCAGGTTTTTAAACAAAAGTCCATTTTTGCCTGTTCTATTTTTTTGAAGAATATATAAACGACACATGAACTCCTGCCTGTATAAAGCTACAGTGATGCATCATCGGCTTTCGCCTAAGAAGCACCGTTTTCATTACAGTGTGTTTATGTTTTATATTGATCTCGACGAGCTGGACTTACTCAAAAAGAAACTACTATTGTTCGGGCTCAACCGTTTCAATGTATTCAGTTTTCGCGACAAGGAGCATTTGCAATTACCGCCGGGCAATCCCGACACGCGGAAGAACACCAAAGTGCATTTGCTCGATTACCTGCGGGAGCAAGGCATGAACGTGCCTGTCGGCAGAATCATGTGCCTCACCAATCTCAACATTCTGGGGTATAATTTTAATCCCGTTTCGTTCTATTATGTATTTGGGAATGATGATAAACCGCTGTGTAGCGTGGCAGAGGTCAGCAATACGTTTCGTGAAATGAAACCTTATTTTTTGGGACCGGACACCTTGCAAGACCGCCGCTTTCATTTAAACACAACCAAGTACTTTTACGTGTCACCTTTTTTTGATCACGATGCAAATTTCGATTTTCACCTCGGTATTCCGGAGGATAAGCTGCATGTGAAAATTGATACGTTTGCAGGGAAAGAGCGGGTATTTATCAGCACATTAACTGGTCAAAAGAAAGTACTTAATAATAACAACCTGATATGGTATGCCGTACGCTTTCCTTTGCTCACCCTGCGCATCATGTTCCTGATTCATTGGAACGCCCTGTTGTTGTGGATGAAAAAGATCCCCTTTCACAAAAAAAACGATTTGTTAAATCTGCAGCGCGACGTGTATCGTAAATATCAGGGAAAATAGAAAATAGACTATATTAGTAGTTGAAAGATATGTCTACATCGCTTAGTATCACCCAACCCAAAGCGGGCTTTTATCAGAAAGTAATTTTGGGCTTATTGTCAAACATGCCGCTTGGCCGTGCGGTAATTACCCTTCCCGAGAACTCCGAGGTGGTGATTGGAAACGGGGAAGGCATCCACTGCCATATTCGTGTGCGCAATGCCGACTTCTTTAAGCGTTGCGGTTTGGGGTAAGAGGATGTGGATGTCGAGTGGGATACGGATAACATCACGCATGTCATTCAGTGGTTTCTTCTCAATGTTGATCATGCACCAACTGTATCGGGCAGTGGGGTAAAATCCATTCTCCTGAATCTGCTGAAAGCATTCAATAAGGTATATCACCTTCGGCGGGCCAATAGCCTTAGCGGCTCGCGTAAAAACATTTCGGAACATTACGATCTCAATAACGAATTTTTTGCGCTTTTCCTCGATCCTACCATGACGTACTCATCGGCCTATTACAGCCGTAAAGACATGACGCTGGAGGAGGCTCAACGTGAAAAATACGACCGGCTTTGCCGTCAATTGCATTTGAAACCGGAAGACCACGTACTCGAAATAGGAAGTGGTTGGGGCGGCAATGCCATATACATGGCTAAAACCTACGGTTGCAAGGTAACGACGCTAACAATTTCTGAGGAACAATACAAACTTGCCAAGGAGCGCATCGCGACCGAAGGGCTGGAAGACAAAATCACGATCCAGGTGAAAGATTACCGCCAAATGGAAGGAAAGTTCGATAAGATCGTATCAATAGAAATGCTGGAGGCAGTGGGCGCGGAATACTACGACGCCTATTTTCGGAAGTGTGCCGATCTCCTGAAGAAAGACGGAATTTTTGCATTGCAGGTTATTACCTGTCCGGATTCGCGTTTCGAAAGCCTAAAAAACGGTGTGGACTGGATTCAAAAACACATTTTTCCCGGCTCCCTGCTACCCTCGATTGGTGCTATCAACAGGGCAGTGAACAGCACCAGCGATCTTACGCTGGTTGATCTTAAAGACATAGGTCTGCATTATGCACATACACTTCGTGTTTGGTACGACAACTTCAATGCACACCTCGACGAGGTGAAACAGTTGGGTTTCGACGATTATTTTATCAGGAAGTGGAATTACTACCTCTGTTATTGCGAGGCGGCGTTTGCTATGCGCAACATCAATGTGATGCAACTGGTGTACACGAGGCCTAACAATACGCGCCGTTAGCCTGCTTTGTTGATAGAGGTTTATGGCTGCCTGCTTGGTTCCCTGAAGCGTAGAAAGATCAACCCTGCTGCCAGGCATAACCCAAATCCCAGGAGTCCGTTGAGGCGGATCCCGAAATCATTGCCCACATCTTTACCATAGATGAGGAACATCGAAAACAAGGCGATGCCGAACGTTTGCGCAATTTTCACAAAGAAATAGCGTACCGCGAAATAGATGGCTTCTTTGTTCTGACCGGTTTCACGGCTGTCTTTATCGATGATCTCAGCCAGAATGGCATTTGGCAGGATATTGAGTGATGCCAGCGGAATAGCAGCCAGGCCAATCAGCAAGAAGATTTGTGTTTCGGGATCGAGCCGGAACTTACCCAGGAAATAAATGCCAAGGAAGATACCCGAGAGCAAGAGCAGCGACACGACCACCATGGGTTTTTTTCCGGTTTTCCGGGCGAGAAAATTAACGATAGAATAAAACACGAAAGACACCAGCACCATGGTGATCATGAGCTTATTTCCAAGCTCCTCGGGCAGTTGTAACAACACTTTTAAAAAATAGAGCAGGCCTGAGGTGATGATGGTAACGGCAATAAAATAAGCAAAATCAGCACAGATAAAGATCAGGAAATTCCGGTTACGGATAGTTTGTGCCAATGCCTGGCGCAATGGAATAGCATGTGGAACGGCATGACAGTATTTTTTTTCGTCGATCGCCCGCACGGTGATCCAAAGCGCTATTGCGCCCAGGGCTGCAAAAGCCACCACTGCATATTGTAAAGCATGTAAGCGCTCGGAAATTCCAAAATGGGATTGGATGAGATCAGTTACATTGAACACATTGGAGGCAATACCGATGCCGAAGACATAACCTACCGATTGCCAGGTAGCCAGTTTTACCTTCTCATCGGAGCTGGCAGCCAATTCGGGTAGCAGCGCATTGTAAGGAATGATGTAAGTGGTAGAAGACACATAAAAACCGACTAACATAACCGAAAGCCACACAATATTGACCGAAGACTCTTGTTGCGTAATGGGAAAAAAAATAAGGCAGCAAAACACGAACGATGGAAGAATTGCCTTCCTCATAATGGGTATGCGGCGCCCTTTCGGGTTCCGGCTGCTGTCGCTTACCTGCGCGATGTAGGGGTCGTAAAGGGCCTCTACAAAGCGGCCACCGGCAGTTACCAGTGCAATTACGTTAAATGCGCCGAAAATGGCAACCTGGGTAATGAGTTGGGGCAAGCCGCTGTTTTGAGGTGGCACATATAAATAGACGAGAATGACACTGATCAGGTTGATCAAAATGCTCCAGCCCATCATGCCAAATGCGTAGGCAATTTGTCGCGAAAAAGGTAGAACAGCATTCACAGCCTAAAAATACATTATTTTCTTTCAGAAAATCGGTGTGGATTTTTTTCCACTGTTTTTGCAACTTTTAACGCTCTTCCCATTCAACCATTTACCAGGCACTATACCTTTGCGCTATAGCATTCTGAAATAACTGGTATAAAATTGTATTTACAGCATTTTAAAACCGTTTTTTATGAAAACTTCTTCTATTGATACCATTGGCGCTATTTCGCCCGAAGAATTCAAAAAAAATTACCTCATCCCGCAAAAGCCTGTTGTTATTAAAGGACTGGCAGATCAATACCCTGCTGGCAAAAAATGGACGATCGACTACATAAAAAAAGTTTGTGGCTCGGTCATGGTAGATGTGTTCGACAACAGTAACAGCAATAAAGGATCGGCCTTTACCATTCCTGATTTGAAAATGCCCTTTAGCGAATACGTCAGCACCATTGAGGAAAATAAGCCTACTACCCTGCGGATGTTCCTGTTCAATATGTTCAAGTCACGGCCCGAACTCCGCAAAGACTTTCCATGTCCCGCTATTTTCAAAGGCGTGCTTGGGCGTATCGGCTATATGTTTTTCGGGGCCAGGGATATTAAAGTGCGCATACACCAGGACATTGATATGTCTAACGTCTTGCTAACGCAATTTTATGGGCGCAAGAAAGTGGTGTTGATCGATCCTAAATATTCGGAGTTGTTATATAAGCTGCCTTATAACACCTATTCATTGATAGACCTTGACCACCCGGATTACGAAAAATACCCGGGGCTTAAGTACATCGAAGTGCAGGAATGCATTTTGGAACACGGCGATGCCTTGTTCATGCCGAGCGGATTCTGGCATTACATCACCTATGTGGATGGTGGTTTTTCAGTAAGTTACCGTAAAATGGCCCAGAGTTTTAGCGCACGCCGCCAGGGATTGATGAACATACTGGTGTATATGCCCTTTGATAAACTCATGAATAAATTGTATGGCGAAGCCTGGGTGAAGAGGAAAGAAAACATGGCTCAGCGCAAAGCTGATAAAATAATCGCATCGCTGAAAGCGAATGAAGTTGGTCAGGCAATAGAGTTGCCTATCAACCCTGCAGAGAAAACAACACTGGCGGCCTGATTCACGTAGGTCGTTACCCGTGACAAAACCCTTCGTAAATGATTTTGCGAAGGGTTTTTGTTTCTAAAAATAGTTAAAAGCAACCGCTCCTTTACTCATTCGGCCGCGGCGGCTGGCTAAAATAGTTTATCTTTAAGCGAACCTAAAAAATCCAGCTCAATGAAAACACTTTTTACTCTTTTAGTTGCATTCGTCTTCGGCATTGGCTCAGTACAGGCGCAAAAAACAGTTGCCAGCCCGCGCGACAGCGTAAGCGGGAAGCATGGCGACGCCAACATCAGCATTAACTACGGCAGCCCGGCTGTGAAAGGTCGTAAGATCTGGGGCGATCTGGTGCCTTATGGTAAAGTATGGAGAACCGGCGCTAACGAAGCCACGGTTTTTAAAACAGATAAAGCCATCAAAGTGGAAGGAAAGACACTGCCGGCAGGGCAGTACAGCTTTTTTGCCATTCCGGGCGAGAAAGAATGGGTACTCATTTTCAATAAAACAGCGAAACAATGGGGTGCTTATGATTACAAAGAAGCCGACGATGCCCTGAGGGTTACCGTGAAACCGCAGTCAGTGGCGCCAACGGCCGAAAGGCTGAAATACACCATCACTCCCGCAGGCTTTTCGCTGATATGGGAAAATCTTGAAATTCCGGTTTCGATTAAGTAGAAAAGAAAACACAAATACAGAAAAAGAGGTTGCACAGTAACCTCTTTTTTTATGCACGCCGATCGCAATTATGCGGAGTCATTTGTTTGATTTCTTTTGTTAGTCTGTCGATGGATTCCGACAGTTTTTCTAGTGGCGTTGTCGTTTTTGTCGAGGCCTTCTCAGCAATTAGCTTGCTGTATTCCTGAAAGAAATCGTGTTGCAGAACCTCGCTGATCTTTAGCAACAGTGCCGTATCAATGCTGGCCTGGCCAAATAGGTGATAAATAGATTGTCGCTGACGGTGAAGGCGCGACGCGAAAGCGGTTCCCGTAAGACCTGAGCGCTTCCAGACGGCTTTGACCCTTTGGCCAATATGAAGGGCAGGTACCAAAAAAGAAAAATAGTCGCTTACTGTTTAACTTCCTGGCTCGCCAGTGTACTGATGAGACCGCTTTTATCCACACATTCGCCTGCTTTCATGGTTGCCTTTAATCCGTTGGGATAAATGACGCGCCCATCTGTTTTTAGCTCTACGCCATTTTCAAAAATGATGTCATGCATGAGCATATGGCCATCGCGCATTATGACCAATTTATTATCCTTCATCTCAGCGCAGTAAGTATTTTCATTCACAGGTTTTGTCGGGTCGGCACCCGCATTCAGGTCAACGTTTAATAGCAACATAAACGCTCCAACGGCAATGATTAAATTCTTCATGATTTCCGTGTTTAAAAGATTGATGACTTTTTTAATTTTATCCGAAGCGTTTTGCTTCGGGCTTTTCAGGATCCCTGCAGTATTCGTCTTCTAAACGGATGCCTGGGGCCACTGAAGTATTTGCCTGTTTTTGGGGTGTAATTTCTATTGCTTGTGCGTTCAATTCCACACGCCACGCATGGCTGTAGAAAAATTCCTCTTCCCGGTTTCCCCTGTTTTGCCATGGGCATGGCCACATGGCGATCTGGTATTATCTTTAAAGCACAAATGCAAACACCTTATCATGAAACAAAGTGCCGGGATCTTGCTGTATCGCTTTCATAACGACTCTTTACAAGTATTCCTTGTACATCCGGGTGGACCATTTTGGGCGCGAAAAGATGCGGGCGCCTGGACAATCCCGAAAGGAGAGCCTATGCCTGGTGAAGAGTTGCTGGCAGCCGCGCGTCGTGAATTAGCCGAAGAAACAGGGTTCCGGCCCGATGGAACATTTATCGGGCTGAATCCCGTCCGGCAAAAAGGAGGAAAACTGGTACACGCATGGGCACTTGCTGCCGATGTAGATCCGCTGTTGATGCAAAGCAACAGTTTCGAGATCGAATGGCCGCCGCGTTCGGGCAAACGCCAACAATTTCCGGAGGTAGATAAAGCCGGGTGGTTTACGATCGAAGAAGCCCGTGTAAAAGTGCTTCCCGCTCAGCTCGACCTGCTCACGCAACTTGAAGAATTGCTGGCAAAGCACTAGCGGCTTTGGAGGTAGGTTTTAAAATACCCGCATTCCCTGATCACTTCCTGGTAATACCGCGTTTGGGCATAGTCGTTTTTGAGCGAGGCAAAATAAGTGCCTGCTTTGAAATCGCCTTTGTAATTTTCCGGCCGGTTCATAAAAAAAGTGTTTTGTTCGCATTTCGCGGCCATGAATGTGCATTTGGCCCGGAACTCCTTGTCGGTGGAGTGCTGTAGCGCCAGCAGGTAGTATTTCAGCGCGAGATCGTTGTTTTCTTCAGGCAGGTTCGCGTGTTCATACGAATAGATCGAATTATCGACGCGGTTATCATAGAACAGACGTGCGTTTCCGAAGTAGGTCATGTTATAAAAGCCGTTGGCAACTAAAAAGTAGTTTTGTGCCGCTTCCTGGGGCTTCGACATGGCAAAGCCTTTCATCTCGATCATTTTTTCGATAAAAGAAATTTTAGTGTACTTCGTCTTCTGAACCGCTTCATGATCGCAGTCGTGGCAGTCTTTGATGTGAATCGTAAATGGGTTGCCGTAAAGGGTTTCGTTGGCATTGGCTGCTTTGAGCGCCACCAACGCCTCTTCGAGCTTATTTTGTTGCGCATAGCGGATACCGAGCAGTTCCTGGTAGTCGCGCTTTTGGAGGCTCGCTTGCTCAAAAAATAGTTTTTCGAACGCCGACGGATTCGGTTTTTCATAATAGGCAATCATCTTAAGGATGGCCGGGGTACTGGTAAAACGGCCGGCATCAATTCCCGGAAAGATCAGTTCGGCTTTTTCAGGTTCTCCTTTTTCGAGGTAGCGTTGTGCCAGGGTTTGACGCGTCCACCGCCGGGCTTTATTGCTCCGGAAATCCGCTAGCTCCGAGGTTTCTTTTCCGAATAAGGCAGTCAGATCGTTCAGCATGGCGTTTTCC
>DAIUED010000127.1:0-613 GCA_036845295.1 Bacteroidota bacterium
ACAGCCAAAAAAGCGGCTAAAGCACCAGCAACTAAAAAGGCAATGGCTAAGCCAGCAGTAAAAAAAGCGGCACCGAAAAAAGCTACACCGAAAAAAGCGGCTAAAAAAGTCGTTAAAAAAGCAGCCGTGAAGGCACCGGTGAAAAAGGCAGCCAAGGCACCGGTAAAAAAAGCTGTTAAAGCCCTAAAGAAAGCCGTTAAAAAGGCACCTGTAAAAAAGGTAGTAAAGGTAGCTAAAAAGGCAGTGGCAAAAGCGCCGGTTAAAAAAGCTGTGAAAACCGTAAAGAAAGCAGTGAAAAAAGCGCCAGTTAAAAAAACGGTGAAGGCAGTTAAGAAAGTTGCTAAAAAGACCGTGAAACCGGTGGCCAAAGCGGTGAAAAAAGTAGCCGGGAAATCAGCTCCGAAAAAGGCGCTTAAAAAGAAAAAATAAGTAACGACTAGCGGTAAAAGATTTAAGGCAGTGACGAAAGTGACACCTTAAATCTTTTGTCGTTTTATACCAGAAACGAACGTGGATACGAATTTTGTTGATTATGTAAAGATTTGTTGCAGGAGCGGAAAAGGCGGCGCGGGCTCGTCGCACCTGCATCGTGATGTGCTTACCTCCAAGGGCG
>DAIUED010000127.1:623-9016 GCA_036845295.1 Bacteroidota bacterium
ACGTCATTCTGCGTGGCAACAAACAGTTCTGGACGCTGATCCACCTGAAATACCGCAAACACATTATTGCAGAGCCGGGCGGAGCCGGCGGCTCATCACACCGCTCCGGTAAAGAAGGCGAAGATCAGATCCTGGACGTGCCCTTAGGCACCATTGCCCGCGATGTGGAAACAGACGAGATCGAATGCGAGATCACCGAAGACGGGCAGGAATTTGTTCTGGTGCCAGGTGGGCGTGGTGGTTTGGGCAATGCGCATTTTAAATCACCTACCAATCAAACGCCACGCTATTCGCAGCCTGGCGAAGAAGGCCGTACCGAGTGGAAAGTGCTTGAGCTGAAAGTGCTGGCCGACGTAGGACTTGTTGGCTTGCCCAATGCCGGAAAATCAACCTTGTTGTCGGTGATATCGGCTGCTAAGCCCCAAATTGCTAATTATCCCTTTACAACCCTTACGCCAAACCTCGGCATCGTTCCTTACCGCGATTACAAAAGTTTTGTCGTAGCCGATATTCCGGGAATTATCGAAGGCGCCAGCGAAGGGAAAGGTCTTGGTACCCGCTTTTTGAGGCATATCGAGCGCAATTCCACACTCCTTTTCATGGTTAGCTGCCAAAGTCCGAATATTTACGAAGAATACAAAGTGCTGCTGAATGAACTCAGGGAGTATAACCCTGAGCTTCTCGACAAACAACGCATGCTTGCCATTACCCAGTGCGACACCATCGACGAAGAATTGATCGACGAGTTGGAAAAAGACCTTCGCAAGCGCATGAAGGGTAAATTCAAAATTCCATATCTGTTCATTTCTTCACAATCGGGCTACAACATCCCGCAGCTTAAGGACATGCTCTGGCAGCAGTTGAACCATTAGGACTTGTTTAACCGGTCAAATCCGGTATTTTTGTAGGATGTTCAAGTTGTTATTCAGGTTGGCTGGTTGGAAGATCACCCATTATCTTCCTGCCGACATAAAACGTTGTGTAATTATAGGAGCGCCGCACACCAGTAACTGGGACTTCATGTACGGCATGGGCGCACTTAAATTCATGAAGCTCCGGATTCGGTTCACGATCAAAAAAGAGTGGGTTCGTTTTCCTGTAAAAAAACTCATGCTCGATCTCGGAGCATTGCCTATCGACCGTTCTCCCAAGCCCGACGGTAGCAAAAAGAGCACGGTAGAGGCTATGGCCGACTTGTTCGATCAACGCGACGAGTTGTTGTTGCTAATCACGCCCGAGGGCACCCGCTCGAAAGTGGAAAAATGGCGTACCGGTTTTTATTATGTGGCTCTTCACGCCAAAGTGCCCCTGGCACTGGGCTTCCTGGATTACCGTACCCGCGAGTGCGGCATCGATAAGATTGTTTATCCCAGTGGCGATTTTCAAAAGGATATGAAAACCATCATGGACTTTTACGCGACAAAAACAGGCAAAAACCCGCATAACTTTTCTGTTGACCGCTCTTTCGGATTGTAAGACCTTGATGCCACGAAGTGCGACTTTCGGCGACCCCTATCGGTATTCGGGAAAATCCATGATTTTAAATGGGATCTTTAGGTTAAAAAAATGTATCTTTGCCGCGTTATCTGTTCGAAGTTTGAAAAAACCTTTTCAAATATTCTTTTCGACGCTCCTGTTAATCAGCATCAGCTGGCAATGTGCTGCCAAAACATTTATATACATTGACTTTAAACGAAACCAGGAGAAGTTAGCCGCCACTGTGTGCGAGAACAAAGATGTACCCGGCAGTTGCTGTAAAGCCAAATGTTATTTGGATAAGGAAATAAAAAAAGAAGATAAGCGTCAGGCTGACTTTCCTTCATCGCTAAAAGAAAAGACCGGAAAAACAGAATTGTTCTCAGGGCCTTTTATTTTTACGCCTGTTCCAGCAGTTGCTGTTCTGAATAAGCATTTACCCTATTTTTCATCCTTGCCTGATCCAAGGCCTGTTTTTTTCTTCCATCCACCGGCGCCGGTAGCTTAAGATGTTCGCTCTGCACAGGCAGAGTTTATTAAAATCACGGCTCCTGGTTTTTTGTATTGCACAAAATGCCCTGGCCTTATTTCAACATCTTAATTCATTCAACAATGAAACTAGCGCTCTATGTATTTATTGCACTGAGTGTTTACCTGCTCAACGAGTACCGTTTGATCCGTAAATACATCCGTGCCATTGAAAAAACAGATAAAAAAATCAAGTAATTAATCTTTCTGCTTCGATGGCAGATCCGGCAAAGGTGCCGGATCTGCTGCGGGCAATAAACAACCTTATTATCACATGAAATCAACTTTCACCCTTTTGGCATTAAGCCTTGCATTTGCGTTTACCAGCTGTAAAAAAGACTCCAAAGAGCCTGAACCGGAACCAGTAACACCGCCAGTAACAACCCCAACAGCTTCTACGGGAACATTGCAGATCGAATTCGAAGGCGCAGTTGGCGACTCGGCACTCGTGCTTTCATCGCAAACATATACCAACCAGGCCGGCAATACGTTTAACATCACGCTTTGTAAATATTACATCAGCAATATCAAAATTACCAAAAACGATAACAGTGTGTGGACAGAACCAAACAGCTATCACCTCATTGATTATTCTGATGCACTCAGCACGATCGTTGAAATCCCGAATGTGCCGTATGCCGATTATAAAGCAATTGAATTCATGATTGGAGTGGACAGCGCGCGCAACGTTTCGGGTGCTCAAACCGGCGCACTCGATCCTGCCAAAGGAATGTTCTGGACATGGAACAGTGGCTATATCATGGCAAAAATGGAGGGCACTTCGCCACAATCTACAGCTACTGCCAATAAGCTCACGTTCCATATCGGTGGCTTCAGCGGTGCCAACTCTGTCTTGAAAACCATTTCACCGTCGTTTGGAGGTAATGTGGCCAAGGTAACCAGCGCCATTACGCCGAAAATTCACATGAAATGCGATATCATGGAGTGGTTTCAATCGCCAAACACCATTAATTTTTCAACTACAAACACCATACACATGCCGGGCGCCGATGCTAAAAAAGTTGGCGACAATTATGCTGATATGTTTAGCGTAGAACACATTCATAACGATTAATATTTTAATAGGGTGGATAGATCCACAGGGACGGCAGATGCTGTTCCTGTGGCATCTCCCTTTTGCCAAACGTTATGAAGAAAAACGCACTTATTCTGTCCCTGTTTCTTTTTTTGCTTCAACAAACAGGACTGGCCTGCGACATTTGTGGGAACTTTATGGGGCTTACGCCCTACAACAACCGCAACAGCATCAGTTTCCAGCACCGCTACCGGATCTTTAATGGCTATCGCGGCTATCAGCAGCAAAGTAGTTTTTTTCCGCCTTCGGCCTACCGCACCATGCATTTGCAGCACGACTCGGTGCCGGAAGCAATGAGGGTGCATTCCAGTAAGGACTATGAATCCTACAAAGTGTTCGAACTGCGGTTTAAGTACTTTGTGCACAAGCGAGTAGAGCTTAACCTGTTTGCACCACTACTGAGCAATAAAACGAAAACCGATGATGCTTACGAACAGCATACCGGTTTTGGCGATATGTCCTTGAATGCTGGGTTTCACCTTATACAGCCTGCTGAAGACAAAGCGTTGCGCCACAAGTTGGTGTTTGGCATCGGCATTAAGTTGCCAACCGGCAATTACTATGCACATGGTTCGGCCAGCCAGCGTCTTCCGTTCGAAATGCAGCCCGGAACCGGAAGTACTGACGGATTCGTTTACCTTAATTATATTGTGATGTACCGTAAAGTTGGGGTCAACGTCAATTCCAATTTTAAAATCAACGGCTATAACCGGTACCGCGAACGGGTGGGGAACAGCACCACCGATTTCATTTCTGTATTTTGTAAAGCCAAGCTCGGCAATGTGTTTCTCTACCCCGCAATACAGGCCAATTACGAATATACCAAGGGAATTTATGTAAAAGGCGTAGTACAACCCGCTACCCAAATGAATACGCTGATGGTAGGACCCGGACTGGACGTTTATTACAAGTCGTTTTCGTTGAACGCGGGCTGGCAGTTTACTGCCATGGAAACCGTTGCGCCCGGCGATTTGAAAAGTGCCGGCCGACTGAACCTGGGCCTGAATTACAATTTTGGCGGAAAAGGGAAATAGAGCCTTACGCAAATAGCGCCACTAAGGGCTTGTTATGGAGGGATGAACGTAATCCTTAAAACAGCAGCGTTTAATTTGCTTTTTCGATGACCATCCCAAAGTCGAGAATCATCGGAAGAGGATCGCTACGCATGCCTTGCTCGAAAGTAAACGTGTACTTGCCAGTTCGTGGGAAGTGAAGGTTTTTCTTGAGAAGAATCTTATTATCCCAGAGATCACCTGCGCCATCACCCTGCCATTCGCCTTTTTTATTGGCCAGAATGCACTCTAGCGTGTCCGATGACACCTTGCCATCCGGATACGTTGTTTTCAGGAAAAGGTACAGGTTACTGTAAGGGTAAGCATCGGCATGCCTTACCGTGAGGTACACATTATGGTATTTGCTGTTATCGTCGATCGTTACATCATACGACAGTGTATTGGCAATACTCCAGCCTTCTTCAGGTAGTTTTTTGTATTCACTGAAAACGACGTTGCCGTTACACGACAAGAGAAATATACTCGCCGCTGCCACCAGTAAAGTGACTAAACGCTTAGCCCTGATTGCCACCATCTTGTTTCGGTTTTGGTTTGTGTTGTGGTCGTCTGTTTTGTTGATTCGTATTTTGAGGCTTTTGCTGCTGGCCTTGCGGCTTTTGCTGTTGACCCTGTTGTTGATTATGCTTAGGCGGTTGTTTCAGGTTCTTATGTTGGGCCGCTTGCTGGTTTTGATTCTGTGGCTTTTGTTGCGGCTGCCCCTGCTGCCTGTTGGCCTGCTGTTGCGGCTTAACCTGTGGTTTTTTGGCCTGCTGGTTTTGTACTTGCCCGGATTGTTCGGCTACAGGTGCTTTAGGCTTTTGAGAACCACCGTTCGTTTTTTTATGTTGTCCGCCACCGCGGTTTCGGTTATTCGGTTTCTTACGGTTGTCGAAACGGGTCAGAGAATCCTGTCCAACCACATTCTCATAATCCGGCTTTTTCAATTCCAGCTCTTTGTATTGTTTCGCTTCGAGTAAATCTGCCGGCTTTAGGCCTTCGGCATTCATTTTCATGATCTCCTTCGTCCGTTCGATAGAAAGCGCATGGAACACATCAGGCTCACTGGTGTACGACCACCAGATAATGCGTTTGAAGATGTCTGTTTTCTGGTGAAAGGCGTAACCCTTTTCGGTTGCCAGTTTTTTATTGTCAATTTCCGGGAACTCTTTCAGCGCGTCGAGGTAGCTATCGAGTTCATAATTGAGGCAGCATTTTAGTTTGCCGCATTGGCCCGCCAGTTTCAGCGGATTAAGGGACAACTGCTGATAGCGTGCAGCCGAGGTGGTTACAGTTCTGAAATCGTTGAGCCAGGTAGAGCAGCAAAGTTCGCGGCCACAGGAGCCGATGGCACCCAGGCGTGCGGCTTCCTGCCTTGCGCCAATTTGGCGCATTTCAATGCGTACCTTGAATTCTTCGGCGAGTACTTTAATGAGTTCACGGAAATCCACACGGCCATTTGCCGTATAATAGAAAATAGCTTTACTCTTATCGCCCTGGTATTCTACATCGCTGATCTTCATCTGTAGGCCGAGCCTCAGAGCCAGCGTGCGGGCTTTGTACATCGTTTCTACTTCCAGGCTTTGAGCTTCGCGCCATTTGTCAATGTCCTGCTGTTTGGCTTTCCGGTATATTTTCCGGATATCTTCGTTTTTTGGATTGACATTTTTTTTCCGCATCTGCAGCCTTACCAGCTCACCGGTAATCGACACAACGCCAATGTCGTGTCCTGGAGATGACTCTACGGCTACCACATCACCTACGTTCAATGATAAGCCGTTTACATTTCTGAAAAACTCCTTACGCGAATTTTTGAAACGGATCTCTACAATATCGCATGGTACCTGGCCTTCCGGCAGGCGCATATTACCAAGCCAGTCGAATACATTGAGTTTGTTGCAGCTACTTCCGGTGCCGCACGATCCGTTGCTGTTACATCCCTTCGGTATTCCATTATCCTGCCCCGTAGAGCAACTTGTACATGACATAATCTACCTCGATTCCTTTTATATATGCTATGGCCGGGTTCACCCAACCGTCACGTTAAACATTCGTTGAAACCCTTCAAAAAGGGTTGGATAAATATACTTAATTTTGCAGGAACAAACCGGACAATTTCTAACATTTATCACAGGAGGGCCTTGAAAAGCCAGTCCTAACAGCAAAAAAACCTATGATAGCACTTATTACAGGCGCAACCGCCGGCATTGGCAAAGCCACTGCAACCGAATTTGCCTCTAAAGGGTATGACCTGGTAATAACAGGCAGGCGCCGCGAACGGCTTGATGCCTTGAAGCTGGAGCTGGAAACCACATTTAACGTGCAGGTACTTGTCTTATGCTTCGATGTACGCAGCGAACAAGAAGTGAAAGCGGCTATTGAAAGCCTGCCGGAAGCATTTAAAGCGATTGACGTACTGGTGAATAACGCTGGCCTGGCAGCGGGCCTTGCGCCGATCCAGGATGGACGGATCGACCACTGGGAGCGTATGATCGACACCAACGTCAAAGGTTTGCTCTACATCACACGGTATGTGTCGGCGCTGATGATTCCGCGAAAAAAGGGCCATATTATCAATGTAGGTTCTATTGCCGGGAAAGAGGTGTATGCCAATGGCAATGTGTATTGCGCCACCAAACATGCGGTTGACGCGCTCAACAAAGGCATGCGCATCGATATGCTGCCGCATCATATCCGTGTATCGGCTGTAAACCCCGGCATGGTGGAAACGGAATTTAGTATTGTGCGCTATGACGGTGATAAAGAGCGTGCAAGCAAAGTTTATGAAGGCCTGGTGCCACTAAGTGCCGGTGACATAGCAGAAACCATTTATTGGATGGCTTCCCGTCCCGCCCATGTTAATATCAGCGATGTGATTATCACCCCAACTGTACAGGCCAACGCAACAACCGTATTGAGACAATAAAACGCCTGTTTGGGCACAGATGAAAATCCTGATCAACGGTTTTCGATCCAGTTGACGATCTTTTTGCAGTCTGGCTTTTTATAAGAGGCTACATGCCCAACTAAAAAGCCGTTTTCGTCGATTAAGTATTTCTGGAAATTCCATTTAACAGCGCTGTTTTCCACGCCATTTTCCGATTTGGAGGTAAGCCAGCGGTAAATGGGAGCGGCATTTTCGCCTTTTACATCAATTTTTTCCATCATCGGAAAACTCACGCCATAGTTGCGCGTGCAAAAACTCTTGATCTCATCGGCGGAGCCGGGATCCTGGCTGGCAAATTGGTTGCAGGGAAAACCAATTACCACAAACCCGCGGTCTTTATAAATCTCGTATAGCGTTTGCAATTGTTCGAATTGCGGGGTAAACCCACATTTGCTGGCAGTATTTACCACCAGGATTTTTTTGCCTTTGAGGCTGGCAAAGTCGAAGTCCTGACCCTCCAGGGTTTTTACTTTAAACGTGTGAATGCTTGAGGTCGGTTTCCCCTTTTTTCGAAGAAATGATAAAAGAAGCAGCGATAGGATCACTAAGCCAGCGATAAGAAAAAACTTCATAAGCAAAAAGGTGGTCTGATTTGGAAAGTAATAGTAAGAAAAAAATCCGGATAATGCCGGATAAAAACCCTGAAAACATGAAAGCCGGCACAGCATGCCTGGCATTGCTTTTGATGCCACGATTGGCGCCGGGTGTTAGTGGCAGGAGCTACTAAAAAATAGGCTATTATTGAGGTGAAATGATGAAAAGGCAGGAGTTTTATCTGATTTTTAACGTTTACATAAGGAAAAATTTAGTATGTTTGGTATTCTGTTAAACTAAATGGATAGTGATTTAATCACGTTCAAATAATAAAATAGTATGATGAAAAACATTTACCTTGCTGTTTTGGGAATTATCTTCACCGTTTCAGGAATGAATGCCCAAACGATTTATCTCAATGCGGATAGCTATGGTCACCTGAAACAAACCGGGAAACTCGATCCCAAAATGCATTACCAGATTCTGTCGGAAAACAAGAAAAGCCAAAAGCCGGCAACAACATCTTCCGTGGCCAGGTCACAAAGCGGAACCAACCCGAATCCTGCAACCGGTTCTTGTCAGTGCATGATGCCATTGGACGCAACGTTCTCTGTTGTTCCTATTACCTCCGGAACCGCTCCGGATTACCGGAACGACGACGGTTCGACAACCGCGATTCCATTGGGCTTCAACTTCTGTTTTTACGGAACCACTTACAACACCTGTTATATCAATAACAACGGTAATATCTCTTTTGGCAGCT
>DAIUED010000128.1:0-8906 GCA_036845295.1 Bacteroidota bacterium
ATGGATGGCCGAAGATCCGCATTTTTCAATCCGTGTTTGTGCCAATGTCTCGACGCCTCTGAAAAGGAGTAGCACAAACAGACACGAAAAAAAAGAAGAATAGAGATGTTTCATAGTGGGGATTGTTTGATTCAAGTAAATTTAAAAAACTATTTCAAAGCAAGTGTTAACTTCAGGAAAAATTCAGACTTATCGCAATAATAAATTTCTGGCGTTCTGCACTTGTTCTCAATAAAATAAAGCCCGCTATGGCAGAAGTCTGAATTGTGTGCAAAAAAAATCCGGCCGTATGGCCGGATCTTTCTGATGATCTCTAATCCAAAATGATTTTCATCAATTTCGTTCCGTCATCCATTTGAACTTTCAGGTAGTAAACGCCTTTGCTGAATGTGCTCATATCCAGGGCGAGCGATTTCGGATCTTTACTACTTTCCGATTTCACGGTTTGCCCCAGGGTGTTGATCACCAACACGTCAAGTTTTCCGGTATTGTTGGCACTGGAAATGGTGAACAATCCGTTGCTTGGATTCGGATACACCGAAAGCTCGTTATGGCTCTGCAAATCCTGCAAACCCGTACAGGTTGTTACTGTTACCACCACAGAAACAGGCGCGGAACTGCATGAACTCGAAGTTCCCACTACGGTATAGGTTGTAGTAGCGGTTGGTGTTACCGGAAAACTAGCTGCCGAACTTGCGCCTGGATTCCACGCGTAGGTAGAGGCTCCTGTGGCTTTGAGTACCACTAACTGGCCTGTACAAATGGTAGTAGCCGTTGGCGTTACCGAAAGGCTTGGCAGTGTATTCACCGTGATGGTTTGCGAGGTTGTGCTGCTGGTGGTTCCGCTGGTAACGGTAAGCGATACGACTTTCGGGCCGGCTGTTGCATACGTTACAGAAGTATTCTGCGTGGTAGCGCTGGAAGGTGTTCCTCCGGGCATGGACCAGGTCCAGCTGGTCGGAGAGCCGCTCGAAGCGTCGTTCAGCGTAATAGCCTGGTTCACGCAACCGGTTGTTGACGACGTCATGGCAGCATTCAATGAACCAAGTGAGCAGGAGGACGCGGCGAGAGGCGTCATCAACGGGCTACCACAGGTACCACCAGCTTGCGCATTACGATTCATCACGGCCAGGCCACCCGCGAGGTCGTCGGCATTGATGGTACGCTTCACCTGCCCGGCGGCAATTGCATAGTGCATGAGGTCAGAACTGTTGATCACGTGCCCCAGCTCATGCCCGTGGCCTAACTCGTGTACGGTAACCGATTCGAAATCGTATTGAGAACCGCTCGGGTTCGACGGGCCATATTGCCAGGTACCGCTACCAGGCGTAGGGTCAAAAACAATATCCAATTCATCAACGAACCAGCTCATGCTGGCGCCAGAACCACATCCTGAAAAGTAATTGGTGCAGCGACCGAGAACGCCGGTAGGTAGGGTCGCATCAAACGTCACGATATTCACCCCGTCGTTAGCGGCCGAAGCTATGGCAGAAGTTGACGAAGCCAACGTCCAGTTAACAAGTGTATTACACCTCCAGGAGTTCATAGACCTTTCGAAAGCTGCCTTGGCGCCTGTGTTTGAAATAAATGATGAATTGTATGTCCAAACATAACCGCCCGAACCCTGGCTAATGTGTTTGGTCATAAACGCATTACCGCCGGTAACAATATTGATGTGTGCGTACGGAATGGTAAGGGCCGAGGTACTATTGGATCCGTTGACGCGGATAACACCTGTACCTGCACCATCAGGCACTTTCACCTGGATTTGGGTGCTGCTCCAGGAAACGATTTCAGTGGCAATTGGTGAAACGGTGGTTGAGCCTCCATCGTCGGCATTTTTAAACGCAACAAGCGACGGCGTGGCTACAGTACCGAAACCTGTCCCATTGATCGTAAGAACAGAGTTGGTTCCGGCGCTGATGGTTGTGGGTGTAAAGCTGGTAATGGCGGCAACCGCCTGAATTGTATTACCAGCTGCTGTAGCCTGCTGAAATGGATTTACCGGTTTTACCTGCACATAATTACCCCCTGTAAGCTGCTCGATGGCCGGGTATAAATTTGTTGAAACATTGCTATATACATTGAACGGCTCTGTTGCCTTGTTTTCTGCCAGGTCATACTTTATAAACCCCTGCGTACTGGCGTAAGCCTCAAATACTGGTTTACCGAAATGCGATGGCTGGTTATTGGGAATTAATGTGAAAACGCCCACATCACCCACAGCCAAATTGAGTGCCGGGTTTACAACCTCTTTCTTGTTACCTACGATTCCGCCTTCAGTAATTACCTCAACATACGAAACGCCGGCATTTTTAAAGGTTTTATATACATCTACCAGATTGGATGTATAGATATGGTTATGCTCGGCATTCCAGAACGACACCTGATCTACAACCTTACCTTCTAGGATCAGATCCGAATGAGGAACCCGGTCGTTCAACAAAACCGGATGCATGAGGCATTGCGCTGGCACCCGCAAAACAGCCGCCAACATGAGTGCATTTAAAAGTAAAGTTTTTTTCATAGTAATGGGGTTCAAATAGTTAATTAGGTAAATATAGAAAAGCGAATGTTAAATGTCAACCCGGTGTTGATAAATGTACACAAAGTATATAGGCGGGGTTGCCGGCTAAGAAGATCCAAACCTGTATTGCAGATCGACGAAAGTTAAAAAGCGTCGGGTATAAACAAAACCCTGTTTATTTCTATTCTGGCAGGATACAAATCCACGGCCTAAAACGAATAGATTTATGATATCCTTAATCCTGACACTTATGGCAAAAAAAGCAGTAAACAAACCGGAACAGAAGATTTTTGTTCTGGATACTTCGGTGATCATATACGATCATACGGCGATCAAGAATTTCCAGGAACATGATGTCGTGATCCCGATCACGGTACTGGAAGAGCTCGACAATTTCAAAAAGGGAAACGACACTAAAAATTTTGCTGCACGCGAGTTTACCCGCTATGTTGATGAGATGTCGGGAGGAAACCTGCTGCAAGAGTGGACGCCCATTAACGGGCGCAGCCACGGAAAGTTCAAGATCGAAATGAATACCACAGCTAAAACCGACGCTGAAAAGATTTTTGCAGAAAAAAAAGCAGACCATAAGATCCTGAACGCTGCCCTGTACACCCAGGAAAAAAATCCTGGTCGTCGGGTGATTCTTGTGACCAAGGATATCAACCTGCGCATCAAAGCTAAATCACTGAACTTACATGCCGAAGATTATACAACGGGTAAGATCCTTACCATCGACGAGCTTTATACGGGTAATTCGCTTGTAGATAAGGCTAGTACTGAAGCTGTGAATGAGATCTATGAAAAAGGAGCCACGCCTGCCAAAAACATCCTCAAAAAAGAAGAGCCGCTCGCCAATCACTACTACATTGTAAAAAATGCCAACGGCTCGGTGCTTACACGCTACGAAAAATCATCGAAAACACTGAAACGCGTGGTGAAAACAACGAGCTATGGCATTATTCCGAAAAACGCCGAGCAATCGTTTGCCATGGATGCGATCATGAACCCTGATATTCGCCTCGTAAGCATACAGGGCGTAGCCGGCACTGGAAAAACACTGCTCTCGCTGGCCGGGGCACTCGAACAGCGTCGCAATTACCACCAGATCTATCTTGCCCGCCCCATCGTTCCCCTCAGCAACAAGGACATTGGTTATCTGCCAGGTGACGTAACCTCCAAGCTCAACCCTTATATGGAGCCATTGTGGGACAACCTCAAATTCATTAAAAGCCAGTTCAGTGAAAAAGACAAAGAACTGAAAGCCATCAACGAAATGATCGAAAACGAAAAGATCGTCATTTGTCCGTTGGCCTTTATTCGTGGGCGGAGCTTGAGTAATATGTTTTTTATCGTTGACGAGGCCCAGAACCTTACCCCCCACGAAGTAAAAACGATTATCACCCGCGCAGGTGAGAACACGAAAATTATCTTCACGGGAGATATCTACCAGATTGACACGCCTTACCTCGATGCACAGAGTAACGGTCTCAGTTACCTGATCGACAAAGTAAAAGGTCAACCTTTGTATGCGCACATTACCCTGCAAAAAGGCGAACGCAGCGAACTGGCCAACCTGGCAAACGATCTGCTATAATTTCTTTGCATGTTCTTCAACAATAAACGCCGGACTATCGTCCGGCGTTTTTGCTGACTTAAAACCGGTAACCGAGTGTCCAAGAAAAATGAACGTAGGCTTTGGAATTATCCAGGAGCATTGGTTTGTTATAAAGCGCCTGGTACACCTTGGTGCCATACGGATCATTTTGATCATACCGGTCGTGATTGTACCCCAGCCCCATCAACATACACATGTTGAAACGTGGCGTAAAACGCGCCATGAGTCCAAGGCTAACGCCATACCATGCCCGGTAAAGCCTGAAACTATTTGAGAAATCAACTGTTTGCATTTGGTTAGACCACTGACTTTGCACCTGCATCCGGTATTCGGTAAAGCTGATGGAGGGACCAAGCAGAAAGTTAACCGGCAGCTTCACAGAGGGCGCGAATAAGGCGCTCAACCCGGTCTGGTAATTCATGCGTTCGTAGCTGGTCGTTCTGGTGCCGTCGAGGTAATTGCCTCCATACAAACCGTTGGTAATGGACGGTTTTCCGAGACCTATTGCCAGCGGCAGATCCAACAAGAGGTGCGCTTTCCGGAAATCGCGCATGTAATGCAAGCCAAATGTTGCATTAAGACATGCGATGTAATTAAAACCGATGTAATTCCGGAACCGGTAAAACGACTCGTTACGTTTTTGCAATGCATCGGGATTGTAAGGTACAACGGGCACTCTGTCGAGGTTGTAAGCATTTGGATCGTAGGCGCGGATCGCAGAAATACTTTTCGGAAAACGTTCTGCGTGGCCGTTCGGAAACAAGATATAAGCCAGGTCGCATTTATTGTCGGTGATGAGCGGACCGTTGGGATAATCGAACCAGCGGTATTTTACCTGAGTGGGACCTATTTCCTGCACAGTTGCCCGTATGCGGGTACTGTCGTTCTTTACGATAATATCCTGTGACAAGCCCTGGATGGCAAATCCAATCAGGGCTAAATTTAAAAAAAGTGTTTTCATCATGTATGGTAATTTTAAATGAGAGAATTATTGTATTTATGTAAAAGGCAGACTGTTCAGGCGTCGAGGTAGAGATCGGGAAATCGTTGTTTATCAACACCTGGAGCATAGACGGCATCGCGGTACCAGTTAATGTACCACCGCCGGTACATTTCCTCTTTTGCGAATAAAATGCCATACGATGCGGTTTCTGCAACTGCAAAGCTGTGAGCTGACAGGGCAGAGAATACAGCACGCGAGCATCCGGGATTTTTCCCGTCGTGCAATTCTACCAGCAAGGCTTCGGTGTGAGGCAACCACAGCTCACAGGCACTACTGAAGATTTCCTTTTCACTGCCTTCTACGTTTAGCTTCAGAAAAGCAATGCGGTCGCTCTTGAACCGGGTCATCAGTTCGGGCATGGTTACAGCCTGTGTGGCATTTTGGGGATTGGAAGCGTTGCCCTCCCTCACCACAAAGCCATCTTCCTGTCCGGCACCAATGCATAGCATGCACGACCGGTTCCACAGGGCGCCATGCACTATGTGAATATTTGGATATTCACGGGTATTCATCCGGGCAAGCTCGCAGTTTTCGAGGTCTGGCTCTATGCTCACAATGGTGCTGCCAGGCCACCATTGCGCAAACAACAAGGCTGTGTAGCCGATGTTGGCACCGGCGTCCACAATCAGTCCGTTGCCATGCAGATAAGGTTTTTCACTGAGGTAGGGTTCGATGAATGTATTGATAAACGACTGCATATCGGCACGGATAGCGCGAAGGAAAACCGGATTGGGGAAACCGGCAAGCCTGAATTCGTGCAGTTCGTCTTTGGCATACTTGCCGGCATCGATCTCGGCAAACAGGGTGAGTAATCTTACCGACTGCTCTTTGCCGAGCAGTTCGAGGTAAGCGAATGCGGGTTTGGAAAGTTGATGAATCATGGTTGGGAGATTTTTATAGGTTAGATGGATTTAACGCTGAGTGCAAAGTTGGCGTTGCCGGCATGCTTCGAAATAAGCATTGTAGGCTACAGGAAGATCACGAAATAGAATGGCCTTACGGGCTTGATGAGGCTTGGTGCTGCATATAGCGATGACGGGTACCGCGAGGATAGCAATGCCTGCCGTTAATCCAAGCATACCACTTAGTTCTGGCTCCTCACTAGTGACCGCTCCGCCAAGCAGAGCAAAACCAGCAAAGCCACTACCAAGCATGCCGAACCCCAGGCGTTGTTTTTCCCGGCTCAACTCATCGTAACGCGCTACTTGTTCCTGCACCGCACTATCCTGAATGTTTCGGCAAACAGCCAGGAAAACGGCACCATCCAGATGCCCGCCGCGATACATCAGCTTTCGCCGGGAGTAATGAAACCATACAGGATATACAGACGTCGTATCGGAACCGGCATTCATTCCGGCCGCCTGGCGCGTAACATCTCTTTGCAAGGCGAGGCTGCCTGAATAATAACTTCCTGGCTGTGCATACATCGAACTTGTGTCTGAAAGCGCCAGAAAGAGCCAGCAAAAGACATAAAAGGAAATTGTTTTCATGATAAAGGGAGTTTTTATGGTTGCTTTCCCGTCACAATGTTAGGGGGAGCGGCTCAAAATAGGATGGCACCGAGCGCACTGAATAAGATAAGTTCAGAAAATGCACACCATTTTATCAATACAAATAGATAAAAAAACATTAATATCAAATTTTGATACAAAAAACCAACAATAACATTAATATGTAATAAAATAGCGATATTCGTCTCAAATTATACTCACATGAAAAATCTTCGATTGCTTATTGACGCGCTGGAAAATGCCATCCCAGAACATTTAACGATCAACCAGGCGCTGATGAAAACACTCAAGATCAATAAAGACGCCGCCAGCAGGCGTATCAATGGAAAAACGCCTTTTACCTACAGCGAAGTATGCGCGCTTTCCAAAACCTATGGTATTACACTGATGCCGGCCCAGTCGAGCCAACACTCCAATATCGTTTTTGGCTATGTTCCTTTTAAAAGCAAACAGGTTGATTCAAAACATTTTTTCCAGGTCATCTCTGGTTTGCTACACGACATGGCCTCTGCCAAAAATGCCTGCCTTTATCACGTAGCGCCTGAAGTGCCGGTATATCATTGCTATAACTACCCAAAACTTCTCAATTTTCGTCTATTCTATTGGGGAAAATACCTGCTCAATAACCCTTATTATACCAGGCGTAGTTTTGGTGAAACGGCCATCGATGCAGGTATTACAAGCCACGCCCGCAAGGCTTACGAAAACTATTGCCGTGTTCCCAGCCTCGAAATATGGACGCCGCAATCCATCCAAAGCATTCTTTCACAACTTAGTTTTTGTATCGAAACGGGCGATTTCACAAGCCCTGACGAGGTGAATGCAGTGGTAGATGAGCTTTCGGAGATGATGGTACGCATACGCCTGATGGCAGAAGAAAATAACAAAGCCTTTGATTTCAAAGAAAAGCTACACGTACCTTTTTTGTTTTATAAAATAGACGTGAACATCAATACGGCTAACCTGCTCGCCGAACTCGATCAACGCCAGATCTCTTTACAACAGTTCAATGCCATCAACTTCATGACCACAACCCAAAGCGATTTCTGCAACGAAAACCTCGACTGGATCCGAAACATCCAGTCAAAGGCGTCTCTGCTAAGCGGGGCGGGCATCGTGGAACGCCAACGCTATTTCAATGCGGTGAACAAGCAGATCAGGGAGTTTCGCGACAGCCTTTCCAAAAAAGAGTTCCAGTAACACCGGGTAATTTATCGCCCGCTAGTGTGCTGCTGTCGTATTTTCCAATACGTACATGTGGAAAAACTCGGGCTCCTGATGTTCTTCTCGTAACCTGTAGCGTTGCAACAACTCGTTTTTGATCTGGTTATCAGGAAAGGCAAAATCTGCGCCGGCATCAAGGTAAATGATCTGCCGGTAGTGGCTGGCCATATCCAGCAGTTCCGGACTCAGCCGTTCGATAAACAACACCCGGTCTTTGGCCAGAAGATCGCTCAACAAACCGTATTCGCTTCCCGGTGCTATCTGCCTGAAATAATCCTGATGGTAATAATACACAAAGGTGGTCATGAATTCGGGCGGACAAGCCAACACCAGTGTTTGTGTATCCTGGTGAGACTGAATATACTTTACCGTTTCGCGCACTGCTCTTTTCTTGGATGGATTCCATGAACAGCATACCATGAAACAAATGACAAGCACGGCACCGGAGCCGTAAAACAGCCGCCGGCCAGGAAACAGGAATGCCAGCGCATAGGCCAGCAACAGGTAGTAGGCCGGTGTAATGAAAATCAGGTAACGGTCGAGAAACATAGGCACCCAATACGATAAACCAAACATCAGCAATAAAGGCAACAGAAACCAAACCGCTGTATAGAGAGCCATTCTGTTTCCTTGTCCGCTTGGCCGCCACCTGGCGTATTTTACCAACATGGCAAGCAGCAAAGCGAGACCTAGCACCGCACACACCGGGGCATTGCTGAATGACCAGATCATGTTATACAAGCTCTCGATCCCAATCGGCGGCTTTAACCAAGTGCCATGCGTGGCAGAGTCGGCAAAACGCTCGTACAAGGTGAGAATCTGCGGAATATACAACAGCAGGGCGCAGGCCGTTATGCCGGCAAACGTGATAAAAATTCGGTCACGCCGGAGATTCAGCAATACCAAAACGCCCTGCAGGAACCAGACAAAAAATCCGAAGTAATGGCTGTACACCAAAAGCACATTTGCAACCACGAGTACCAATGCCTTCGCAGGCTTTAGCCTTCCATGGCGTAGTAGCCC
>DAIUED010000129.1:0-8806 GCA_036845295.1 Bacteroidota bacterium
ATAATTCAGGTTCTCTAAACGGCTATGCAGCCCATACGCCAATCCCAACGACTGCCTGCGGCCGAGCCCCAGACGCAAGCCAAGCCTTGGTTCGATGGTATAATGTCCGTTCAGGGTAAAATATTGGGTATTGACACCGGCGTTAACGATCATGTTGTGCCCGAGCCTGAACGATGAACTGCTATAAGCCGAAAGTAGTGTACTTTGTCCCGACGAGTTCACCAGTTCCGTAGGTGTAGCTCCTTCGGTAAAGGCTTTATTAAGCAACATCGAATAGCGCATGTTTGTTACCAAAACACCCGACCGGTTGGTATGCCTGGCACCGAATTTTTTGTTGACGAAAGATGACAGAATATAGTTCCAGTTGTTGTAAGAGATCTGGCTGTAAGGCATGAGCTCGAGGCTGCTATTGAGCGTTTGTGCTTTCCAGTTGGTGAGGTTGCCTGTTGCCGCCAAGGTGGTCTTAATATAAGTGCTGGCATTGGTAAAAAGCAAATGGCTGAATCCAAGCGAACCCGTTTGCTGGCGAATGTCATTTTTCTGCCAGCTGTCGGTATAGAACCATTGCAAGCTGTCGGTTTTTGGCTTGGCACTTGCTCCGTCGGCCAAACCAAGACCCCAAACCGAAAACACTCCGGCTTTTTGTGTAGGGAAATGTAGCTTAAATGCCAAATCCTGGTACTTGATCTTTTCAGCGTTTTCCGGAAGTAGCGGCTCGAGGAGCGCCAGCGTCGAATTACGGTAATTGAACAGGTAGGAAGCCTGCCCACCTTTCCTGAATGGCCCTTCCTGCGCGACGTCAATACCGATCAATCCGATTTGAAATGTGCGTTCGCGCTTTTCAGTGTTTCCTTTTCGCATCGAAATATCAAATACTCCTGATAACGCATTGTTATATTCGGCAGGGAATGCGCCACTGAAAAAATCGGAGTTGGCCAGCATCTGACTACTTAGACCCGTGAGAATACCTCCACCGAATGCTTTCAGGTCGCCAAAATGATTGGGATTGGGTATTTCCACACCCTCCATTTTCCATTGAAGGTATTTGGGTGCATTCCCGCGCACAATAATACCGTTGATACCGGAATTGGATGCCACGCCGGCAAAAGCCGATGCCAAACGCGCCGGATCGTCGAAGCCACCGGCATACCGCTGGGCCTCTTCCACACTCAACATTCTGGCACTTACAGTCGCCATGCTGTTCAGGGCTTCTCGTTTATTGAGGTCCGCATTTACGGTGATCTCCGATAGGTTCTGCGTTGTTTCCTCCAGCATCACGGTCAATTCGGTTTGCCTGGCCGAAATCAATACCACTTCGTGTATCAACGCATCCTCGTATCCCATGGAACTTACCTTCACATCGTACCGGCCTACGGCAATGTTGCCTATTGAAAAGCGGCCAAGGCTATCGGTGGTGGTTCCCAGCAGGGGCGAGGTGCCCGGAAGCACGACAGTAGCGTAAGGTATCGGTGCCTGCGAGGCTTTGTCGGTAACCGTTCCTTTGAGTGTTTGAAGTGGTTGGGCGAAGCCAGAAACTGCGCACAAATAAAAAACAAGTAAAAATAGATAAGATTTCATGTGGTCGAACTTGGCGCCAAAGGTGGGACTAAGCGCGACCCGATACAATACTGATTTATCAGTATATCCTAGTCCAGAAGGCCAAACTTCGACGCAAAGGTGACCGCTTCAAACGAATTGTTGGCTCCGAGTTTTTCAAGGAAGCGCTGGCGGTGCGTGTTTACCGTATGCACACTGATAGAGAGTTTGTCAGATATTTCTTTAGAGATAAAGCCCTGCTTCACGAGTCGAAGAATCTCAAGTTCGCGCCTTGTCAATTCAAGCTCCGCCGTGCGAGCCATTTCTACGGGTATAAAATTCCCGGTTCTGAAATTCAGAAGCTGGCACTTTACTGTACTATCGGTTTCCTGGTTTGGCGATATATCCACGATGCTCAACATCAGCCATATCTGGCCTGTTGTATCTAATTCCAGAATTTGATATTGTTCTACCAGGCGTATGTATTTGCCCTCGGCATTCAGCATGCGGTATTCGTAAATAGCTTTATGATTCAGTTTCTCGTTGCTTGAAAACGCATTGAACATTTTCAGCATGGAAATGCCATTCACCGCCAGTTTCAACCGTTCTTCGGGATGTATCTTGCTTTCGAAAAACTGATAGTTCAACTCCTGGAAATCAGAAGGTACGTAACCGAGGAGTTTGCCGTAATCAGCGGAAAAAAAAACAATTTCCTTTTTATTGAGGTCAAACACGCTGATGCCCGAATTGCTGATACCTGCCAGGGTTTGCAGTGCTTCGATGTGTTTTGGGATTACCGAATAATCCAGGTTGCGCTCATCGAAACGGTACTGGGATAGAAACCTGAAAAAAATTTCCTGAATGCTGTTTTGGTCTGACATGCGGTACCGGGAGTTGATAATATTATAAGCGGTTCTTTAACTGGATGATCTCATCCTGCAAATACGCGATGCGTTTTAGCAGATGCGAGATGGCATCAATGCCTTGCATGTTGATTCCAAGCTCATGATGTAAGCGTATCATGCGTTCCAGCTCATCCAGCCGATCTTCCTCCAAAAACCGGCCATTATCTGCTACGACAATGTCGATAAGGCCAAAATCGCTCAGCGATTCAAGGAAGGTGAATTCGATGTTGTAAACCGTACAACAATCTTCGAGTGCAATGAGCTTAGTTTCCATGTTGACGCAGTTTAGAAAGTTCGGTAAACAAGGCCTTTTCACGGTCGTTCAGGTTCGTTGGTATTTTCACGGTATAGGTAATGTAAAGGTCGCCAAAAACGCCTTCTTGCTTATACACCGGCAAACCTTTTCCTTTCAGTTTTACTTTGGTTTGGTTTTGCGTTTCGGGGGCCACTTTCAATTTTACCTTACCGTTCAGGGTATCAATGGTGATGTCGCCGCCCAGTATCGCTGTGTATAAATCAAGCTCGATCGAACCGGACAGGTCGTGTCCATTCCGTTTAAATGCCGTATTATTGGTAACGGCAAAGGTGATGTACAAATCGCCGTTAGGTCCTCCGTTAGCGCCTTCGCCGCCATGGCCTTTGATCTTAATCGTTTGCCCGTGTTCTACGCCTGCAGGAATGGTTAAACGGATGTTTTTATTATTCACCGAAAGGGTTTGCTGGTGGCTGGTATAAACGTCCGTCAGATTGAGATGCAGTTCGTAGTTATAATCCTGACCGCGGTATCTGGTTTGGCGGCTACGACCATTGCCCCCGCCAAACATCGACTCAAAATATTCGGAAAAATCCTCGTCGGAAAACGACTCTGTCCTCGATTGAGCCCCTTGCTGATGTTGCTGGCGGCTCTGCTGCTGCTGTCTGGCTTGTTCGTAAGCCTCGCTGTGCTTCCAGTTTTCGCCATATTGGTCGTATTTTTTGCGCTTTTCCGGATCGCTCAATACCTCGTTGGCCTCGTTGATTTGCTGGAATTTTTTCTTGGCAGCTTCATCGTTTGGGTTCAGGTCAGGATGGTACTTCCTGGCCAACTTGCGGTAGGCCTTTTTTACGTCATCGGCACTCGCCGTTTTATTCAGTTCCAGAATTTTATAATAGTCCACAAATTCCATAACCTTTCTGTATTGCGTGTTTACAAAGTATCAAAACCAGCCGCCCTTTTTCTTTCCTCCAAGTCCAAGCACGCCGAGGAGACCTCTCGCTACTTCTTTTACCACCGAACGACCCATTTGCCGTACCATCGTGTTTTCACTGATCTTTTCAATGGTGCTTTTTTCCGGTTTCGCGTTTTTCCGTTCAGGCTTTGTAACCTCTGTCTGAACGTCCTGCTGTTGCCCGGCATCGTGAGCCGCCTGCAATTTTTTTTGTAAAATCTCGAAAGCACTTTCTCGGTCGATTACCTCATTATATTTTGATGCCAGGAAACTCTTGTTCACGAGTTGCTCGCTTTCCTCGGATGTTAACACTCCCAGTCTGCTGGCTGGTGCCCGCAAATGCACTGCCGCCAGCGGAGTCGGAACACCTTTTTCATTAAGCGCCGTTACCAGAGCCTGGCCTATCCCAAGACTGGTGAGCACATCAGCAGTTTTATAAAAATCGGATATCGGGTAATTTTCGGCCGTTTTTTTTATGGCTTTGCGATCTTTTTCGGTAAAGGCCCGCAAAGCATGCTGCACTTTAAGTCCCAGCTGGGCAAGCACCGCTTCGGGCACATCGTAAGGATTCTGGGTGCAGAAATAAACACCTACACCCTTGCTGCGAATGAGTTTGATAATCGATTCTATTTGATCCAACAGGGCGTCCGATGCCTCGTTAAAGATCAGGTGTGCTTCGTCGATAAAGATGCAAAGTTTTGGTTTATCCAAATCGCCTGCTTCCGGAAAGGTCGCGTAAATCTCGGCCAACAGGCAAAGCATGAACGTGGAAAACAATTTAGGCTTGTCCTGGATATCGACTAACCGGATGATCGATGCAATACCTTTTCCGTTGCTATCAAGCCTCGTGAGGTCGTTGACATCGAATGAGCGCTCGCCAAAAAATTGTTCTGCTCCCTGCGATTCCAATTCGATCACCGCTCGCAAAATAGTCCCGGCTGATGCCGTAGATATGTTGCCGTAATTTTTCTTTACCTCCTCTTTTCCTTCATTGGTAGCAAATTGCAAGAGACTTTTAAAGTCTTTAAGGTCGAGTAAGGGTAGCTTCTGATCGTCAGCATATTTAAAAAGAATAGCGACAATGCCGCTTTGGGTCGCATTCAAATTCAAAATCTTGGAAAACAACACTGGCCCGAACTCGCTCACAGTAGCGCGCAGTTTGGCGCCATGCGCTTTTGAAAGTGTAAGCAATTCGACCGTGGTTTGCGCCGGGGCAAAGGGAATGCCGATAGCGGCATGGCGCTCTTCAATTTTAGCGTTGCTGGTTCCTGGCTGAGCCAGGCCGCTTAAATCGCCTTTCAGGTCCATGAGCAACACCGGTATCCCTTTGGCGCACATGTTTTCAGCAATAACCTGCAAGGTCACTGTTTTTCCCGTACCTGTAGCGCCCGCAATAAGTCCGTGGCGGTTAAGGGTTTTGAGTGGGAGCTTCACTTGAGCCGCTTGCTGCGGAGCGCCATCGAGTAGCGCAGCTCCTAATACAATGTGGTCTCCTGCCGTTTGATAACCAGTACTAATGCTTTGAATAAACGCCGCCTGATCTGCCATGATTTTTTCTTTAAAAATAAAAAAAGCCCCCGACATTTGTCGGAGGCTTTCGGATTATTTATTTGCTTTTTATTTACCGCTCAGCAGGATCACATAGCCTACTTTTTCGTAAAACTTCTTTTTGTCGTCCTTAAATGTGATTTTATACACATAAGTATCTTGTTTCACGATATCACCGGAATTGTTTTTAGCACCATTCCAGAATTTGGTAACATCATTCGATTTATAGATCAATTCGCCCCAACGATCATATACCAATAAGCTGAATGTTGAATAGTCAACGCCTGTTGGAGGCAGGAAGATCTGGAACTCGTCATTCAACCCATCGCCATTAGGTGTAAAGGCATTTGGCACATACAGTACCACATCCGGATTCACTGTCACCTTTTTCACTGCTGTATCCTGGCATCCGTGCGGGCTCACTGCCACCAATGTCACAAAATATTCGCCAGAATTTGTGAAGAGGAACACGGGGCTCACATCCGAACTTCCACCGAGGCCAGCAAAATCCCATGTGTAAGTGTTGTTATTCAGGTCTGATGTCTGGTTGTCGAAGGTCACTTCACCATCTACCACCGTTGTTACATCCGGCGTCGGATTGAAACCTGCATCCGGCACAGCATATACTGTAATGGCGGTGTTTAAGGTAGCAGTAGTTGTACAGCCCACGTTATCGGTATAAGTAATGCTTACGCTGTAAGTTCCTGGCGTAGAATACGTATGCGAAGGCGCAAATCCAGTTTCGGTATTGCTATTGTCGCCAAAATTCCAAACCATGGTTCCGGTATTGACATTGCTAGGATAGAACGATGTAACAAACGGATAATTACAACCATCCGGATCGTTCGTGTTAAGCGTTACTACCGGCTGAGGATTTACCACAATAGTGATCGAACTGGTGGCAGAACACAAATTGGCGATGTAAGGTACCGGGTTCGTGCTGTAAGTCAGCACATGGGTTCCCGCACCAGCTACTGCCGGATCGAAATTGGTTCCGCTCACACCTGTTCCAGTCCAGGTTCCGCCGGCATTAGTCGCTAGTGGATTCAAATCTACCACAGGCTCGTAGATACAGAAAGGTCCTGTGCCTGTTGTTGCCGGATCTACATAATGGGTTACAGTCACTGTCTCCGTAGCTATCGCTGTACATGGACCGTTTACCAACGTATAGGTGATTACATTCGGGCCAACGATACTTGACGATGGGCTGAAGTCACCGGTAGCGCTAATCGACGTACCGGTTGAAGACATTCCCCAAACACCGCCGGTTGGTGTCACCGTCATCGTTTGTGTGGCAAAGTTATCGCAATAAGGGCCTGCCGGTGTAATCGTTGGCTGCGTGATAGAACTAACATCTACAGTAATGGTACTGCTAGACGGACACAAAGTTGCTGTAGGGCTCGATTGCGTGCTGTAGGTGAGTGTATGCGTGCCTACACCCGCAATGGCTGGATCGAAATTAGCACCCGAAACGCCTGTTCCCGTCCAGGTTCCTGTAGGACTTGCCGTTGTTGGCAACAGGAGTGCAGGGTTGGTGTTACACTGAGGCGCCAGTGTGCTGGTAATTGTAGAAGGAATATACTGCTCAACAGATACTGTTGTTGTTCCTACAGCCGAGCAGGTTCCCGCTCCAACCATGTACGTATATGTATTCGCACCAATGGCTGCTGACGCTGGCGTCAATACACCGGCAGCTGTAATGCCCATACCCGACCAGGCCCCACCGGCAGGATTTACCGTCATGGTAACCGGACCAGCATTCGTACAATACGGGCCTACCGGCGTAATGGTTGGCGTTAACGGGTTAATTACGACTACGGTTGCAGTTTGTGATTGTGCACAGTTGGTTTGACCAACAGGGTTTACTGTTACGGTATAGTTTGTTGTTACAGTTGGGTTCGCAACAGTTGTATAAGTGTTTGTTGGATTCAGGTTGGTAGTCGGTGTCCAGCTGTAAGTAAACAACGAAGGGTTTTGACCGCCGCAGTTTTCGAAACGGATGTTCGGCCTGTAAGTGTTATTCGGCGCATAACTGTTTCCGCTTGCAATCGGGCAAGCCACTGTACCATCAGAATTATACCAGCGCACTGAGATAAATGGCGTCACGGTATAAGGCGAGAATGAGTTTTGAGTATAGCTTGCCGTTTGAGAGTTACATACATCGATCAACAAGTTTGATACACCATCCCACTCATAAGGAGTTGGGAAATTATACGTGTTCCAACCTACGGTGATGTTAATGCTTGGTGCAGAATATACTTGTGTAAGGCCTACCTGATCGAATGCTGTACCACTAAGGTCATTGGCAGAGGTACATTTCATTTTGATGCTAAAGTTCGGGTAGGTGGACGTACCGTTGATCTGGGTGACATTCCACGAAATGCTCGAAATCTTACCCGGCTGAATACCAGCTGCTAGTAACTCAGACGCGCGGTAGAGGATCTGGTGGCGTGTGTTCCGGTACCAGTTACCATAAATAGCCGGGTAACTTGTTGTACTGTTTGCCGATGTTCCGGTACCAATGGTTACCTGGTTCGGCGCCGTGCAACCTCCGGTAGTAGAAAGACCGCAGGTTTGTGGCGTTATGTTGCCGAAATTAACTGCTAAGGTTGTATTGGTGTTAATACAAATCGTTGGTGAAGTTGGCGTTAAGGTGTATGAGAACGTAAACGGAGTAACCGTGAACGTTGTGTTGTATAAACATTGCCCGTCGAATACGTTGGCTGTATAAGTGCCAATCGAAAGGTTTGTCACACTATCCTTCAATGTTGTGGTGTTGCTGAGCACAGAGTTGTAACCTCCAGGGCCAGTTACTGTATAGCTGTACATTGGCGGTGCTGATGTTTGGAGATTCACCACCGCATAAGAGTTGCTGTTTCCAGGACAAATGCTCTTGATGTTACTTACATAGATGCTGCCGCCGGGTATTTGCGACAGGGTGTATTTGATCGAATCTTTACAACCACTTGCCGTGGTGTACGACAAATAATATTGCGCGCCGTTTACCGGGCTGTTGACCGTTAAGGTAGGCGTGTTAGCGCCGGGAATAAGGGCTAGCGGGCTGGCCGTGTACCATTTGTAATTCGAGCCACCGTTTTTAGTGATCCAGGCTACTGTACCGCAGTAGTTGGCCGAGAGCGTATAATAGAGCGGAGGTGAAACGCCGACCGCGACCGTAGTTGTTGCTGATCCACACATAGGTGAAGATACCGTAACGGAATAAGTTCCCGGCGAAAGCCCTGTGGCTGTTTGGGTGCTGCCTACAGTCGCCCCTCCCGAATCGTACCATTGATACGAATAACCCATGCTACTTCCGGTGGCATTTACAAACGCTGTTCCGCTACCGCCGTTTTGGCATGAAGGCGTAGAACCCACACCTGTGATAGAAACGGTTGTAATCGCAATAGTCGTTGTAAATACGCTCGAACAGCCGTTAGGAGCTGTTACGGCGCAAGTAAATACCTGACCGGCTGATACCGGCGAAATAGTAGCCGTACCTGTGTTACCACCGTTCGCTACGCTCACAGGGCCTGACGGGCCAGTCCATTGATAGGTAGAATAACCTGCCGGGGCCGTCAGTACGGAGGTGTTAGACCCTGCACAGAAACT
>DAIUED010000130.1:0-8781 GCA_036845295.1 Bacteroidota bacterium
CCATTTGACGCTCTTCGATCTTGTGCACAATAAAAAAGCAAAGTGTGATGCTATAGGGCAGGATGATGTTCCTTAGTGGCACCCGCGAGAAAGAAAACAACCAAATGAAAAAGCCACCCAGATAGCCGAAGGTAAAGATGAGTGCCGGAACACTACCTAAGGCCATGTAACCTGAAAAAACAGCGATACTACTGAATGAACAGGCTATAGCGATTGTGGTTTTTGATTTTGCAGGACTTGTTTTCATCTGGCTAAAACGTGATGATTTATCAGAACTTCATTTTCTGGATCCTAACGGCGTTCAGGATCGCGAGCAGCGCCACGCCAACATCGGCAAACACCGCTTCCCACATGGTTGCTAATCCACCGGCTCCAAGCGCAAGCACAATAACTTTTACTCCAAATGCCAGAGAAATATTCTGCCATACAATTCTTTTCGTCACCTGGCTGATCCTGATGGCTGTCACAATTTTGTAGGGCTGATCGGTCTGGATAACCACGTCAGCCGTTTCGATGGCGGCATCGCTGCCCAAACCACCCATCGCAATACCGACATCACTTAAAGCGAGAACAGGTGCATCATTTATACCGTCGCCTACAAAAGCAACAATCTGTGAAGAATCTTTCTTAATTTCTTCGACTTTCTGGACCTTATGTTCTGGCAGAAGATTTCCAAAAGCATTACTTATGCCCAATTTTTTGGCGACCTTGTCTACGACACTTTGTTTATCTCCGGATAGCATGACTATTTTGTTAACGGTGCCCCCCATTTGATCGACCGCTTGTTTAGCGTCTTCCTTCAATTCATCAGCGATCGTGATGTAGCCTGCATACGTGCCATTAATAGCTGCAACGACAATCGTATCAGAGATGGCATCGACTTCTGTGGGATACGCAATGTTGAATTTTTTGAGCAGCTTGGTGTTACCGGCCAGAATGTCTTTTCCCTGGTAACTGGCCTTCAGACCGTGGCCTGAGATCTCTTCTGTAGCCGACACGTCTGTTCCAAAGTCTTTGATCCCTGAATACTCAACGATTGCCCGGGCAATCGGATGGTTGGAATGAGATTCTACAGCCGCAATTGCCTTGACGAAGTCCTCCTTGTTTTGTCCCACTGCATTCACTTCCTGAACTTTAAACACTCCTTTCGTCAAAGTGCCGGTTTTATCCATAACAATGGCCGTGACTTTACTCATAAGATCCAGGTAATTGGAGCCTTTAAAGAGTATGCCGTTGCGCGAGGCCGCGCCGATACCTCCGAAATAGCCCAGTGGGATCGAAATAACCAGAGCGCATGGACAAGAGATCACCAGGAAGATCAGCGCCCGGTACAGCCATTCGGAAAAGACATACTCCTTCACAAAAAAGTAAGGAAGGAAGGCAAGCATAACCGCTAATAATACGACTATCGGCGTATATATTTTGGAAAACTTTCGTATGAATAATTCCGTCTGTGCCTTGCGGGATCCGGCATTTTGCACCATATCGAGGATACGTGCCAAAGAGCTTTCTGCAAAGACTTTGGTTACCTTGATTTCAACGACTTTGTCCAGGTTGATCATCCCGGCCAGCACGAGTTCACCTTCTTTGATGGAGCTGGGCTTACTTTCGCCCGTGAGCGCCGCGGTATTAAATGAGCTGCCTGCGGATTGCATCGTCCCATCCAAGGCTATTTTTTCTCCGGCTTTCACCTGGATAATCTCTCCGACTTCAACGGTTTCCGGCGCTACTTCGGTTACTGCGCCGTTGCGTATCACGTTTGCCTTATCCGGGCGGATGTCCAGCAATGCCTTGATGCTCCTTTTTGCACGGTTGACAGCAGCAGATTGGAAGAGTTCACCGACTGCGTAGAATAGCATAACAGCTACTCCTTCCGGATATTCCTTAATAAAGAAGGCTCCCACGGTGGCAATTGTCATCAACAGAAACTCAGTGAAAACCTCACCTTTGGCAATTACCTTTACTGCATCGATCATTACCGGCAGACCAACCGGAAGATAAGCGGCAATATACCAGCCCATCCTCACGTAATCTGTAAAAAATGAGGGCTTGATCCAATTTTCGAAACTAATACCTGTCATCAGCAAAATGAAGCTGAGGATAACCGGGGTATATGTTTTCCAGGGGCTCTCCTCTCCGCCTTCGTGGGAGTGGTCGTGATCATGGCCATCATTTTCCGAATGCACATGCGGTTTTCCGGTTTTCGCATCGATCTTTTCTTCCAGTGTGCAGCAGGTCATTTTGCCTTGTGCGTCATAGGTGTGCTGATGTTGGGGATCTTTATTTATCATAACATTTGGTTTTTAGTCACAGTTTAATCAATGTTTCGTAAATGAAATTTTCGACAGAATTTGTCTGTTTGCTTGTCTTTACATCTGGTAATAAAGTTTATCGTCTGGCTTTTCCACAGTGATTGCCTCTCCTGTCATTTGTCTGATATTGATTTCTATTGTTTTTCCTAGAGCCGTTACCGGAATATCAACCGGCGTGTTTTCAAATGGGTCTTGCATAAGAATGGCAGTCTTCTCGATGCTGATAAAAATCACGGGAATCAGCACCGTAAGACCGATCTCGATAATGATCTTAGAACCGTCAGAGTCTTCCAGGCCAAAAGGTAACAGGAGGGCGAACACGTAGATAAGCGTATGCAGTAGCAAACTGTAAGCTCTGGGGAACACCGTGTTCTTGATCCGTTCGCACATTCCCATGCTGTTGCACAAGCTGGAAAGGAGTGTATTGAGTTGCATGACCTGAAAATCGGTGAGCTGGTTGTCTTTATGCAATCGTTTGACTTGAACAGAATGCCCATCGATGATTGCATTTGGTACATTCGTCGCCTCAATCTTGTTTTCATTAAGGTATGTTTTTAGCCGATCGTTGAACGGCTGCCTTCTCAACGATTCGCCGAGCGCAAACACCCACATGATCTGCCTTTCGGCAAACATCTTGATCTCCTCCTCATTTCCTTCGGGAAGAAACTGGATCATCTGGCGGATGATGCTTCGCGAATCATTTACAATGGCTCCCCAAACTTTACGCGCTTCCCACCACCGGTCATAGGATTGTGAAGTTCGGAACGCCAAAAGCAAAGAAACAGCTGTACCGAGAATAGCCGTAACCGGTAGCGGTAGGGAAATGTTTTTCAGCCAAGGATGCGTGTCTATAAAGCCGACAAAAGCGGCAAAGCTGACAATCAGCAATACCTGGTATTTGATCTGACCGAAAAAATAACGGATGGAAATTCGTTTGTTTAATAGCATGACAGTTTCAGTTATAGTGTTTAATATTAAGGCATCAGGGAAACAGCTAGTACGCACCTACTTTTTTCCCTGTATCGTGTCGTATTAGTATTCAAATTCGTATGCCAGATTATCTTACCTGAAAATTATTTTTTTCATAATGGACTCGGCTTGTGATTTAATTCTGATGATGTATACTCCTTTTTCGTAAGCGCTTAAATCCAAATTTTCCGTGCAGGCCGGTATACAGGCAATAAGCTGCTTGCTTTCAAGAATTTGCCCGTGGATAGTCATCACGTCTATTTGAAGTTGTTGTCCTTTAAAAGCGCTCAGATCAATAGTTAAAGGGCCATTTGTAGGATTTGGGAAAACACTTAAGGTCGTAGCAGGAGAGTTTTCCAAAAGACCAACGCTGGTAATGCTCACAGTTGCCGAACTTGAGGCGCAGGGACTTTTTCCCACTTTCACGTAATAGATGCCTGCCTGTGCCGCCACGTAATTTTGTCCTGTCGCTCCGGAAACGATCGAATTATTGTAATACCATTGGTTGTTGACCGGTGAACTTGAGGTAAGTGTGCTCCCGTTAACCGCGATCGATGGCGTCGCAACCGGACCAACCACAACGGTACGACTAACCGATGTACTCGCTCCGGAGGCATTGGTAGAAACCAGGCTCACGGTATAGCTGCCGGGCGCTGTATAGGAAACCGTTGCATTTTGCAGGGTGGAGCCTGACGGATTTCCGCCCGGCATAGACCAGGCCCAGGATGTCGGACTGTTCCATGAATTATCCACTAATGTTAATTGTTCTCCAGGGCAGATAAAGTCATCCGATACTGAAAAATCTGCTTTTGGTGCGTTCCCGATTACCGCGTCGTCACGTTTATACCATATTGGAGAAGTCCATACTGTATTTCCATCCTGCTGAACGACGCGGATATAATAGTAATAACTTCCATTATTAGCGATGTTATGGGTGTAGCTAAGCGTATTACTGTTTGCATTTGACGTGAGTACGGCAGGAGAAATACCACTGCCGGGTATTCCATAGTAGACGGTAATGGAAGAAGTAGCTTCTCCGTCGGGATCCGTTATGCTAACCGAAAGCGTTGGACTTCCTGCCTGCGTATAAATCGACCCTATTGGCTGCATATTGATGGTAAAATTGACTTTGATGTTCCAATCATCAGAGCTATAAAATCGCATGCGTTTTAAACCGTCCATAATATTGGCGCGGGTAAGGGAGCTTGCAAGCACAACGAGCCTTCCTGCAGACTGTCGCCCAAAAACGGAATTATGCGTGTCATGATCCAGGCCTACACCCAGATGGTAACCTTGTCTCAACGCATTATTATAGTCACTGATATTGTTCGAGCCGGAAGGATTGGAATAGCTTGTATTGGTTGAATTTGCGGGCCCGCTCCGGGCGGCCAGGCCAACAATTGCGTTGTCCGCAGCCTGATTGAGCGAAGTGGCCAACAGGTTATCGTAATCTCCGGTGGATGGATGAGCCAGGTATGCAAAGGAGCCATTTTTTGAATTGATCTTCTTCCATAGCGAAGCATAATCGCTTTTGGCAACATAAACGTTATAATTATTTGCTTCCCAGCCTATCAGAGAATCATAGCCATATACAAGAACATGGCCTCCACCCGAAATTACGCCCCATTCCATACCATACATGGCTACAAAGCTTCCGTCCACGTTTGCAGAATCGGCCTGAAGCAGTCCTTGCCGGTAGAGTCCTGGCGATGTCATGCCTGCCTGCGCATGATTGTGATCACTGATCCCATAGAAGTCAATATGCTGAGATTGCCTGGCATAGTTAAAATCCTGTAAGGGAGTTGTCATCATGGAAGTCTGACTATCCTGATTGCCATCGGAATATGACGAATGTGCATGGATGTTTCCATAGTAATGGTTGAAAACCTGGCCTTTCATGGTTGAAACCATGAAAGCGAACATCAGTCCGTTTAAAATTGGGTTAACTTGTTTTATATTCATGGGTAGTAACGTATAATTGGGTGAATTGCAACAAATCGGGTTTATTGATATAAATCTAAAATCTTTTTAAGTGAAGGTGGTATTTTCATCGGCGTTAGAGCTGATATATCGGATCCACCGGTATTACCTACCGGGATTTTTCCTATGAAGGATTTTATGCCTCCAAAAACCAGCCGGGGAATCTGTCCGACTACTTCTTTATAACTCTTAATTCTGAGTCCGAATTTCAACATGAGCCAATGTACTTTTGTATGTTCTAGTGGATATGACTGTCCAAGAATATGAGCATGTTCCAGGTGCTTCCAGGCCAAGGGATAATCTCTGAAATTAAAGGCTCTCTGGTAAAAACCGAGTTCCTGCATGTAATATTGCTTTAGACCTTTTGGCATATGCGTGTAAAATTTCATAGACCTCACTTTTAAAGATGGCGGGCGAGAAACCAGGCGAGAAAAAACACCTTTTCAAACCTAAATAGTCACCCGGTTCCGCCCATGATCATCATCGTTTGTAATAGAACTTCATTTTTATTATTTGTAAACCTAATCAGTGCTTAGGTTTGTTATCTCGCATTAACTGCTAAGATGGCGGGCGTGAAACCGGGCTTGAAAAAAAACAACTTTACTAACCCAAAAGTCGCCCGGTTCCCGCCCATATCTTAGTGTTCATGTTCTCCGGAGTTCGTCATCTTTGCGAGAATAAAAAACGCACCGTGAGTTGCTATCTTAACATCGGCAGGAACGTCTTTTAAAAGAGTAATCTCGCTGTAACCTACGTCTGTCGTTCCCTTCCGGATAGGAATCCGCTCGAACGTTAATCCTCCCTCAGCAGGTTTTCCCTGTTCCTGGTGTTTGTGGCCGTGCTCGTCATGTTCTTCTCCGTCTCCTGCGCTATGATGTTCTTTTTCCGTATGAGCATCCGTAACCACAAAAATATAATCCTGTCCCTGGTAATTGACAATGGCCTCGGTAGGCACAGCATCCACTGTGGCATTCTCAAGACTTACAATTGCCGTAATGCTCATCCCATCGATCAGGCCCGACTTGTCTCCTTCTACCACGGCATGCACCGCTACAGCCTTTGTATTTTGCTCAAACGTGTTGCTGATAGCATAGATCTTAGCATCGTATTCTCTGCCGGCGTTATTGGTCAGTGTAAAATGGATCGTCTGACCTTCTTTCAGTTTTCCCAGGTCTTTTTCATAGACAAAAAGATCCAGGTGAAGCTGGCTGTTGTCAATAACGCCGGCAATGGTATTGTTGGCATCCACAAACGTTCCGATATTGGCAGATACATTACTGATAGCGCCTGCAATGGGGCTGGTAATGTTAATCACCGATTGAATGTTCTCACTGGTCAAAGCGTTCGCATTTACACCGATAAGTTCAAGCTGCTTTTGCAAACCGGCTTTCCGGGCTTTCAGCGCTTTTAACTCAGCCTCCGAACTCTGCAAACTTTTCAGAGAACTTGCATTCCCAGCTTGCAATTCCTGCTGACGCTTGTATTCGGTTTCTGCCAGTGCCAGTCTGGAGGAAGTACTCAAAAAATCCTCCTGCATGCTGATGAACGATGTATTGGCTATTGTCGCGATTACCTGCCCTTTCGATACGTTCTCGCCGGTCTGCACAAGGATGGATCTGATAACGCCCCCCATCAGTGCCGTGATTGTCGCTTTATTCTGATTTGGAACGGTAAGAATACCGTTCGCTTTCAGGGATGAGGTCAATTGTTTCTTTTCAACCTTTCCTAACTCAAGCTTAATTGATTTTACCTGCTCGGCATTGAGTTCCGCAGTGTTACTGTTTTCATGCTCATGGTCTGTTTCCTCTGTCTTTTCTTCTGAAGTTTCAGTGTTGTTCCCGCAGGACGGCAGCAGAAGCGCCAAGACCAGGAATCCGATAATAATTAATGTATTTTTCATGATTATGCTATGACTTATTGATTAAATAATTGATGTTAAGAACAGACTGGTTCACCTGGTTCACGGCTTGTAAAAATCCAAGCTGTATCTCGGTAGAGGTTTGTAATGCTTGCAGATACTCGATATAGCTGATATTCCCACTACTAAAAGCTGTTTTTGCGGTATTGACGATGGTGCCCGAGTTTGGCAGGGCTGTCGACTTGTAATAATTAAACTGGAACATAGCCTGGTTGTATTGTTGTACAGCACTTTGCAATTGAGCCTGCATGGTCAGTTTTTGATTGTCAGCTTCTTTCATCAGTGATTTTTGTTGATACCCCAGTGACTTTACCCGTGCGGTATTGCTGAAAAAGGTCAGCGGAATAGTGATCCCGGCATTGATGCCTGTGAAGCGCTTAGTGCGATCAAAATAGATATCTTGCCCATTGATCGTTTGCACACCGGTTAAAGATTGGTTAAAATAACCAATTGAAAAGTCCGGTAACACTTGAGAGGCTTCGAGCTTTTTGTTTTTTTCGGCAATAACCACTTGCTGATAGAGTGCCTTCAATGACGGATTGTTGTTTACCAGGGCCGTGTCAACAATTGCCGCCGTATTGAGGGGCTCCAGCGCCCGCTCGTCGCTGATACTGAAATCTTCTTTGAGGTTCAGCGCAGCTTTCATCAATGAGTAATTGGAAATGATATCGGTTTCGTTCTGCTGTAGCATCAACCTGATCTGACCACGTTTGGCTTCGGCTGTCGTTTTTTCCAGGAGATTGGTTTCACCTGTTTTATAACGTAATTCCGCTGCCTTAACAAAATCGGTATAAGCACTGTCCAGCTTTTGCAGCTCCCGTTTGTTCTGTTGAAGATTTTGTATCAGGTAATACAGGGATAATACCCGGGTTTTGACCTCATTGGCCGAGGCTTGCTGCTCAAGTTCTGCTCCTGCCTGCTGTGCCTTGTAGAGCGCCCTTCTTGCCGTGTAAAATGTCGGGAAGGGAATACTCTGTGAAACATTAAATCCAAGGTCCTGGTTAACGCTATTGTACTGACCATACTGGACATTCACGCCAGCCTTTGGCAATTCAAACACCGACTTCCTGAGGCTCTGCGCCGATTGCACATTGAGCTGTTGGGATTGTACGCCGAGATTATTCTTGACAGCTATCCCTACAGCCTCTTCCGGGCTTAAAGGTTTGGTGTTTTGTGCTTGAAGATCCTGGAAAGACAGGAAAGCTATAAGCAGTAAAGCAGCAGTTGGTTTTATGCGCATGGTGGATTTGGATGAAAAGAAATAATAAAGAAGCGGCAGTACAAACAGCGTTAGAAAGGTGGCTGTTGCCAGTCCTCCGATCACGACGGTAGCCAGAGGCTTTTGCACTTCAGCGCCTGCTCCGTGCGACAGGGCCATTGGAAAGAAACCCATAGAAGCTACGGTTGCTGTCATCAATACCGGTCGCAAGCGTTCTTTGGTACCGAGCTTTATCCGTTCGATGATATCGCTAACGCCATCTTTTTCCAGTTGATTGAATGTGCCGATCAGCACGATGCCATTGAGCACCGCTACGCCAAACAAGGCAATAAAGCCAATGCCTGCGGAGATACTAAATGGCATATCCCTCAACAACAAGGCAA
>DAIUED010000131.1:0-8772 GCA_036845295.1 Bacteroidota bacterium
AAGAGTGAAGCTGTATCATGATGATTTCTATGCAATTTTTTGCTAAATTTAAGGCTTATTACCCATTAGTTGATGAAGCGGCTTCTTTACTTATTCATACTGGTTGTTTGTGTCAAAATCACCCAGGCTCAATTTTATTATGGTTCTCAATTGGAATTTGGTAAAAACCGCATCCAGTACCAAACATTCAACTGGACCTATTTCGATTTCGATCGCTACCGGGTGTACCTCTACGAAGGCGGCCAGGACATTGCACGCTATGTGTCGGTGTCGGTAAACCGTCAGCTACCGGTAATGGAAAAACGACTCGATTTTCAACTCGATGATAAGATCGATGTGATCGTGTATAACAATCAGAACGATTTTAAACAAAGTAACATTGGGCTGGCGGCCGAAGAGACCGGCAATATCGGCGGCGTTACGCGCATCATTGGCGACAAGATCTTCGTGTATTTTACTGGTTCGCATGCCGATATGGATCGGCAGATCCGGGCTGCGCTTGCCGAACTGATGATCGATCAGATGATGTACGGTGGACGCACGCGCGACATCGTTCGCAACTCGACCTTATTAACCTTGCCCGACTGGTTCAAGAATGGCCTTATTGCCTACCTGTCTGAAGGCTGGAATTCAGATGTCGATAATCAGTTAATGGACGCCATCAAACACGACCGCTTCAATAAATTCAACCAACTGACAGGAAAAGAGGCAACTGTTGCCGGCCACGCGATGTGGTACTATATTGCAGAAACGTATGGCGAGGCGCTTATTCCCAACCTGCTTTATATGACGAAAGTGACGCGCAATCCGAATAATGCGTTTTTGTATGTGCTTGGCACCTCTATTCAGAACATGACCAGCGACTTTACCAACGTGTATGCCAAGCGTTATTTTGATTACAAAGATACCACGCGGCGCGACCCGGCAGGCGAATCGGTATTGCGCAAGCAAAAGAAAACCCGTCACTACTACCAGTTGAAAGTAAGTCCCGATGGACAAAAGGTGTTATACGCCACCAGTGAAGCCGGGCAGTACAAAGTATGGCTTAACACCATCGGCGAAAAAAAATCGAAACGCCTGCTTAAGCTGAATCCCAAACTCGAGCGCATCGAAGACAACAGCTATCCGTTGCTGGGCTGGCATCCGAACAATACCGTGGTATCGATGATCTACGAACGCAAGAATATTTTGAAACTTCATACCTACGACTCGGAGACAAAGGAAAAATTCAAACGTAACATTACCGGTTTTGAGAAAGTAAACAGCTATTCCTTTTCGCACGATGGCAAACGCATCGTTATGAGTGCTGTGAAGAAAGGCAAAGGACAGTCTGACATCTTTATTTTTACACTCAACACCGGAGGCGTCGAACAAATTACCAACGATTCCTGGGACGATAACAATCCCGTGTTTGTGGATAATTCCAAGGGCATTCTTTTCGAATCGAACCGTATGCACGATACCATTAAATCGAATGAAGACAATAAACTGTACCTGAAATTTTCGCGCAACAACGATGTGTTTTTCTATAACAACGTGAGCAAATCGACCTTGTTATACAGGGTAACGAATACGCCGCAGGTAAATGAAACCCAGCCGCAGGAATACGGGAAAGGCGTGATTTCGTTTCTGGGAGACGCGAACGGAATTTACAATCGCTACATTGGCGTGCTCGACAGTTCTATCTCATTTGTGGATACCATAGAGCATTACCGTTATTTCTACAATTCCAAGCCCATTACCAATTACGAACACAACATCGTTGAGCAGCACATCAATAGCAAGTTCAATAGTTACGGTGAAATTGTGGTCGTGAACCGTAAAGAGAAACTTCTTGTGAAATCTGTGGTGCCATACAACCAGGTGGCACCGGTGGTATTGCATCCCACGCATTTCAAGGCCGGACCGGCAAGCATGATGGCGGACCCCGACAATATGAAAATTCTGAACCCGGTGCGTGAGGAAAAAGCGTTGCCTCAGAAAACAGACACAACCACCAGAAGCCAGCAGGGCATTGATTTTGAGAATTATGCCATCACCGGTAAAGACGCAAAGAAAGACCCTCAGAAAGATATGCATACGGCTCCGGCACAAAATGGCCAGGCAACCAATGATCCACAGAATGTGCCGGTTCGCGGCTCCGATGAACTCCGTTTCCCGATACAGCAAAATTATTATACGAATTTCAAAACAGATCAGGTAGTAACCCAACTCGACAATTCTTTCCTTGGAACAACTTATCAGCGCTTTGCAGGTGGTAGCAGTCCGGTGTACCTCAATCCGGGCCTCAACGTGCTGGTTAAGATAGGGCTGAGCGATTTGTTTGAAGATAAACGCATCGTTGCCGGTTTCCGGATAGCGGGCTCGCTCGATAATGAGTACCTGTTGAGCTGGGAGAACCGTACGCGCCTTGTGGATAAGCAACTCGTCCTTCACAGGCAATCGTTTCTGAAAGTAAATTCTGCATCGGGTGTTACCAAAGTACAGACCCACGACGCGCGCTATAGCTGGAAGATACCGTTTAGCGAAGTAGCTGCTGTAAAAGCATCCTTAATGTATCGTAACGATCGCACTGTTTTTGCATCCATTGGCGATGTCAGCTTGCCTAAAAGCAATCAATACGACAACTACGGCGGTGCCAAACTCGAGTTTATTTTTGACAATACACGCAAACGGGGGCTGAATCTCTATAATGGAACGCGTTTCAAGCTGTGGGGAGAATACTGGCGGCTTATCAAAGAACAGCAACACGATTTAATCACCGCAGGTTTCGATTTCCGGGATTACCGCAAAATACACCGCGATTTTATCTGGGCCAACCGTCTGGCAGGTGCCACTTCACTGGGAACCGACCGTCTCATATATTACATGGGCGGTGTGGATAACTGGGTGAATCCTAAATTCAATCAAGACATTAACATCGTGAAACCGGAGCAATATCAGTTTCAGACCCTTGCTACCAATATGCGCGGCTTTACGCAGAACATCCGCAACGGTAATAATTTTGTGGTGCTCAACAGCGAGCTGAGGTTCCCGATCTTCAAATATCTGCTCAATCGTCCGATCCGCTCTGATTTTATCCAGAACTTCCAGATCATTGGCTTCGGCGACCTGGGCATGGCCTGGTACGGGCCAAACCCATATAGCGATGATAACGTGCTGAATAAAAACGTATATCCGGGAAATCCGGTAACGATCACGATCTATAACCAGAAGGAACCTTTGGTTGGTGGCTACGGTTTCGGGTTGCGTTCACGCTTACTCGGTTACTTTGTTCGGGTTGATTTTGCCTGGGGTGTGGATGATAAAAAGGTACAGAAGGGAATCACGTACCTGTCGCTCAGTACCGACTTCTGATGATGACGATGCCGTAAAAAAAAACGACGGCAATCTGCACAATTTAGTCTCTTCGCCGGCGTTTTACCTCACCAATGAGGCAGCACCTGCGTACATCGCTACCGATAGTCCTTTTCCTTGCAATGATTTTGTTGCTGGCGGTTCACGTCTCGGCCCAGGAAACCGACGACGATGAAATGTCGCCACGCAGGTCCAACGGCATACAGTTGTTTTATGAGTATTCTATCGAACACGCTTTTGCAGAGCACGACCGTTATCAGGATCTTCGCGCCAAAACCGTCTTATCGACCATGCCTTTTTTTGGTATAGGCATCAAAAAGGAAACGCCCTTCCTGATATTCTCATTTAGCTCACGGTTTGGTTTCCAGCGCGACAACATGACGTTTTTTTACCAGGGCCAGAAACTGCCCGGAACTTATGCGATGGATTACATGTCGGTAAAGCGGCAGTTTGCCTTAGGTATCCGGCTGAGTCCACAGCGCACATTCAGCTTTCTTGTTATGAGCTCCTATAATATATACGGAATGGGCGCAACGCCCTTTGGCGATAAAGTCAATTTGAGAAGTCTGCTCCCAAAAGATAGACTCACCATCGTCAGCAACGTTGATAGCGAAAGCGGAAGTTTCGATTTTCGTCTGGGTTTCGAATATGAGTGGCGGCCTTCCATCGAACGGAAGTTCAGGATGTTTGTGCACGCTGAGGCATCGCTGACCCAGCGCTGCGTGAAAGTTGAACCGAATTATTACCTGGGCATTACCCGGCCTTATGAATTGTACTACCGGTTCTATGACCTCGGCTATGGATTCCGGTTTTAAAATGTTACCTTGTGGTCAATCAGTCCCCAAACATGTTTGCTATGAAAAATTATGTAGTGATCTGCGTGCTAGCCTTAGGCTTTTTGGGCGCAGGGAAAGGCCCGGAGCGTGTTGGTCAGCGGCCGTTGAGGTCTGTTAAGGTAATTGCACCTCCCAAAACCATTCATGTGCTTGTAGCGCTATGCGACAACAAATACCAGGGCATTGTGCCGGTGCCGGCTAAGATCGGCAACGGCCAAAATCCGAACACGAACCTGTACTGGGGGTGTGGGTACGGTATTCGCAGTTTTTTTAAAAAAAGCAAGGAGTGGACCTTCATCAGTTCGGAAAAGATCGATTCCACTCTTTTGGAGCGCGTAGTGTTTAAACACAACAGCTGGAATTATTTTTTGGTGGCTGATGCCTATAATGGCAAGAACATTAAAGACTGCACACGCGATTTCCTGAATGCCTGCGCAGGCAAAAAAACAGATTCAGTGCTGGTTAACTATCGCAAATTGGGCTTGTACGGAAAAGCGGCGATGTTGTCGTATATCGGACACGACGGGTTGATGGACTTCGAGCTTCGTGAGAATTTTGCAAATACCGATGGCAAGGTACGCGACTGTATCATTCTGGCCTGCGTCAGCAAGTCCTATTTTGCCCCACACCTGAAACAAACCAAAGCCAACCCGCTGGTGTGGACCACAGGCCTGATGTGCCCGGAAGCCTATACGCTGCATGATGCGCTTACTGGTTACGTGAACCGTGAAACAGCGGAAGAGGTGCGTTCAAGGGCAGCAAGTGCTTATGCGAAATACCAGAAATGCGGAGAGAAAGCGGCAAGGCGTTTGCTTGTAAGCGGCTATTAGATCGCTGGCGGTGTTCGCTTATTTCCCTTTTCGGATGCTCAGAAGCCTGCTTACGGGCGAGGATGATCCGGTTTCGGTAAATACGCCATGTTTGAAACTTTTGACGTCTTCTATCGAATAAAAAGCATTGGGTGTGTACTGGTGAATCAGGTCTAGCACGGTTTTTTTATCGGCTCGTCTTACGATCATAAAGATGAGTTTTACCGGGCCTTTGGCGCCATGTCCATCCACGATGGTAATGCCCTGGTGATGCTGTTTCATGGCTTCTGCCAGTTCGGTGATTGTATCAGCGGTAATAACGCGGATAATTTGAGTGCCGATGGCCAGGCGTTCTTCGATATACATACCGAGGTAAGTACCGGCACTGAAGCCGGCAGCCCAGGCAATAAAGCAGGCTGCGTTATTCAGGTGGCTGAACACCTGGCGCATAGCAACAAGCCAGATGAGCACTTCGAAGAATCCAAGAATGGGAACGATGCGGCGGAAGCCTTTGGAAATAAAGATATGGCGTAGCGTGGCCATGGTAACATCGCCAAGCCGCGAGATGAAAATGAGCAGCGGGAGAATGATCCAGCTGAAATAATCGAAAGCCATTGGTTAAAAATACTGTACTTATTTGGCCCACCAGGCGTTATAATCAGGAATTATCAATACGCCGTTGTTTAAATAAAGCCGCTTGGTGGCGGAAAATCGTGCCAATTAAGCCTGAAATTTATAGCACTTGGAAGAATTTGTCCCGATACAGGAGCCGCGCCGGCGTTTTAGTGCCTGGAAGTTTGTGAAACGACTGTTTCTTACAATAGTCATTTCCATAGTGTCTATTGTGGCCCTGGCTGCCATTTTGGTGCTTGTGTACGAAGATGAGGTAAAGGCCATCGTTATCAAAGAGTTGAATAAGCACCTCAATGCTGAGGTGAGAATTGAGCCACAGAACATTGATCTGACAATTCTGAAATCGTTTCCTGATTGCGCCCTGGAATTTAAAAAACTAACGGTGATGGAATCGGCCAATGTAAAGCACAAAGACACGTTGCTTTACACGGAGTCGCTCACCCTGGCCTTCAGCGTCAAAGACCTTTTCAGTAAACACTACCACATCAAAAAAATCGGTCTTGGCAAAGGTAGCGCAAACCTTAAGGTCGATAAAAAAGGCAATGCCAATTACATTGTCTGGAAAACAGACAGTACATCTGCAAGTAACGATAGTCTTGCTTTCGCGCTGGAAAAGATAACCCTGAATGATTTTTTGCTCAGCTATAGAAACAGCAAGGCGCGCGTAAAAATAGAAACCAGCATTGCGAGATTGATCTTTCACGGTGAGTTTAGTGCCAACCAATACCTGCTAAAAGCAGAAGGCAATGCCTTTGTCGAGAATTTTCAGGCCGACAAAACCCAGTACCTCAATCAGAAACGGTTGAAACTGGACATGGAACTGGATGTAAATGGCGACACCTACACCATTCGTAAGGCCGAAACCAACGTGAATGCTACAACAATGGTAAGTAGCGGCAACTTTGTGCTGCACGACAGCTTGATTTCACTCGACATTCTTTTTAATGGAAAGAACCTTGATATTTCATCGACGCTCTCCTTGCTGCCAGAAAAATTTCAGAAACAAATTACCGATTACAAAAGCGACGGCGAGTTTTATGCCAAAGGCGAATGCCATTACCATTACTCGAAACCGCTCAACATTAACGCAGACTTTGGTATCCGGCAGGCCACGATCACTTACAAGCCAGAGAACACCACCTTATCCGACGTAAACCTGAGCGGAAGTTTGGTGCTTGCTGATAAGCAAAGCGTGTTGCGCCTGCAACACATTGCAGCGCGGCTCAATGCCAACACATTCCGTGGAAATGTGGAGGTGAGCAATTTCGGCGACCCCTATCTAAAACTCGACATTGGCGCCAAAACCAATCTGGCCGAGCTGATGGCTTTTTATCCGGTGGATACACTTCGCGAGATCAGTGGTGACATTGATATCGACGCCAGCATCGAAGGTCCGGTGAATGCGATGAAAAGCGGCTCTTTCAATGCAGGCATTCAGGCTTCCGGTAAAGCAAATCTCAGAAATCTGAAGGCCGCGTTTAAACAGTCGGATAAAGACCTGAACATTCCTGCCGGGGAGCTGGTGCTTACCGATCGGCGACTTTCCGTATCTGACCTCAAGATCCTGAAAGGTGGTTCGGATGTGACACTGAATGGGGAAATGCCTGATTTTCTGGGATACTTGTTCGACCCCGCGGCCTCTTTGGCTATCAATGCCCATGTAACAAGCGAGAGTATTGCACTCGAAGATCTTATTTTTTCAGCGCCCACTTCTTCGGGTTCTTCATCATCGTTTGCAATACCAGAACGGCTAGAGCTGAATGTGGATGTGGCGGTGAACAAACTCAGCTTCGGAAAATTCTCTGCTGGTAATATCAAGGGCAGCCTGCTGCTTAAAAACAGAAAAGTGGCGTTGAAAGACTTGAGCCTGGAAGCAGCCGACGGGCAGATCAGGTTGAATGCGCTGGCCGATGCCCATGAGAAAGGACTTAGCGTAAAAGGCGATTGCGATTTGGAGCGCCTCAACATCCGGCGCTTGTTTGCTGAGCTTAATAATTTTGGACAAACGACTCTGGAGGACAAACACCTGAAAGGGTTTGTGACTTCGCACGTGAGTTTTGCCGCCAACTGGAACGATCATCTGGAGGTGGATGCCGGAAGTATCCGCGCCAGCAGCAGCATTTCTGTTGAACAAGGAGAATTGATTGGCTTCAAGCCCCTGGAGAGCCTGGCCAAATACATCGACATCAACGAACTGAAGCACATTAAGTTTTCGAGCCTCCAAAGTAATATTGAGATCGATAACCGCATGATCGCTATCCCAAAAACATTGATCAAGTCCAACGCGATCAACCTCGAATTATGGGGCAAACATAGTTTCGATAATGTGGTGGAATACCATATTAAATTATTGATCAGCGAGCTGCTTGCCAAAAAGCCGCGGGTCAATAAACGGCTTGATGATGAGCTGGCGTTGGTGGAAAATGACCCCGAGAACAGGCGTTGTGTTTTTATCAGGATGTCGGGGCCGATTGACAATCTTTCGATTGCTTACGATCGCAAAGGTGCAAAGGAAAAAATCAGGGAAGATATCAAGCAGGAGAAGCAAACGATCAAACAGATCCTTAAAGAAGAGTTTGGGTTCTTTAAAAAAGATACAGTCAAGCAAAAGCAGGAGGAAAAAGCCAATCAGAATTTTCAAATTCAATTTGGGGAAGAGAAACCCAAAAAGCCGAATGGCCTGCAACCGAAGAAAAAAGAAGACGAGGAGGATTTTTAACACTTGCTTTGTGCCGATGACCATGCCAGTAAAAAGTTTCCGGCACGGCATGCGGGCCACATGTGCAGCGGCTACAATGCTTCGTATTCTTTTTTAACAAAGTCGGCCAATTCCTTCACATAATCGGGCGAAAAATCGAACTTGATCCCGGCTGTTTGATAGATTTCAGGAATTGTTTTCGTGTAGCCCAGCGCCAGTGCTTTTTTGTAGTTGTCGAGCGCTTGTTTTGGGTTAGTCTTGTAATTTCGCCACATGGCAATAGCGCCAAGCTGGGCCATGCCGTATTCGATGTAGTAGAACGGAACCTCGTATAGATGCAGTTGGCTTTGCCAGGAACGTTTCAGGTTACCTTCCAGCCCGCTGTAATCTACCACGCCCGTCCCGAAGTCTTTGCTGATCTGCATCCAGGTATCGTAAC
>DAIUED010000132.1:0-8752 GCA_036845295.1 Bacteroidota bacterium
CGACTACAATGAGAAATGTTAGTACAGTAGAAACGATTTTTCCGGTTTTGTCATAAATGTTTAGCAGAAACAACCGCTCCAGCACCAGAAACAAGCCATGGAAAGCCCCCCAGATAATAAAATTCCAGCTTGCTCCGTGCCACAAGCCCGACAGGAGGAACACGATGAATAAATTGCGGTACAATTTAGCAGCCGAGCTTACACGGTTGCCGCCGAGTGGAATGTACAGGTAATTTTTCATCCAACTGCCGAGTGTGATGTGCCAGCGACGCCAGAATTCAGTGATGCTCGAGGCCAGGTATGGATTCCGGAAATTTTCCGGTAAGCGGAATCCCATGATTTTGGAAAGCCCGATGGCCATGTCGCTGTAGCCGCTGAAATCGAAATAGATCTGGAAGGTATAAGCCAGCGCACCTGTCCAGGCCGCAGCCGTATTCAATTGCGACGGATCGAGCTTAAAGACATCATCTGCCTGAGCACCAATCGTATTGGCAATAATTACTTTCTTGGCCAGCCCGATGCAGAACGTGTAAAAACCGCTGAGTTTTACATCGGGTGTGTAGTTTTTTTCGCGATCTGTGATCTGATCGGCAATATCGTGGTACCTCACAATAGGGCCGGCAATCAGTTTGGGGAACAGTAAAATATAGGTTTGGTAATGCCAGAAATTTTTCAAGGGCTTGTGAACACCGCGATACACGTCCACTACATAAGTCACGCTTTCGAACGTGTAAAATGAAATGCCGATAGGTAACAAGATCTTCAGCCATGTAATTTCTTTAATACCCATAGTCCCTAATAGCACATTGATATTGTCGATGAAGAAATTAGAGTACTTGAAATAGAACAGCAAGCCCAGGTTCATGAGCAGCGATACAACCAATAGCTGTTTTTTGGCACGCTGGGTTTTGGCCTCGTGCATATTTTTTACCAGGATAAAATCGAGTAGGGTCGTTCCCAGGATCACAAAAATGAACTTGGGCCCGCCCCAGGCATAAAAAATGATACTGAAAATAAGAATGCAGGCATTTTTCAGCCGGTTTGGCACCAGGTGATACGCCAGCAAAAATACCGGTAAAAAATAAACTAAAAACGTGATGCTGCTAAAAACCATAGGCCGGGAATAAATACTCTGGGGAGCGTGAATAGGTCATGTTTTTTATATGCTCGGTGTTTTTATCTGTTTGTAAAGCAAGCCATTAGGCATGGTATTGCTTTTCGTAGTAATGCGTGTATTCGCCCGAGGTCACGTTGCTGAGCCACTCTTCGTTTTGGAGATACCAGTCAACGGTTTTCGAAAGACCTTCTTCAAATTGCAGGGACGGTTTCCAGCCCAATTCATTTTGTAGTTTCGATGAATCGATGGCGTAACGCAAATCGTGTCCGGCACGGTCTGTCACAAACGTAATCAGTTTCTGGTTGCTTCCTTTTTCGCGGCCAAGTTTCTCATCCATCATGTCGCATAACAGGCGTATAACATCAATATTAGTCCATTCATTATGGCCGCCGATATTGTATGTGCTGCCCAGTGCCGCTTTATGGAAAATAACGTCTATCGCCCTGGCGTGGTCTTCCACAAAAAGCCAGTCGCGCACGTTTTCGCCTTTACCGTATATCGGCAACGGTTTATTGTGTTTGATATTATTGATGCAAAGCGGAATTAGTTTCTCTGGGAAGTGATAAGGGCCGTAATTATTGGAACAGTTAGAGATCACGCAGGGTAATTTGTATGTGTCGTGGTAGGCTCTCACAAAATGGTCTGAGCTTGCTTTCGAGGCCGAATAAGGGCTGTGCGGATCGTAAGCCGTTGTTTCAGTAAAAAGACCGGTTTCGCCCAGCGAGCCGTAAACCTCGTCGGTACTGACATGGTAAAACTTTACAAATTTGGAAGGGTCGGCCTTGAACAGATCTTTGGCTGCATTTAGCAAATTTACTGTGCCAATGACGTTGGTGTACACAAACTCCAATGGGTTGGTAATACTCCGGTCAACATGGCTTTCGGCTGCCAGGTGAATGACAGCATTGAACTGATGTTCCGCAAACAAGTTGTTGATAAACGAAGCATCGACAATATCGCCTTTTACAAAATGGTAATTCGGCTTCTGCTCAATGTCTTTCAGGTTGGCCAGGTTGCCCGCGTAGGTCAATTTATCAAGGTTATAAATGGTATAATCAGGATATTTATTAACGAATAGCCTAACAACGTGCGAACCGATAAAACCGGCGCCTCCTGTAATCAAAAGTTTCATAGTGTGTTGCAATAAATCGTCACGAATATACGAATCTGTCTGTAATATCCATCCACCAATTTAAGCATGTTCATGAGAGGTTTCCGGTCTTTTTTGAGAGAACACCGGAACATCTCCGCGGGCTTAAGGCAGTAATCCTAAAAGGACGGTTTGCAGGTAGCCGGGAAGCTGATTCAACGGGGAAATTATTTTCCGCGCCCCTGGATCACGATCAGGATGGTGTGAACCAATATTTTGAAATCGAGGCTCAGGCTCATGTTTTCAATGTAAAGCAAGTCGAATTTTACACGGGCTACCATCTGATCAATATTTTCGGCATATCCGTATTTCACTTGTCCGTAGCCGGTAATGCCTGGCCTTACTTTGTGGAGATGGACAAAATGTGGGGCATGTACCACAATCTGATCGATATAGTATTTGCGTTCCGGCCGTGGCCCCACAATACTCATGTCGCCAATAACCACGTTATAAAATTGAGGAATTTCGTCCAGGCGTACTTTTCTCAAAAAACGCCCCAGGCCAGTGATGCGCGGATCGTTTTTACTCGATAGCAGCGGACCGCTTTTTTCTGCGTCCACGTACATCGTCCTGAACTTAATGATAAAAAAAGCCTGTCCGTCTTTCCCAATGCGTTCCTGCTTAAAAAATACCGGTCCTTTGGAGGTTGCTTTTACCAGAATCATCAGCAAAAGGTAAAGCCAGCTAAAGCCAATAAGTACAAACAGCGAAACACTCACGTCAATAAAACGCTTCACGGCCTGTTGCCAGTCGGGCATCGCCTGTTGATTGATCGTAATAAGCGCTGTGTCCGAGATGGAATTCATTTTCACCTGCCCCGAAAGAATATCATACACGTCGGGGATAATGCGGATAATGATTCCGTAGTTGTTCAGATCGTTAATGATCTTTTCGAGGTACTCGTGTTCCCACGATTCGATGGCAATCAGCAATTCTTCCACCCGGTAGTCTTTCACGATTTGTTTCAGGTCTTTGTACTCGCCCAGGTGCGGCACTTTGTCTTTTAGTTGCTGCGAATAGCCATTTTTTTCGTCGAGATGGATAAATCCCAGGAACTTATTGCCGCTGGGCTTGCGACTGCCACTCATTTCTTCATAAAGTTTGAGGGCTCGCTGATTGCTACCGATAATGACGGTGTTGAAACCGATAATGCCCTTGTTGATGCGATGAATGGTAATGGAGGTAAGAATAAAGCGGAACGTGGCCGTGAGTAAAAAATGCAGGAGAAAAAGAACAAAGTAAACTTTATAATAGGCTTTGTAGCTCGATACAAAATCATCGAGCAGAATGGTAAAGAAAATAAAGGTAACGCCAACCGCCGACGTGGTGAAGGTATGTGCCAACTCGTTGATGCGCGATTTCCGGAAAATATTTTTGTAAATGCCGGTAAGATAATAGGTAAGTACCCAGCAAAAAGGCAAAATCAACACGCCTAAAATATACTGGCTGTCGAAAATACGTTCGGGCAACATGCCAAACTTATCCGGCTCGATGTAAAACTTGCGATAGATGTAGAAAAGCGTCCAGGCCAGGGCGGCAGACAGGTAATCGGCAAAAATGTACTTAAATGTCTGTAAACGTATATTCACTAAGGTCGTACAAGTCTGAGGTTATCTATATAAATTTCTGGGTTAGCCACATCAAGTTGCTTAACGGCCTGAATCAACACACTATAAGAGGTGTAGGTTGGTTGTGTGCTTACTACACTCGTAAGGCTCACATAAACTTTGTTCCAGCCGTTTGTGGGCCGCAAGGTAAGGGCAAGCCGCTGTTCCACATTACCGCCAATAACGCCCACCGAAAACTCGTGGTTGCATTTATAATCCATTTCCAGGTACACATCGGCACCGCCTAACGGCAAGGCCAGGGGCGAACTACTTTTTAAAATGGATGTGGGTTTGGCATCGCTCACTGTCATGTAGATAGATCCGCCGCTGCCACCCCAGACTTTGGACGGGTCTGTAATAATAACCGGCAAAATGTCGCCCGCCGACTGGTAGTAAGAACCACTGGAGTTAAACGGATCGTCCTGGATCTGTATGCCGCTTTTATATTCAAAAGTCGGCGTAAGTGTATAGGTTTTTCCGGCTTCAAATGTGCCATTATAAATGTATGGGTTATAAAACGCATAAGGAAGCCGCGTGCCGGCAATGCCATTATTCACAATGCCGCCGTAGAGCCTTATTGTTGCTGTTCCGCTGTTGATAATAGGCATAACAGAACCAACAGGATAAACGCCCTGGAACTTATCATCCACATACAGCCAAATGTCGGTAATCTTTTGGGTTTCGGCCATTCCCGGCTGCGACGGCGATGTCACAATGGTCCGGTTTACCACGATAAAAGAGGCCGCATCCGATTTCAGCTTTTCTTTTTTGCACGAAAAAAAGACGCCGAGCGTTACTGCGATAACCACTGGTAAAAATGCACGCATATTAATAAGCAAAACGCAAATATAACCTTGTTATTGCATACATGGCTTAAAAATCAACCGAAATCCTATTTTTAAGTCTGGTCGATAAAAAAGAGGTTTTCAGGAGAGCGATTGGTTAATCTGTAGTTCAATTTCATGAACCACTTTAAGGGCAGACTCTGCATCGTGAAGGCTCACAATCACCGGGGTATTGGTCATAATGCTCTTGTAAAACGATTCAAGTTCCATCTTAATGGCGTTTACCGGCGTACCCGTCACGTATTTTTCGATGATTTCGGGCTCGCTGTTGTTTTGTTTTTCGGTAATAACTTTTTGCACCAAAGCCGTTTTATCGAGCAGGTTAATGGTGATGTAAGTGTTTTTTTGAAAAATTTTCACCGAGCGCACATTTTCCGGCGCTACACGGTTCGCTGTAATGGTGGCTACCAGTCCGTTTTCGAATTCGATGCGGGCATTCGCAATATCTGCTGTATTGCTCACAACCTTTGATCCGTTGGCTGATATTTTTTTGACAGGGCTTTGCGTAATATTGAGCAGCAGGTCGATGTCGTGAATCATCAAATCTACCACAACCGAAACATCCGTGCCACGGACATTGTATTTAGCTAAACGGTTAGCTTCAAATACAATGGGAGAGCCGATAAACGGTTTAATGGCCGTAAAACCAGGGTTGAAACGCTCTACATGGCCTACCTGGATCATCACCTTGGCCTCTTGCGCAAGGCTGATGAGGCGACTCGTGGTTTCGAATTTGTCGGTGGCCGGTTTTTCAAGGAACACGTGACGGCCTTTGCCAATGGCTTTTTGGGCCAGTTCGAAATGGGTTGGGGTAGAGGTAACGATGCTTACCGCTTCACATAGGTCAAGCAATTCGTCGTAACTGTCGCATGCTCTGGTTTGGTAAAGGGAAGCCAGTTCGCGGGTGAGTTCCTGGTTTAAGTCGTATATCGCAGTGATCTTAAAATCAGGGATTTCGGCCAATAACTTTAAATGAATCTTCCCCAAATGCCCCAGGCCGACAATTCCGATGTCCATATCTGCTTTTTTTTCGCCAAATATAAGCTAATATTAAAATCACATTGTTAAAAATTGAAGGCATTATCGCGAAAATCGAGAGCCTGATGACCTTACCTTTAAAAACCTCCCCGTGCTGTCAACCGGGGAAAAACTGAGATGATGCTGTTGAATGTAAATAAAGAAGATGAGTATTTATACCAGGGCAAACGAAAGCGTTTGGTAGAACAATTGAAAGAAAAAGGGATCAAAAGCCAGGCCGTGCTAAATGCCATCCTGAAGATTCCGCGCCATTTGTTTTTCGATCAATCTACCGAGCGGCCCGCGCTGCTGGATCATGCCTATTCCGATAAAGCACTTAAAATCGGTGCAGGACAAACTATTTCGCATCCGTTTACGGTAGCTTTTCAAACCGAGAAACTCGAAATTGCCAAAGGCGATAAAATCCTGGAAATTGGTACAGGATGCGGCTACCAAACAGCTGTGTTGCTTGAAATGGGCGCCAAAGTGTTTTCGATCGAAAGGCAAAAAGAGCTTTACGATAAAACCAAGATCTTTCTGCCCTTATTGGGCTACAAAGGCGCTAAACTCGTGTACGGCGATGGTTATAAAGGTATGCCGCAATTTGCGCCGTTCAACAAGATTATTGTTACCGCCGCTGCGCCCTACATTCCACAGGAGTTGCTGGCACAACTTGCCGTTGGCGGCGTACTGGTTATTCCTTTGGGTGAAGGCGAAGAACAAGTTATGAACGTGATCGTAAAACGGACCGACACCGAGTTCGATAAAAAAACATTCGGGAAATTCCGGTTCGTGCCGATGCTTCAGGACAAAAATTAGGCACGAGTCACGGCAATATTCTTACATTTGTCTGCGTTAGAACCATCAAAACAACCAGACTATGAAAAAAGGAGTATTTACGGTTGCTGCCGTACTAGTTGCAGCCTGCACAATTACCGCCCAAGACCTCACCTCGCGGAGAGGACAGCCCATTTTGCCGGAAACCGGCGATTGGTGTGTGGGCATTGATGGCACACCTTTTTTTACTTATCTTGGAAACTTCTTCGGAAAAGGAGGCGCAACTACTGTAACAAGTGGCACGGTGCAAACAGCTTCGTTTTATACCAACCAGGCGCCAGGCTGGAACTTTATTGCGAACAATTTCACCATTTCAGGTAAAAAGTTCCTTGATCCGCAAACCGCCTACCGGGCTGCGCTGCGCATAGGCTTTAATAACACAACTAAAAAAGTGCAGGTTGACGATCGTTCTATCACCACTGCACCAGTGTATCCGGCAGTGCCATTCCGTGTCGAAAATTCATGGAAGCAATCTTACACCAATATCGGGTTGTCGTTTGGTATAGAGAAACGCCGCGGAAAAACCCGCCTTCAGGGGTTTTATGGTGTTGAGGGAGGCATTGGCTTTTCGTCGGGGAGCAATACCTATAAGTACGGCAATGCGCTATCAACCAGTTCCAAAGCGCCAGTGAGTGTTGATGTGGTGAATGATAATTTTACGGTTGCAACTTCTACCGGCACTACGTCCATGAATATTACCAAAGACACATATAATAACGATGCGCGTATCCTCAAACAAAGCTCCGGGCTTGGCTTCGAGATCGGTGCCAGGGCGTTTGTGGGCGCCGAATTTTTTGTGGCTCCCAAAATCTCTTTAGCCGGTGAGTTTGGCTGGGGAATCGGCTATGGTGCTTCCGGAAAAGCAAAATATTCGCTCGAAAGCATTGGCAATAATGGAACTGAGCTGGTGGTAGGCCGGCAGGATATCAGCGGTGAAAAAACAAACAAGTTTTATATCGATACCGATAACAAGAATTCTATGTTTGGCCCAAGCGGCAGTTTTCGTGTAAACCTTTATTTCTAAAGCGCTGATTTACGTTCCCACTAGCATTCACATGACAGGTGCAATTCATTGTTGCCTGGTGTGGGCAATGGAAGCGTTCTTCTGTTTTTTCCATGTGCGTCTTGTTTGTCTCCACTGCATTCGGAGGGATCACGGCCTGATGATGGTATAAAAACTTAAGCCAGAATAGGGGCGATATTTTCCTGAATAGTCGCCCTTTTTTGACTCAAAAACACTACCTTTGGCGCACAAAAAAAATTAAGATATGTCAGCAGCAACCAAAGGCCCTATTTCCAAGTTCGTAGAACACCATTATAAACATTTTAATGCTGCGGCTCTTGTAGATGCCGCCAAAGGATATGAAATGCATTTAACCGACGGCGGTAAAATGATGGTAACATTGGCTGGTGCCATGAGTACGGCAGAGCTTGGAAAGTCGTTGGCAGAAATGATCCGTCAGGGAAAAATTGACATTATTTCCTGCACTGGTGCCAACCTCGAAGAAGACATCATGAACCTGGTGGCGCACAGCCACTACAAACGAGTGCCTAACTACCGCGACTTGTCGCCTCAGGACGAGTGGGACTTGCTGGAAAACCATTATAACCGCGTTACCGATACCTGCATTCCGGAGGAAGAGGCTTTCCGCCGCTTGCAAAAACACATTCATAAGATATGGAAAGATGCAGACAATGCAGGCGAACGCTATTTTCCGCACGAATACATGTACAAGATCCTGAACAGCGGAGAATTGAAACAATACTATGAAATTGATCCGAAAGATAGCTGGATGCTGGCCGCCGCCGAGCGCAACCTGCCAATTGTAGTACCAGGCTGGGAAGACAGTACCATGGGCAATATCTTTGCCTCTTACGTGATCAAAGGCGAGATCAAAGCCTCTACCATGAAAAGCGGGATCGAATACATGGCCTGGTTGGCGGATTGGTATGTAAAGAACAGTGAGGGAAAAGGAGTTGGCTTTTTCCAGATTGGTGGCGGTATTGCAGGCGATTTCCCAATTTGCGTGGTGCCAATGTTGTACCAGGATATGGAAATGGAGAACATTCCGTTCTGGAGTTATTTCTGCCAGATCTCCGATAGCACGACGTCTTATGGCTCTTATTCTGGAGCAGTACCTAACGAAAAGATTACCTGGGGTAAGTTAGATATCAATAC
>DAIUED010000133.1:0-8740 GCA_036845295.1 Bacteroidota bacterium
GCAGGCGGCCCAACAACATACACCCTTAGCCTGATGATCCCCAGCCTGTCGTGCACACTGACCGGCCTGGTGGTAATGGAAAAACCGGTAAATGCTTCTATACAAATTCCAATTGGCGGCATTACCACGGCCTGTGCCCCAAAATCACTTCAGTTCATCAACTCAAGTACAGATGTATCGGCAACCACTACCTTTACCTGGAATTTTGGCGATGGCTCTGCGCCTGTGGTTTTCAACTCTTCGAACGCTGGGCAAACCGTAACTCATTTGTACAACCCTGGCACTGTAAACTGCCAGACGGCTGTTACGCTTAGTGCGATGAATTATTGCACCAGCATTCCTACCATTGCCAACTTCAACCCGATCCAGATATATGATATCGACGACGCGCAAATTTCCCCATCTGCATTCATCAAGTGTTTTCCCGACAACTCCTTTACATTCACCAACACCACCAACCGCAATTGTGTGCCGCAGGGCAATACGTTTCAACGGCAGGAGCGCTGGAACCTCGGTAATTACTGGGGCATGGGCCACGACTCGATCGTTGGCTGGAGACCGTGGCCTCCTTCGGCTCCGCTTACAGTAACTTATCCGGGAGTTGGTAACTACACGGTGCAATTGCAGGATAGCAACCTCTGCGGGGTAGATGTAACAAGTATTGCCGTTAGTATCGTTAACCCGCCAACGGCAGGCGTCATCGGACCTGCATCGCCGGTATGCGCCGGATCGCCGGCTACCTTTACCAACACCAGCGCAACTGGCTATTCTTACCGATGGAATTTTGGCGCAGGCGGAGGCTTTGTTTCACGGCCTTTCGGTCCGCAAACGTTTACCTATACCGCTGCGGGTTCGTACACGGTTTCGGTAGTGGCTCTTATTACCGGTGCCGGCAGTTCGTGTACCGATACGGCAAAAGTGGTTGTCAATATTTTACCGAGACCGACGGCTAATTTTTCAGTAACACCCAACAAAGGGTGTAACAGTATTACCGGCGCTGTTTTCACCGATAATTCCTCGGGAGGCATCACCTCATGGAATTGGGATTTTGGGAATGGAATTACCAGTACGGCCTCTGCGCCGGCGGCCCAAAACTATACAGCTGTTGGAAATTATGTTGCCTCGCTCACCGTAACAGCGGCCAATACCTGCGTGAATAGTTACACGGCACCTGTAACCGTGTATCAAACACCCACGGCGTCTTTTGTTACCGCCTCGGCTTGCGTTGGTTCCGTGGCAAGTTTTTCCGATACCTCCGTGCATGCTCCTGGCGACCCCATCACATCGTGGAGCTGGAACTTCGGTGATGCGTCGCCTACCGGAACCAGCACCGTGCAAAACCCTACGCACACCTACACGCTACAGAATACATACACCGTGCAACTAACAGTGGCAACTGCCAATTGCACCAACACCGTTCAGCAGCCTATCACCATCAATGTGAAGCCAACCGCTAACTTCACGCTTACGCCTTTATCGGGTTGCCCCACACTCACAGTGAATTTCACCAATACTTCTTTAAGTGCGAGCTCCTATACCTGGACGCTTGGTGATGGGAGCACAGCAACGTCCACCAACGTGACTCACGCCTACACCAATACCACCAGCGCCAATCAGGTTTATACCATTAGCCTGCTGGCACAAACAGGACTGGGATGCAGCGATACCAAAACGGCGAGTGTAACAGTGTTTCCTAAACCGGTAGCTTCATTCACCCTCAATGCCCTGGCAGGTTGTTCGCCGGTAGCTGCCACATTCAGCAATACATCTACCGGAGGCACGAGTTACCTGTGGAGTTTTGGCGATAATACGTCGAGCGGCACTGCATCGAGCATCGTTACGCACACCTACGTCAACGCTACTTTGCTGATTCAGACCTATACAGTGCAGCTTACCGCCACAAGCAGCAATGGCTGCAAAGACAGTACCACTCGAACAGTAACCGTGTACCCGAGACCTGTGTTCAGTTTCACCATGATTCCCAACGCGGGATGCTCGCCGTTGAATGTCAATTTTCCGCCTGTGCTCGGCGCAGTAAATTACCAATGGAATTTCGGTGACGGAAGCCCTGTGAGCAACGCACCGAACCCAACACATACGTTTACCAACACCGGAACGGCCAACAAAACGTACACCGTACAGTTGATTGCTTCTAATGCCTTTAGCTGTGTAGATACCACATACGGTTACCCGGTGGTTTACGGAAATCCTGTGGCGAGCTTTAACCTGGGGCCTAATGCCGGCTGTTCGCCACTGCCTGTTACGTTTACCAACACCAGTGTTTCGGCAGCCTCGTATATTTGGCGCTTCGGTGACGGGAACACGGCAACGACGCAAAATGCGACCCACACTTACAGTAACAGCAGCAATACCGCAAACCAAAGTTATACGGCCATGGTTATCGCCATCACGGCCAATGGCTGCCGCGACTCTGCAACCAATGTGCTAACGGTATTTCCGAAACCGAAAGCCAATTTCACAGTTGATACGCCAAGTTGCTCACCAAAACTTCTCACCTTCACCAATACGTCTGCCGGTGCAGGCTCTTATGAATGGAATGCCGGTGGCGCCACCAGTTTCAACATAAACGAACAATACCAGTTCATTAACAATACTACAAGCAACATTACACGTACGGTAAGCCTCATTGCCATTTCGGGCAATAGCTGCCGCGACACGCTTGTTGTACCGATTGTGATACACCCTAAACCAGAATTTACGATTGTAGCGAGCCCGGATTCGGGATGTACCGCGTTGAGTGTTAATTTTCCTGCTATTGCTGGCGCCACGTCCTGCCAATGGAATTTTGGTGACGGCACGTTCTCCGGAAGTCTAAGCCCCACGAATGTATTTGTGAATAATGCATCTTTCGACAAGGTTTTCACCGTACAGCTGATTGCAGCCAATGCCTATGGTTGTCGCGACACATCGTATAAAACCATTAAGGTATTCCCTAAACCGGTAGCCTTATTCCAGGCGAACCCTAATACGGTGTTCGTGCCAAACGATCCGGTTCTGTGCAGTAACCTTTCCTCTGGCGCATCGGGCTACGAATGGTTGTTTGGCGATGGCGAAACGTCCGCCGATGTAAATCCTTCGCACAACTACCAGCAGCCAGGCATCTACCAGATTACGCTGATCGCAACCAATAACCGTGGTTGCAAGGATACCTTTGATCTGCCATCGAAGATCGTTGCTGAAAATGCGAGCGGCATAGACATCCCAAATGCCTTCTCACCCAATCCCAATGCAAGCAATGGCGGGGTTTACGATCCTAAAGACCTTAACAACGACGTGTTTCACCCGGTGATACTTGGTGTGGACAAATACGAGCTCAATATTTTCTCTCGCTGGGGCGAGTTGCTATTCGTTTCAAAAGATATCAAGATTGGCTGGGACGGTTACTACAAAGGAAAACTCTGTACGCAGGATGTTTACATTTGGAAAATCGTAGCAACCACCATCGACAATAAAAAAATCAACCGGACGGGCGACGTTCTTTTACTAAGATAAGATGTTGAATAAATTCATCTCTATATTCATTGTTGTCATTTCGCTTCAACTACACGCGCAAACCAAGGTAAGTTCCAAACTTTACGCTAAGGAGTTGAAAAATGCCAACTTGTATTTCGACTCGGAAGATTATGCCAGGGCGCTGAGAGGGTACAGAAGTGTGCTGGCGATTGATCCTGAGCAGGAAACAGCGCTGTTCAATTCGGCAGTAAGCCGTTTTAAACTGGGGATGGATGCCGATTCGGCATTATGGACACTTAACAAAATCAAAAGCTCGACATTTCCTGAATTGGATTTTTACCTCGGCGTTCTTTACCACCAGAAATCTTCCTTCGAAGAGGCTGCTTCGCATTTGGGCAAATACCGCGACATGCCGGTTAAATTAAGGAATATTCCTAACGAGGAGGTAGATTATTACCTGGCATGTGTAAAAAATGCTAAAGAATTTACTTCTCAACCTCACCGGTCGGTGATTAAAAACCTTGGCGACCGGATCAATTCTGTTTACGACGACTATGTGTCATTGATAGCGCCAGATGAAAGCGTATTGTATTTTACGTCGCGTCGTGCCGGGAGTACCGGCCTGGTGAAAGATGGCGACGGAAAGTATTATGAAGATGTGTATATGTCCGTGAAGGCGGATGATGGTTCATGGGGCGAGCCTAAGAACATCGGTCCGCCGGTGAACACCAACACGCACGATGCCTGTGTTGCCTTAAGTTTCGATGGGAACCAAATGATCATTTACCGCACTGCTGCCGACATGGTAAGCGGCGACCTGTATCTTTCTCACACCGATTATGAAGGATGGTCGGAACCGGTAAAACTCGGCCCGGAAATCAACACGCCATTTGTGGAAACGAGTGCATGTTTTAGTACCGACACCAGTGTTATTTATTTCAGTAGCAATAAACCCGGTGGTTTCGGCGGAAAAGACCTTTACCGGATAAAAAAGTTACCGAATGGCCGCTGGTCCTTACCTCAAAACCTGGGAGAAACCATCAACACGGCGCGCGACGAAGATGCACCCTACCTGCATCCAGATGGCACAACGCTGTATTTTAGCTCACGCGGCCATAACACCATGGGTGATTACGATATTTATAAAACGATCCTGAACACGGAAACCAACCAGTTTTCGGCACCTGACAACTTGGGTTACCCGATCAACACCGTGCTAAGCGATCGTTTCTTCGTGTTGAATACCAACGGCACCCGCGGCTACTATTCTTCCGCAAAAGAAGGCGGCCTGGGCGGAAACGACTTGTATGTTATTGACACGCGTTTTGGCGACAACGACCTGAAAGTAAAGCATGGCGTGGTGATGATCGGCAACGAGGTGAGCAAAGCTAAAATTACCCTGATAGATATCGAAAGCAAACAAGTAAGTGGCATTTACAACGCCAGCTCAAAAACAGGGAAGTTTCTCCTGGTAATGAACCCCGTAAAGTCGTATAAGGCGATTGTAGAGGAGGAAGGCTGCCAAACGATGATTGTGGACATTGAGCCATTGGCAAACGAGCATGGCGACACTGAATTGATCTTATACCTGACGAGAAAAAAATAAAAGGAAGTGATGAAGAATACGGTAGTGAGATGCATGAACGTTAACGGATGCAGGCAATGGCTGGTACTTTTTGCGGTTTTGGTTTCGTCCTTTGCACTCAAAGCCCAGGATGCGCAGTTTACGCAGTTTTATGCCTCCCCGATGTATCTAAACCCTGCGTTTACGGGCCTTACCTTCGAACATCGCTTTGTAGCCAACTACCGTAATCAATGGCCGGGCGTAAAAACAGCCTATCAAACGTCAATGGTTTCTTACGACTATAACCTTACCGACCTTAACAGCGGCCTTGGGTTTACGGTGATGCAAGACCGCTCGGGAACGGCAGGTCTTACACACACCCAAATTGGTGCCAGTTATGCATACCACGTAAAGATCAATAAATTTGCCGAGTTGCGTTTTGGTGCGAACCTGAACTTCAACATGAAGCGGATCGACTTTAATAAGTTACGCTTCAACGACCAGATTGCCACCGGTTCCGGGGTATCTGTAGAGGCAACTAATTACGAACCTTTGAATTTTATGGACTTTGCGGCAGGTGGACTATTGAATTCTACCGAATATTGGCTTGGTCTGTCGGCGAAACACCTGACGCAGCCCAATAGCAGCCTGGTAGGCGATAAGGTGCCACTGCCACTTTCACTAAGTTTACACGGTGGCTACCGCTTCATCATTGAGCAAAAATCGCGGCTCGACCTCCGCCGTTATGTATCGCCGGCGTTCAATTTACGGCACGAAGCAAAATACGACCAGCTTGATATCGGGTTATATTATTTTCACATGCCGTTGAATGTTGGCTTATGGTATCGCGGGCTTCCTTTCAAAAAATACGCGCCTACCTATGGCAGCCGCGAAAGCCTGGCCCTGCTCATCGGACTCGACCTGTCACCCAGATTGGTTAGGATCGGTTACAGCTTCGATCTCACGGTGTCGCGCCTGGGAGTGGCCAACTCGCTGGGAGCGCATGAAATATCCATCATTTACGAGATCGCCAAGAAACGCAAGCGGAACAAACGGGTTCTTGTAAGCTGTCCTAAATTTTAAGACAGGCCTTGGTGTTGATTCCTACAACATGAACTGTATAAAATTTTCCTGAACAGATTCTCATCTGTTGGCAAAACGCATTGGCATTGAATTGGACGTAGTTGTGAAAACACCTCAATGCTATGAAAACTGAAGAAACTACTGTCGAAAATGCAGAGCGCCTGTTATCTGTTCTATCAGGTGCAGCCATGCTTTACCATGAATTTAAGAAAGAAGGAGCAGCCAGCAAACTGAAGCTGGGCCTGGCCGGATACCTTATTTACCGGGGCCTGAGCGGCCACTGTACGTTGGCCGACAAAACAGGTATCAATCCGTCCATCGTTTCGGGGCTTAGCCATTTTATCTAACAAAAATTAAAAAAGCAGATCTATTGGATCTGCTTTTTTGTCGTAGCAATTGTTGAGCGTATTCTATAAATAATTTGCAAAATACAACCCGGCGATATATGTTTTGGCATCGTGTAACGCCGCTGTTTCTACCAGTTTTATAAATTCATCGGCATCTATTTCCACACAGGTAATGGATTCGTGTTCTTTTTTCACGCCGCCGCCTTTTGAAATTTTATCCTCATCGGTTACTGTTGCATAATAAATATAAAACCTTTCGGAACTGTACCCCGGCGTAGCGAAGCATGATAACAACAATTGAATATTTTCTGTGCGAATATGATAGCCAGTTTCTTCAAGCGTTTCGCGAATAGCAGTTTGCACAGGCGCTTCGCCTTCCTCCTGCTTCCCGGCAACGATCTCAAGCATGTTCTCGCTTAGTTTGTCGTGAAGCGGATAACGAAACTGCTGTGTGAGCACGACTCTATTTGAATCGGTATTTAGCAAAAGTACCGCAGACGCATCTTCCCGTTTTATGCGCTGTTTTCTGAACTTATTGCCTTCCGAACCAACTGTTGCTTCTTCAACGATGAGCTTATCTTTAAACACCAGATGTTCTGCACTTACTTCCATAAATCTGTTAACTAAACATGAAATAAGTTAAGAGACATGACTCGTAGAATATTCGTCCTGGCAAGTTGCCAGGTTAGTTGAATTTACGGCAGGCGAATCGATTGTTTCCATTATTACGTTTAAAAAAAAGGCAATACAGCCAGGACGAACCACCCTGGCTGTATTACCTGGTTAAACCGGTTTCTTTCCACTGATGAGTCGAAGCAAAATAGCGATGATGGCGATAACCAAAAGTATGTGGATCAAACCACCGGCATGAAAGCCAACAAAACCTACCAGCCAGCCGATAACCAGGATCACTGCGATGATATAAAGTAAATTTCCCATAACGTGTTTTTTATTAGTGTTTCCATTCAGATAAAATCTGCATGCCAGCCTTTTCCTAAAAAATGACCGGCCATTGTTGAGTAAATTCCCCAAACATTCATCGCATCATGCACCAGCATTTTGTTCTTTCTCCTACCTTTGATGTTATGAGGTCTGTGTCGCTCATTTTCTTTTTGTTGCCATTGGGATTGTTTGCGCAAGGACGCAATCAAAGTGTGCGTATGCTGAATGACGTGGTAAGCATGATGGATGAAGCCTCGCGGCTCAATTACACATGGTATTATGATGCTGTTCAGCTAGCCGAGGCAATTTATAAGAGCAAGGATAAACTCAGCCCCAATTACTTTTACTCAAGCGTTAGCGACCACCGCGGCACGATCTATTATACTGGGATCGAAAAAGCCTTTCGTTTCAAAGAACTAACACCCGACAGTAATGGCCGTTTGCCGTCGTACCAGGGCGACCTGATTCCCTGGCTAACTGAAAAGGAGTATGTACTGAGCCTGTTCAACAAAAAACATGGAAGTATAGCAGCAATCGATAGCCTCGTGCACGCTTATATTGTACAAACCGACAGCCTCTATGCTGCTCATAACCGTTTGGTACGCTACATTGATAAACGGCTGTATCTCGAAGATCCTGAATTCGCAAAAGGCAAAGCTATTCTCCGAGAACAGGAAGCCTGTTTCGAAAACTGCCATCGCTGCTCTATCCGGCTGGGCAAAGCCATGAAAGATCTCTGTGCTCGGGCGTTTCCGCCAAACAAAAGCCATGCGGCCGAACAACGAGCCGAAAAAGAAATGCTACTCACCGTGCAACTCTTAGACAATTGGCGAACAGCGCTCGACAGTGGCAATAGTTCGCAAAACAGCCGCTACGACAGCCTCATGAGACAGCTTAACCGCAGCGGACTTGCCAAAGATTCGCTTTACCTGTATGGCACACGCGGCTACGGACAGAAAAACAACGGCTGGTGGGCGTATAGTCGCTACCGCAGTTTTTATGGCATGCTGCAGAGCACCGCCTTCTGGTATAAAACAGCAACCTACAATAAAGAACCCTATCTGAAAAGCACATTGGTGCGTTACAATGGTTTTCTTAATGGATACAATACCAGTGTGGAATATTACAATCACTTTATTGACCTGTTTGACGGCAAAACGATGGCTGTAGAAGCGAGTTGTTGTCTGTCGGCATCTGAGATTGATACCGCGCAGAACGTGTACCTTAAAAAACCAAGGCTGCTGCACCGCTTTGCCTATAACGAAACATACGAAACAACGCCACCTGCACATGACCAAGGGTTTAGCAATCGCGATACAGATGCAAAAAG
>DAIUED010000134.1:0-8714 GCA_036845295.1 Bacteroidota bacterium
AGAGTCGCGTAACTGCTTGTGGTAGGCATATTGTAAATAGCCCATTACACGGTTGCTTTCCAGGTCGATCTTCGATTTCACAACATCCTGCAAATTAATTTCGTTTGGATTATAAGGAGTTACATAACCCGAAGAGTCCACCATTTTCCATTCACTGAGTTTATCGTGAATGATCTCATGCTGGAAACGCGCTCCCCAAAGCAACTCGCTGTGGCGGCCGATCTCACGCGTGCCTTTATGTTCGATGTTGAGCACAGTGGCCTGGATCGCGTTACGTCCGTTGTTGATGTAGGTTCCGATACCGCGGTTAAAAGCCACCTGACCGAATGTTTCTTTACCGAAATCGGCTTCCAGTTGATCGATGTAATATTGGCCTTGTACAGTGAAATTTTCCTCTTCCTGCGTGTTGTAGGCAGAGGTAATCAGTTTCAGTTTAGTACGGCGGTTGGGACGATAGGTAGTAGAAAGACCTCCCATTACCGTGTTATATTGCGTCACTTCGCGTCCATCGAAATACACCGTGAACTTAACAGCGTCCTTAATAGTACCAAATGTCGTTTCGCGGTTGGCAGGAATCACGAGGTATTGATTGTTGGATACATTTCCTAAAAACTCCAGGCTCCATTTCTGGTTGAGTGTAAACGTGAGAAAGGTTTGCACATCGTAAAACCGTGGGCGGTATTCGCCTTTGGTATCAAGGCCTTTAAGGATGTAAGAATTGGATTTGTAGCGCGAGCCAATACTCCAGGCAAGTACCCTGTTTTTCGACACGCCCTCCAGATGCAGGTTGCCGCCCAACAGACTGCCGCTTACAGTACCGCCGAATTTTAGTGGCTTCCGATACGTAATATCGAGTACCGACGACATCTTATCGCCGTATTTAGCTTCGAATCCTCCAGCCGAAAAGTTGATGCTGCTCACCATGTCTGGGTTGGCAAAACTCAAGCCTTCCTGCTGCCCGCTGCGGGCCAGAAACGGCCTGTAAACCTCGATGTCATTCACGTAAACCAGGTTCTCATCGAAATTGCCGCCCCTTACAGAGTAGCCACTGCTTAGTTCATTGTTGCTGCTTACACCGATCTGTGTTTTAATAATGCCTTCGATGCCGCCGTTGGGATTTGGAATTGCAAACACATTTCTTGGGTCGATGGTCGTCATTTCCACATTCCGGTTTTTTTCGATCGTTACATCAACCTGGCCAATGATGTTTTTGGCAACCAATTGCGGGCTGAAATTGAAAATTTCTCCGGGCGTAAGCCTTACTTTTTTGTTAAACTGAATGTAGCTAATGTTGTAAACCGATATAGTAATGTCTTGGTTTGCAGGGACTTCAAGTGCGTAACGGCCACCTGCATCGGTGTTGGTATTTTTAGACCCGTCTTCGAGCACCGCTACCTGGGTGTATGGCACTGGGTTTCCTTCCTCGTCTTTTACCATGCCCGAAACAGTGGCCGTTTGGGCTTGCGCCAGCATGGTACATAAAAGAAACAGTAGGGTATAGGCAGCTTGTTGTAACACTTCGGCAAAAACGCGGTTAAGCTGCAAATATTGTAAAAAGAAATGGAATAATGGACGCTTTTTCCAAGTTGCCGGCTGGAACGTGTTCGTTGGAAGTAAAAAGAGTTAACGACGCATGAAAAAATGCAGGTGTACCCAAAAACAATGATTAGCCTGGGTTGAACGAGGACTTTTTTGCGAATATTTATTGCCTCACATGAAACAGAACCGGCATTCGAAAACGGGTTGAGCGGTTTGTTGTATGTGCTCGTTTTATTGTAGGAGCCTCACGCCATGGAATCTTCGGGTTTTACCCAATCGAACCAACTATCTACTTGATCTTGAGTTTACCCTTTCGCCATGCATCGATGAACTGCGCCCAGGCAACCGGGTTGAGCAGGCTTACACTGGGGTATTGGCCAGCCTGGTACAAACGGGTGTATTGTTGCTGCATTTTTACACGGTAGTTGGCCGCAGCATCCATGGAACCACCTTTGATCGATTCCCTGACATCTTCATTATCCATGTTTTTATAAGCGCGTTCAATATCGCTATCGCTCAGATCGAGGTTAAGGATGGCGCGCTTAAATTGCTCTTTGCTCGGCCATGGGTAAACCGTCACGTCAGGAAGCTGTATCGTATCTTTCGTTAAGATCTGGATAATGGAGTAGTGTTTCCCCGACAAGGTATCGGAAAGGTCATACACTTTGCTTTTATGATTGACTGAAAAAAACTGCATCTCGTCGCCCGGCCTGGCCACAAGGGTAAAAAAGCCATAGTAATCACTTACTGTGCCATGGCGCGTACCCTTAAGCATGATCGATACGAAAGGCAAAGGTTGCAGGCTGTCATCAAGCACTACGCCGGATATTTGCAGAAACCTCTCCGGCGCCGGTTCTTTCTCGGTTTTGGTTTGAGCATACAGCGATACCGAACAAAGCGTCAGGAAAAGATAGAGCAGATGTTTCATGAAGTAATAGTATGAGGTAAAAATACAGTTTATCAGGTGATGAAGTTAGGGCAATAAACATTAATTAACAAACCCTACTCGACAACAGACACCGCCGGTTTCGGGCGATTGATCCATTTATCGGCTTTCCAGACCAACCAGGACGATCCGGCGCCGATAAGCGCACCTGCCAGCACATCGCTTGGGTAATGTGCGCCAAGTCGCATGCGCGAATAAGCTACCAGGCCGGCATAAGCATAGAACGGCGCAGCCACGTACCATTTACGCGTGGTTAGCGTAGCCGATGTCGCCAGCGAAAATGCCGCAGATGTATGGCCCGAGGGGAAAGACTGCGGGCCTGTCGATGTCCGTTTGATCACCAGGTTAGGGTAGGTTTCATAAGGTCTGGGTCTCGCAACTGCATATTTCAAGCCGTTGGTCACAAGGGTATTCAATCCCAGGCTAATACAGGTTTTAACAGCACTGCGTTGCAGCGCTTTGTTTTTGGTGGCAATACCAGTTACCAACATGCTGCCTGGCGTAAGGAGCAAGGCTGGGTACACCGATGAGGATGTGTAATCCATCGCTTTGTCCCAGTGCCTGTAATTGCGGGCATTAACGTCGCTCAATAACTCAATATCTGTATTTTGGGAACAGACCACTGACACCAGCAGCCAGTTAAAAAAGATCAGAAAAATGGTTTTCACTACCCAATAAAGAGCCTTGATGCCAGTGCAATCAGCGGTAAAACAATAAAGAAACCGATGTAAACAATAAGTACCAGGATTTTTCCCGCCACCGAAACGTCTTTTACGAAAGGTGTTCGGAGAACGGCACTCACGTGTTGAATGAGCGCGCCTTCGGCCGGGCTATATTGGTGAACGCCTGGCTGTATGCCTGCATAACGTCGGTTAAATGAAAGCAGGATGGCATCACGGATCATCCAATAATGTTGGTCGGGCAGGTCGCTGTAGTCAACCGTATAATTAATACCTTCCTGGGTCATGAAATCGCGGATCCGCTGGTTTTTGATCTCCATGATCATATCGAACACCAGCGATGCCGGGATCAGCAAAAGCAGAAAGCTGTGGGCTGCCAATGCCAGAAGCAGGGTGCAGATGATAGAAATAGACGATAATACCAGGCGCAATACATGGTTTTGGCTGGCAAACAAGGTTTCAAGCAAACGACCGCCGTCGAGTGGAACAAATGGAAGAAGGTTAATGGCGTTGAGAAACAGGAAGATATTGCCAAGCATTTGAAGTTTCTCGTTGGGGTGAAAGGCATTGAATAGGAGCAACGAAAAGCCGGCGAGGATACCGGGAATGGGCCCTGCCAGAATAATGATGGTCATTTGCCACTGCGACACTTTCGGTTTTTTGCCACTCACAAACGCGCCAAACAAGGGTAGGATGAAAAGTTTAACGTTTGTGTATTTAAACGCTTTCATGGCAAAAAAATGCCCGAACTCATGTATCAGGAGCACTGCCAATACGGCTGCAATATAAACCAGGTCTTTCGAGAAAAAAGCAAAAAACAAAAAACCGTAAATGGCGAGACTTATCAACGATCGCCGCACCCAATTTTGTTTGTCCTGCACCAGCAAGGGTTTCGGAAGCACTTCCGGATGCTCGCGCTCCGGGCCCTGATTATCGAAATTTTCCACGGAACAAAATTACTCTTTTTGAAAGTCAAAATGGCTCAAATAGCCGCTAATTAATCACAATGCATGTTTTTTATTAAAAAAAAGATATATTTGGATTATCTATCATTTAACAATAATTAGTAACCGTATCATACACCTATGTCTGTTTGGAGAATAAAGCCGGTATCTGCCTTTGAGGCCGATATGAAGAAAAATGATTTGAAACGCGTCCTTACCAAATGGGGCCTGACCTCATTGGGTATTGGAGCCATTATTGGTGGCGGAATTTTCACGCTCACCGGCATCGCAGCCCATGATTATGCCGGGCCTGCCCTTGCGCTTTCGTTTGTAATTGCGGGCATCGGCTGTTTATTCGCGTCTCTGTGTTACGCTGAGTTTGCATCGGTATTACCCGTAGAAGGCTCTGCTTATGCTTATGCTTATGGAACGGTAGGCGAATTGTTCGCCTGGTTCATCGGCTGGAACCTGATCCTGGAATACATGATGGGAGCCACCACGGTGGCTGTGGCCTGGAGCGGGTATTTTACCAAACTCCTTCACCTTTTTAGAATCGACATTCCGATATGGTTGTGCAACGACCTGGCAACTGCGACAGAAAAATGCAAAGAACTAGGGCTCGATCCGCCGTCTTTTGCTTTCAATCTTCCCGCTTTACTGATTACCTGGCTTGTAACCTATATTCTCGTAAAAGGAATTAAAGAAGCTGCGAATACAAACAATGTGATCGTAATCGTTAAAATTGCCGTAGTGCTTTTCGTAATTATAGTAGGTGCCTTTTTTATCAAAACAGAGAATTGGACGCCTTTTATTCCTGATCCTGTAGCGGGTGTCGATGCCAATGGATTACCTAAAGTTGATTTTGGTTTCCGTGGCGTGCTTACGGCTGCTACCATCGTGTTCTTTGCCTACATCGGATTCGATGCAGTTTCCACGCAGGCTGGCGAAGCAATAAACCCCAAAAAGGATGTGCCTTTTGCAATTATTGCCTCCTTAGTCATTTGCACCTTATTGTATATTTTAGTTTCGCTCGTGCTTACCGGTATGGTAAAATATGATCAGCTTGACAAAGCTGCACCGGTGGCGTCTGCCTTTTCCGGTATCGGCCTTACCTGGGCGGTGTTTATCATCACCCTGGCAGCCACTGCGGGTCTTACGTCGGTGATGCTGGTGATGATGCTTGGGCAAACCCGTATTTTCCTGGGTATGGCTAAAGACGGGCTTTTGCCGAAAGGATTGTTTGGGACATTGCACCCGAAATTTAAAACGCCTTATAAAAGTACCATTCTCGTAGGATTTATAGTGTCTGTCGTAGCCTCGTTGACCCCGATCGATAAAGTAAGTGAGATGTGCAGTATGGGTACTTTGTTGGCCTTTGCCATGGTATGTATTGCGGTAATGATCCTGCGGTATAAAAAACCGGAATTGGAAAGGCCTTACCGCACCCCTGGCGTTTACGTTGTTGGAACGCTTGGCGTCGCTTTCAACATTTTCCTGATGTGCTTTGTGCGGAAAGATACCTGGATTGCTTTTCTTATTTGGGGAAGTATCGGTATCCTGGTTTATTTCCTTTACAGCAAACGCAACTCCAATCTCGAAAAAACGGGTGACGCCTAAGCTGGGGCACTATGCCGGCATGGTAGCAGTCGTCGTTTGATAGCGATAAACGGAGTAGCCTCAATTCTCTTTAATAACCAGTTATGAAACGATCCCTCAATCTTTTGGATACCACCTTGCTTGTAGCCGGATCGATGATTGGCTCAGGTATTTTTATCGTCAGCTCGGGGATGGCCCGTTCGCTGGGCTCAGCGGGGTGGCTGTTGCTGGCCTGGGTTCTTTCCGGCCTCATTACCCTGTTTGCTGCCTTGAGTTATGGCGAACTGGCAGGTATGATGCCGCAGGCTGGCGGACAATTCGTTTACCTGAAAAAAGCCTTTGGCGAACTCACGGCGTTCGTTTACGGCTGGACAGTGTTTCTTGTGATTCAAACCGGAGTAATAGCAGCCGTCGCGGTTGCTTTTGCCAAATTTACCGGTGTGTTTTTTCCGTTTTTTGAGGAAGGAAACGTGATGATGCAACTTGGCAGCCTGGAGATCACCACCGCGCAACTGTTGGCCATTGCCGTCATCGCTCTGCTCACATTCATCAACAGTCGAGGCATTGAAAACGGAAAATTGATCCAGCGCTTGTTTACGTCCGCCAAACTCATTGCATTGTTTACACTCATCATCGTCGGTATGTATTATGGTTTCCGGCACGACGTGTTCTCACAAAACATGGCCGATGCCTGGCACGCGAAACGCGACATAGCTGTATTCAAAGACTCAACGCTCGTTTCGCAAATCAGCGAGAACCTCTCCGGACTCGCACTTGCCAGCGCCATTGGCGTGGCGATGATCGGTTCTTTATTCAGCAGCGACGCCTGGAACAACGTGACCTTTATTGCAGGTGAAGTAGAAAACCCCAAACGCAACATTCCTCTTGGTTTGTTTCTGGGAGTGCTCATCGTAACTGTTATTTACGTGTTGGCCAATGTGGCTTACCTTTGCCTGTTGCCTTTGCAGGGAAGTGCCGATCCCTCGGCTGGAGTGGAACAGCAAGGTATTATGTATGCACAATACGACAGGGTAGGGGGAGCGGCTTTATCGACCATCTTTGGCGATGTTGCCAAATACCTCATGGCAGGACTTATCATGGTATCCACTTTTGGCTGCAATAACGGGTTGATCCTTTCCGGTTCCAGGCTGTTCCAGTCGATGGCAAAAGACGGCTTGTTTTTCAAAAGTGCCGGAACACTTAACAAATACCAGGTTCCAGCAAAGGCTTTACTTTTTCAGGCTGTGTGGGCCTCCGTGCTTTGCCTGAGTGGTTCGTACAACGATCTGCTTGATTATTGCACATTTTCGTCGCTGGTGTTTTACATTGTTACCATCGCAGGTCTGTTCATACTCCGTCGCAAAATGCCCGATGCCGAGCGGCCGTACAAGGCTTTTGGCTACCCGCTGATACCCGCTTTGTACATTCTCATCACCGCATTGATCTGCATCGACCTGTTGATTTGTAAAACCTTCAATACAGGCATGGGCCTGTTGATCATGGCTTTGGGTGTTCCGGTTTATTTTTTATTCAAACGAAACAAAGATGTTCATCGGCAGGCTTAAGCATTGGCTCGCAGGCGTACTATACTTCAATAAACAAGAGCGAAACGGGATATTTCTACTCTGCCTGATCCTGGCGGTGCTTGTATTGCTGCGCCTGTGTTTATATTATTTTTACAATGGTCGCCTTCCGGCAGAACAGTTGATTATTGCCCCTGAACATGCTCCGAAAGAGCAGGCTGAAACCAAAAGCCTGCGCGTGCCTCATAACTTACCGGACCGCGGTCATCACAGTCACAAGTTTGTATTTAATCCCAATACAGTGTCGGTAGAAGATGCCATGCTGTTAGGCTTTTCAAAAAAGCAAAGTGCCATATTGCTTAATTTCAGGAAAAAAGGAGGCAAGTTTTTTAAAGCCGAAGATTTGCAGAAACTTTATGGGATGACGCCCGCATTGTTTCAAAGCCTCGAGGCTTATGTGCTCATTCCAAAGCAACAAGTGGCCGTTCGCAGCGACAGTTTATTTCAGAAGCCTCGAACCGAACGCCAGCACTATTCACGCAGTTTGCTTGAACTCAATGCGGCCGATAGCCTTGCGATTGTGTACCTGAAAGGCATCGGGCCGGGTTACACCAGGCGAATCCTTAAATACCGCAACCTCCTCGGTGGTTTTCATGCGGTTGAACAGCTCAGGGAAATATATGGAATGAACGATAGCATCTATTCTGTTTTGGCATCGCAAATACACATCGATAAAACACTGCTAACAAAAATTCCGGTCAATGTGGTTGATCTTGCAACCCTTCGCCGGCATCCGTACCTCACCTTCCAGGCCGCACAGGCCATCGTCAATTACCGTAGCAAACACGGACGCTTATCGGAAGCCGATGTGGTGTCGTTGGGCATAATTCCTGCTGAACGCCTGAGTCTGCTGCTGCCTTACCTCGAATACTAAGCGTACGCTCAACTGTGCTCTATCGTGTAGAGCGTATCGGAGATCCGTTTGGCAAGTGGTGGATCGCATGTTTCAAAATAAAAGAAGGCTTCGTGCAGCCGCGCGGCCTGTTTCTGGATCCAATCTCTCGCCCAATAGTAGCGTGAATCGTTGTAACACCCGTAAGCCATATTCACGAAGTTCCGGAAACCCTGCTCCTGAACATTCAGGTTCCAATACGACAGGAGATCTTCTTCGTATAAAAACACATGCAAGTCATCGAGGATAGAAAGGCGACAGGTATATTGATTGATAACCAGTTGCCACCAATCGAGAAAAAAGGCACGAATCAGGCGTTGCTCATCTTCCGGCCAATTGCGCCACCCCGCATAGTTCAGTTTATCAAGAATGAGGGAGAGTTCCATGCCGTGTCCTCCGGAAACATAAACTTCCAACAGGCGCGGCAGGTAATATTTGAAGTCTTGGATGGTGCCCCAGGTAGTCATGGCCTTGAACACATAGCGGTCGAGCTCGGCACTTCCCAATTGCATCAAGGGTTTGGAACGCAGCAGG
>DAIUED010000135.1:0-8701 GCA_036845295.1 Bacteroidota bacterium
AAAGACTGGAAACCCAACGTTACCGGGCAATGCAAAAGCTGGCTCGACAGCGGCGATGGCCTTCAGCCGCGTGCCATGACGCGCGACCTCGACTGGGGCGTGCCGGTGCCGGTAGAAGGTGCCGAAGGGAAAGTGCTTTATGTGTGGTTCGATGCACCCATCGGCTACATTTCGGCAACGAAGGAACTGCGGCCCAACGACTGGGAATTATACTGGAAAGACAAAGACACGCGCCTAATCCACTTCATCGGCAAGGACAACATTGTGTTCCATTGCATCATTTTCCCGGCCATGCTCATGGAGCATGGCGAATTCATTGTGCCGGATAACGTTCCGGCCAATGAATTCATGAACCTTGAAGGCAATAAAATTTCCACTTCTAAGAACTGGGCGGTGTGGTTGCATGAGTATTTAGTCGATTTCAAAGACAAACAGGACGTATTACGTTATGTGTTATGTGCCAACGCGCCGGAAAGCAAGGACAATGATTTTACCTGGAAAGATTTTCAAACCAGAACCAAAAGCGAATTAGCGGACATTTTTGGCAATTTCGTGAACAGGGTATTGGTGATGACAAACAAGAATTATAACGGCTTGATTCCTGAGGCCAGTGAATATACAAAGACGGATCTTTTGGTTCTGGAGGAACTTCGTAAGTTCCCGGATCTGATCGCGGACTCGATCGAGAAATTCCGCTTTCGCGAAGCTCTGGGCGAAGTGATGAACCTGGCGCGCCTGGGCAACAAATACCTCGCCGACAACGAGCCTTGGAAGCTCATCAAAACCGACGAGAAACGCGTCAGAACCATTATCAATGTAGCCTCGCAAATTGCGGTGAATCTTGCTATTGTTTGTGAACCATTTCTGCCTTTCACCAGCGCGAAGTTGTTTAAGATGCTGAACGTTTCTCCCTTGAAATGGGCTTATGCGAAGAACACAAACAACATTCACGTAGGCCACAAGATCAGTGAAAAAACAGAGCACTTATTTGTCCCTTTCCAGGATGCCGAAATCCAGGCACAGATCGACAAGTTGGAAGAAAGCAAAAAAAAGAACACCGCATTGGTGATCCCTGAAAGCAAACCAGAAACGAGCTTCGACGACTTCAACAAAATGGACATCCGTACAGGAACTATTCTTGAGGCGGAACGCGTTCCCAAAACCGACAAACTCCTTAAACTCAAGATAGATGTTGGCATCGATACCCGCACCGTGGTAAGTGGTATTGCCGAATGGTATAAGCCGGAAGACATCATCGGGCAACGCGTGAGTGTGCTCGTTAATCTGGCGCCCAGAAAAATCAAAGGCATCGAAAGCCAGGGAATGATCCTGATGGCGTCTAACGCCGCCGGAGAGCTTAGCTTCGTCAATTCCACCAAAGCGGATTTCAATAATGGTTCAGAGATCAGATAACATCTTTTACAGCACGCGCCAGCTCTACGCAGTGTGTGCCTGCTTGCTGGCAATGCTGTGCATGCCGGTAGGGGGCATTTCACAAGAAACTGACGACGGCGTCAAGGCGCCGAAATATAAAGACTATAATAACGACAGCACGTTTAAAAATTTCAGCCGCTACCGCGACGATGTGGCTAAGGCTCAGGTCAACGCTCTTAAAAAAGGCGCCTTGCTCGTTCGCCTGAAAACAAATGCGGGCACGATTCAAAAACTAAAAACCGCGGGCAAGGCCGATCTTGCAACACAGATCGAACGGGAAACTATGCTGAACAATAAGCAGATCATGAGGGCGTACCTGAAAAATTTCCGGTTCTGCCCCGTGTACTTTTTCTACTCCAGCGCTTCTGATTCGGTCAAGCATCGCCAACTAGAGGGCATCTTTCTCGACACCAATCTCCACGCCGATCCTTCGATCGTTTGTGCAGCCTCGTTTTACCTCATTGCCGAACAAAGCACCTTGTATAGCTCGTCTCTCGGGTTGTTAACCGAACCTGAAGCTGCTAAAGCCATCGAGCGTGGCACGGGCTTCAAAGATTTCGCCATCGTAGTCAAGAACCGGTACTTTATACAGCTTCACGAGCCATTCCCTTACTTTCAAAAAGGATATAAAGTAAGCCTCTTTCCACAATACGTGAAAAAATTTGATGAGAAACTGCAATCTTTCTATACGAAAAACAAAGGTTATGTTCCAGATGAGCGGATCAGGCCTTACGTGTACTAGAATTCGGCAATCACAGACTGCGACCCTTTAACCACGTCGCCGATCTTAACCTTGATTTTGGCATCAAGCGGAAGGTAAAGATCTACACGGGATCCGAACTTAATAAAGCCCATTTCGCCACATTGTGTAGCCTTGTCTCCTACCTTTGAGTACATGACGATGCGTCTTGCCAAAGCACCGGCCACTTGCCGAAACAATATCGACTTTCCATTCGACGGGTGTTTTACCACAATGCTTGTGCGTTCGTTCTCCGTACTGGCCTTTGGCAAAGAAGCCACCATGAATTTCCCTTCGAAATGTTTGGCATGCACCACTTCTCCTCCAATAGGATAACGGTTCACATGCACATTAATGGGCGACATAAAGATGGAAACCTGGATACGCTTGTCTTTGAAATATTCTGTTTCTTCGGTTTCTTCGATCACCACCACTTTACCATCAGCCGGCGCAATGATCGCCTGATCGTTTATGGTATGCTGCCGTGTCGGATGACGAAAAAACTGGATCACCACAACCAGCAGAAAAGCCGAAAGCAGGTATGAAAAATAATGCGCTACCGGATAGGGAGACAACAGTAAACGGGATGTTATGATTAAAACGGCGCTGAACAAGATCGCAACCAGTAGCGTGGGAATACCCTCTTTATGGAATTTCATAGAAAGCCTTGAATTTTAAACAAAAGTAAGATTAAATTGCGACTTAATAGCGGCTTCGCCCGAACTTAAACCCACAGTAAAGTCTGTATGCCTGCTCAGGCTCTTGGGGTTGATACGATTTTTTGGGCGTCCGGGCGCGCTTTTCACGTCAATCCTGTGCATAGAGGCAGCACAGGGATTTCTGCTGCAATCGCTGACGCAGGTTTGCGGCATTAGCCGGCTAAAACGGCTAAATGGAAACAGACTTCAAAAGCAATCCATTCATAAAAACGACGGAAAAGCAAGAAACAGGCCGGAAGAAGGCGCTTTTAAAGTTGCGACTGGTTATCGTCCGGCCAATGCTTCGACTGAGCTTTCGAGAAGCGGAGGCCCAACATCAACTCGTGGGTACCTGTAGAGTATTTTTTCAGATTGGTGGTCGTAAAATCGTAAGAATACCCGATCATGAGGTAGTTCTTGTACAGGAAACCAACAAGCGCCGTAAATGCGTCGTTGTGGCGGTAGGCAGCACCTAGCCAAATCTGATCCTGATAAATTAGCCGGAGTCCGCCATCGAATTTCACCGGTGCCGGCTTGGCATATTTAACCATTACCGAAGGCTCGAGCTTGAAATCATCGCCCAGCTTAAACTTGTAGGCTCCGTTGAGCAGAAAATGGGTGACCAGTGTTCCTTTGTTATCGCCGTTCTTATACAAGCGTATCGGGCTTTGGTAAATTTGTGGAAGGCTGAGGCCCAGGTACCAGGTATCGTTGTGCACGTATAAGCCAGCGCCGAAATCGGGCACCGTTTTGGTTTGGTATTGGATCAGGAGATTATTATCACCCTCATCGTGCAAAATGAGCTTGTGCCCATCGATGCCCCATTGCTGGATGCCAGCGCTCAATCCAAGCGACAAGCGGGTTTTCTGCGTCAGCTTGATATGGTAGGCATAAGCCAGGCTAATTCCAACACGGCGCGTTGGCCCCACAATATCCGTGTAAATATTTGTGCCAATACCCATGTTGCGTTTTTTGAACGGAGCGCTCAGCGTAAGCATATAGGTACGCGGCGCATCGGTGATCCCGATCCATTGGTAACGGTTGTTCGACCGGATGTCCGTGTAAGTATCTTTTCCGGCTACTGCCGGGTTGATCGCCATTTCGTTCAGCATATATTGCGTGTATTGCGGCAACTGCTGGGCTCCTGCAAAGCACGCATACAACATCAATACTAATACGTATCTAATTTTTTTCATTGTCCTATCTGAATATGGTTAGCGGCCCGGTGTATGCATCCGGGTACGACGGATGGTTGAGTTTGATAACATAGTAATAGGTTCCCACAGGCAAATTCTGCCCTTTATACTGTCCGTTGAACGGCACCGGATATCCTTTCGAATAAAAAAGCAGTTCACCCCAACGGTTATATACCTCCACTTCATTGTTCGGGAACAAGTAGATCAGGTCCAGCTGCCACACGTCGTTTTTGCCGTCGCCGTTAGGAGAAAACCCATTTGGAATACGGATTTCCGGATATACATAAACCGTTACCGTATCGGAATTCATACAACCGTTTGCATCGGTGATCGTAACAGTATAGATCGTTGTTACCGTCGTTGACGTTACCGGATTCGAAATGATGGTATTGTCCAGCCCTAAAGCCGGCGTCCAGGTAAAAGTGCTTCCGGCGGATGCCGTCGGATTTCCACCGATGGTGGCCGTCGAAAAGATTGGCATATCCACGAACGGCCCCGCATCTACATAAGGCAGCGGGTTGGAGGTCACGGCAATCGTGTCACTGTCGGTGCAGGCGCCGTTTACAGCCACCAGCACATAGGTATTCGTGCCGGTTGCAGGCATCACCGTTGTGATCAGTGTATTAGAGATCACCGTACCGGCAGGCAGTTCGATCCATTGATAACTAAGGCCTCCAACAGAGTTCGTGCCATTGAGCTGAAGCGTTCCGTTTTGGCAGAACGTTGTATCGTTGCCCGCCACGGCAATCACTGTTATCGACGGATTGATCGTGAAAAACGTATCGATCACACAACCCGATCCACCGCCGTCGGTTACCGTAATCGTGTAAGTACCCGGAAGCACATTGGTCAGATCCTCCGTTGTTTGACCTCCCGTTGTCCAGCTATAAGTATAGGCCGGTGTACCGCCTGTAACCGTAATATCAATAGCACCGTCAACCGTATTATTACAGCTCGATTGTGTAACCGTTCCGGTTAATGCTAATGCTGGCGGGTTGGCCAGCGAATAAGATTGCGTGGCGCTACAGCCATTCAGGTCTGTTACCTGAACGGTATAGTTCCCGGCACACAGGCTATTCGTTGTTGCGCCAGTTACAGAGCCAGGCAACCAATTGAATGTGTATGGCAGTGTTCCTCCAATTGGGATGGCTGTGAGGGAACCATTGCAGTCGTCGTGGCATTTCGGCGCATCAGAATCCGGTGCACTGAAAATGATCGGCGCGGTGGTTGTCAGCGACATGTTCTGAACCGCTTTGCAACCAGCTATGTCGGTCACTTCCACAGAATAAGCCCCGGCGCACAAATTACTGATCGTTGCCGTCGTTGCACTGTTCGACCACACAATGGAGTAGCCTGGTGTTCCTCCCGTTACCGAGATAGCGATGTTACCGTTGCAAACACCTCCGCAACTGATGTCGCGTTTGGTAAAGCTAATTGCCGGTCCGCTTACCGACCCAATTGAATACACCTGCGTTTTAGAACAGCCTGCTCCATCGGTTACAGTGAGCGTATAGCTTCCTGGCGCCAGGTTGGTTACACTAGCTGTTGTTGGCCCATGCGACCATGCATAGCTATATGAACCGCTTCCTCCGAATGCACTTACCGACACAGATCCCGTAGGAGACGAGCAAGATGATTGCTGAACTTGTGAGATGATGAAGATGCTCGCCGCTGGCGCGATAACCACACTTGCCGTGCGGGAACAGCCATTGGCATCGGTCATATTGCAGTAATAGGTCCCGGCACACAGGCCGCTCGCCGACTGAGAAAAAGAGTTATCGTGTACCCAATGGTAGGTAATCGGAAGGGCGCCGCCAACTGCGGTTACCGTGGCACTTCCATTACACAGCCCGGCACAACTCACGTTAGTTTGCGTTACCGAATGGCTGGTAATGCCCGAACTGCTGTTGATCACCACATTGGTATTGGAAATACAGCCATTACCATCAGTAATTTTCACCATGTACAGCCCTGCGCACAAATTCGATGCGGTATTCCCTGTTTGGCTATTGCTCCATACCAATGAATACGTAGGTGTTCCGCCGGTAGGCACTACTGATACCGAACCGTTGCATTGATCGCAGGATGGCTGCGTAATCGTTGGCGTAAACGTCACTGCCGACGGCGAGCTGATGGTGGCAGGTAAAACACTGAAACATCCATTTGCATCGGTGATGGTTACCGAGTACGAACCATTGCACAGACCAACAGCCTGTATATTCGACTGTCCTAACGGATCAGACCAATGAAAACTGTAAGGCGGTAAACCTCCTGCGACACTGGTAGCCAACGCAGTACCGTTGCAATTCTGCGGGCACAGGTTGTTTGTTACAAATGTTGAGCTGGTAATCGTCGTAAGGGCCGGCAGGTTGTAAGTAGCAGTAAATGTACAATTCTTACTATCTGTCACTGTCACCGAATAATTTCCTGGACAGAGGCCTGAAATCCCGGCACTTGTTGCCGCCGTATTCCAGCTGTATGTATATCCACCGTTGCCGCCTGTAGGGCTCAGCGTGATGGCACCGTTGCAGTTGCCGAAGCAGGCCGAACTGGTCAGTACCTCGTTGTCGTCGATGGTTTGCGGTTGAGAAACCGTTACCGGCTGAAATAAGACGCAGTTATTCACGTCAACAATTTGTGCGGTGTAACTTCCCTGGCAAAGATTACTTACCAATGTGCCGGTTGCAACCGGGTTGATCCATGATACCGTGTAAGGAGCAGTTCCACCCGTGATATTGGATACCGAAGCCGAACCATTACACTGGCCGTTGCAAGCAACATCGGTAAAACTCATGGTAGCCGACGATGGCCCGTTGGAGTTGCTTAATGGAATCGTCACCGTAATGGTACATGCACTGGCATCCGAAACAATTACGGTGTACACCCCGGCACCAAGCCCGGTTACAACGGTAAATGTAGATTGTGCTGCTGGTACCGGAGGAAGCCATTGGTATGTGAAAGGTGGATTCCCGGATGAAGGAGACGCATTAATCGAACCGTTATTCGCACCGCAGGCCGCCGGTGTTACAGCCGGGTTTATCGACACAGTTACAGGTGCCACCAGGCTCACCGTTTGTGTGTTCTGGCAACTATGCGCATCCGTTACCGTTACTGTATAGTTACCGGCACACAGGCCTGTTACGGTTTGGTTCGTATTGGCCGGCGAATTCCAGAGATAGGTATATGGCCCAGTTCCACCGGAAGGATTGGCGGTGACAATTCCCGAACATCCACCGCCACATATTGGATTGGTGAACGACGCGTTGGCAATAAGCGACGGAGGGTTTACAAGCGTTGCCAGCCCTGTGCCAGTACAGCTGTTGGCATCCGTCACTGTTACCGTATAATTGCCTGCGCAAAGGCCGGTAGGGTTCTGCGCGCTGCCTCCCGCTGTGATCCAGCTATAGGTATAACCAGGTGTGCCTCCACTTACTGAAGTGGTGATACTTCCGTTGCAGGCCGCGTTACATAAAGGATTCGTTACTGTAGTGGTTACCACAATCGGAAGAGGTTGTGTAATAACAAAGGTATGCTGACTTACACAGCCATTGGCATCGGTAACCATGCCGTTATATGTTCCTGAACATAAGCCTGCTACTACCGACGTGGTGGTCACCGGTCCTGTGTTATAATTAAAACTATACGGTGTCGTACCACCCGTTGCCGTCAATGTTGCGCTTCCGTTACATTGCCCGTTGCAAAGGTTGTTGGTGCTTGCCAGTGTACTTGTTAACGCCGCAGGCTGACCAATACTAACAGTACCCGTAATCGTACAACCACTGGCATCACTCGCTGTTACTGTATAAATGCCTGTGCAGAGATTAATGATCGTATCGACATTTGAACCGGGGAACGAACCCACCGGCGTCCAGGTGTAGCTGTAAGGTGTGGTAGCTCCCCCCACGACTGCCCGCACGGCACCAGTGCATCCGCCATTGCAGAGCACGTCTTTTTTGTTAAAGCTCAATGTCAATGGTGTTGGCTGGGTGATCACAAAGGTGTTCGTAACCGAACAAGCGTTGGCATCGGTAATGGTCACAGAATAATTGTTGGCGCAAAGGCCTGAAGGATCCTGCACGGAACCACCAGCCGGGGACCATGAATAGGTATAACCAGGAGTACCGCCGGTAGGTGTAAGATTGATCGATGCGCTACATACGGAGTTGCAGGTTGCATTGGTTACAACACCTGAAGATGAGAGCAGAGAAGGTTGGGCGATGTTAACTGTCTGGTTCGTGACACATGAATTCACGTCGGTTACCTGGGCGACATAATTTCCGGCACAAAGATTATTGACGATTGTTCCGCCACCGGGAATTGCCGGCCAGTTAATAGAAAACGGACCCGACCCGGCAATGGTAAGAGAAGCCGTTCCGGTGCATTGGCCAAAACACGCAACCGAACTGGAATTAACAGTTACTGTAGGTCCGGCCGGATCGCTGAGCGCCGTTGTAAATGAGCGTGTACAACCATTATTATCCTGAAGCGTCAACACATAAGTGCCATCGCCCAGGTTCGTCAACGGATTAGTAGATGGTCCTGGTGTCCAGGTAAATGTATAAGGCGACACGCCGCCGGAAGCTGTAAAGGTAATCGCACCATCGGTGCTTGGGCAGCTCGACGGGTTGGTGAAC
>DAIUED010000136.1:0-8623 GCA_036845295.1 Bacteroidota bacterium
GCATTGCCAACATAGACGGGTTTATTAACAGCCTACCGATGAATTACATGGCAAAAGTGGGGATGGAAGGCATACAGGTAAGTAAGGGACAGAAGCAACGCATCCTGCTTGCCAGAGCGGTTTACAAAAACCCGGCTTACTTGTTTCTCGACGAGGCTACCAGTGCGCTGGATTCCGAGAACGAAAGGCGCATCATAGAAAACCTGAACACGTTTTTTAAAGACCGCACCGTTGTGGTTATCGCGCATCGCCTGAGTACCGTGCGCAATGCCGACAAGATCATCGTGCTTGATAAAGGGCGCATTACCGAGTCGGGCAACCACCAGGAGCTGATAGCGGCCAAAGGCGACTATTATCACCTGGTTAAAAATCAATTGGAACTAAGCGAGTAAAGGTGGAAACGGAAAAAGAGATAATAAGCCAGGGCGCAGAGCAGGATCACCTGTTTTCGGAAGACCTGAGCCCTTTCCTGAAAAAAGGATCGCTGTGGATTTTGATACTCGGTCTGGCCTTTATTGCCGGCGCCTATTTTTTGCAATGGCCCGAAGTGGTGAAATCGCCAGCGGTGCTCACCACCATTCCCAATCCGTATATGATTGTTCCCAAAACACAGGGGCGGCTCACAGCCTTGTATGGAACGGATCAGCAAAAAATAAAAAAGGGATTCCTGATCGCTGTGATCGAAAGCCCGGCATCCTACAACGATATCGTGATGCTCGACAGCATCATCAAAGCAGTAGATACAGTTTACGAAGAGCGGGTAGAAGCCATTGCCCATATCGAGATTCCGCATGCAGGCCTGCCGGCACTGGGCGAGGTGCAGCCCTCGTATGAACGGTTCCTTAAAGCCTTTGCCGCGCTCAAGTTCGTGTTATCCGATGGATTTCTGGCAAGCCGTCTGGCGTTATTGAGCGATAAAAAAGCCAATCTTGGCGCGGTAGGGCACAACCTCGGCATTCAGAAAAAACTGCTGGGCGACGACTATGCCATCGCGCAGGCCCGATACGAACAGGAAAAAGCGCTTTTCGAAAAGGGAAGCATCACGGCCTACGAGCTCAAAGACCAGGAAAGCATGATGCTGAATAAGCGCTATGCCTTCGATAATATTCTCAATGCGATGCTTATCAATCAGGGCCAGTTGCAGGAGCTCGATGAGCAAAAAATACAACTCACTCAGGTGATCGAGTCACAGAAGAACGATTTTGTCGAAAGTTTCAAGAACTTAAAGTCTGCGCTGGAACAATGGCGCAGTAATTACCTGCTCGTGAGCCCTGCCGACGGCATTCTGTCGCTTTCGGCGCTGGTTCAAACCGGTAATGTAGTTGCTCCCGATCAGGCAGTAGCCTATGTTTTACCCGAAGAAGCACAGCCTGTTGTGTTGCTGCACCTGCCTCAATACAACCTGAGTGCCGTTGATCGCTCGAAAAAAGTGCGGGTTAAGCTCATCAGCTATCCTTACGAAGATTATGGTGTGCTTGAAGGCACGGTGAGCTATATTTCCATCATTTCCAAAGAAGGCACTTATGAGGCGATCGTTACGCTCGATAAGTCGTTGAAAACATCCTACAACAAGTCCATTACGTTTATCAACGGCCTCGAAGGCGAAGCAGAAGTTGTACTGCGCGAAGAATCACTTCTGAAAAAATTGTTTAAAAAGTTCAGGGGCACTCCGGAGCCCGCCGGAAAGCCAAAGCCCGCTAATCCGGAATAAAGGTCCTGAGCAGGTAATAGTTCTTCCAGAGCTCTGTCAGGTTTTGAATGTGGGTAATTTCCGACTGACGGTAAGCCAACTCGACTTCATTGAGTTTATCAACAGAAACTTTTCCGGCTACAAACAGATCGTGATAACGTTCGAACCTCGACCTGGCCATCTCTACCACGCGTTCTTCCGAAGGCTGCATGGTAAGCTGCAGGCGATAATCCCAGAATTGCTCGACCACGTTTTTGATTAACATCAACGAATCTTTGCTGTAAGTCATGGCAGTCATTTTTACAAGATTCTTATTGATCAGCATCTGGCTGTTGATGTTGCGCCGGTTGAATAAGGGCACCACCAGCGAGAGAGACGCCGTTTCCTGGTCGAGCGGGTTGCTGTACACGTCGGTGAAATTGGAAGCCCGCTGGTTAAGACCCACCGACAGGTTGATGCTTGCCTGCACACCCCGGCTTTTCGCAACGCGTTCAAACTCGGCCTCGGCATTCAATTGGTTTACTTTTGCCTGAAGTAAGTTCGGACTGGCGGCAGTAATTCCCGACATCAGCAGGGCAGAGTCGATCATCGGCGGAAGTGCACCCTGCAATTCGAGCCGGGTATCTGCAGCGTCACGTAAGTAGAAATCGAGCGACTTTTCGCTTTGCTGCAAATCAAAAAGCAATTTATTGAGCTCGGAGCTTGTGCGTATTTTCTCAATTTCCAGTAAATCCTTCTCTTCTTTCAGGAGTTTGCCAGCCTCTACCATGTCGCCGGTGTGCTTCAGCGTCTCATCAAGGTAAAGCAGGCGTTTGCGGTGCATGTCAACCGAGTACGCGTAAAAATTTTTTTCCATCAGCAAGGAAACGAATTCGTACACCAGGCGGGCATTTTGCGCTTTGTAGTTCTTACGGCCTATCTCAAACGAAAGCTCAGCCAGACGTTTCTGAAACTTTGTGCTGTTGAACTGGAAAAGCGGCTGGCTGTAGCTGAACAAAATGGGCGTGGATTGCCAGGTATGATAGCTGTTCGGCACAAAGTTATCGATGCGGTTGAGGCCCGAGGAGATGAAGACCTCTCCGCCAGAGAACGGTAATTTTTGGCTGACAGTAATACCTGCCGACGAATAAGCCTGGCTCTGCAATAAGAAGCGTTGGCTGCCGTCGGGTTGCAGAATGGAATTGATGGCACGCGTGTAGCCGGGAAGATTTGATACCAGGCTTACCCTTGGTTTAAGTATCTCGCGCGACAGAACATAACTGGCCTCCGCGTTCTGGATCATCAACTGGCTGGTTTGTGCAGCATAGCTGTTTTTGAGACACAATGCAATCAGCTCGTTGATTTTCTGTTGCTGTGCCCGTACCTGGCAAAACAGTAACAGGCATGTGATCAGTGCTGCCAGCGTTCCGTTCTTCATGGTTAACTTTTTTGCTGGCTAAGGTATGAATATTTGCTATCATAGGAATGTTCTCTTATTATTCACGATCTGGTTTTTTTGCAAGGCCGTTGCTGCGCGAACTGTTTGTCGCCACTGCGCCGTCTTTCACTACTTCTACCCAGCGCCCGGGAACGCGTGCATGGATGAGGTGGTCGTACATCGCCTCGGTATATACGGTTGGCAGGTAGAATTTTCCCAGGTAAGTGGCATTCAGTTGTATCACAAATGTTTTGCTGGTATTTTCCCGCAACTCATAGTAGCTGTACACGCGATCGTCACGAATGTCCTGGTAGCGCGCAGGGTTTGGGGCGCCACTTTCGTCCATTCGGCTGTTATGAATTTCCCAGCCACTTGCCATCATTTGATTTAGCGCCATCTCTCTCAGGTAGCCCTTGGTTCCGGGGTTGCTGATGGTAACCACAGCCATAAAATCGGTTCCCTGTACCAGCTTGTCGGGTTGTATGACTTCACCTTTCATGTTTTTGTATATCACCGTCATGTTAAGATTGCGCTCAGCCTTGGTTTTGTCGCCGGTGAGCGGAACCCCTTCCACTACCACTTTTACGAAGAGGGTAGCGTCGCCTGTATTTTTAAGGGTCAGGCGGCCTTTTGTTTGTATTTCTTGATCGTTGAAATAGATCTGGGAAATACTTTTGGTTAGCGTTCCATTTTTTTCGCTGCTGTTATCAAGTCTGTATGCAAATTTCAAGTCGCGCTTTCCACCGCTCAACCCGGCATATTCACACATCGCCAGCAGGGAGTAGGCCGTTTCCTGTGTACTCATCCAGGAATCCGAATTGAGGTATTTGGCCACCTGCTTTGCCAGCGATGCCGATCTTGTTTTGTCTTTTAGCAGGCTGAGTGTTTCAAGGATCATGGCTTCATCGCGTATATCGGAGCCATAGCTGTACGACAGTTCTTTGTATGCCGGCACGTTCAGTGGAAGGTCTTTGATCAAAGCCTCCGAAACCTCTTGCTGCCCGATGAGCTTATAGGCTGCTGCCAGGCGCCATTTAGCGGCAGGCGTCATGGTTTTTTCCTCCCGTAGCCTGTTCATCGCACCGAGTTCCTGTTGTCCGGCAAGAGCCAGAACAAACAAGCGGTAAGCCTGGATAGCCTGGTGACTTTCTATGCCATGCGGATGCTGATATCCACCCGATTGGTATGACCAGTTTTTGGCCATGTTTTGTTGGTATTTCAACCATCTGGCTTTAAGGTTTGGCGGAAGAACGTATCCCTGCTTTTCAGCCTCAATCATAAAATGCCCCGCATAATTGCTTCCCCACTCACTGTCTTCCGCTTCGCCAGGCCAGTATGCGAATCCGCCATTGGAGGTCTGGAAAAGCTGAAGACGCTTCAGCCCGGCCTTGATGTGTTTGGCTATACGCTGTTGCTGAGCGGTGTTCAGTTCGATGAGCCTGCCTACATATAATTGTGGAAACACAGAGGAAGTGGTTTGTTCGATGCAGCCATGAGGGTATTCAATAAGGTAATCGAGGCGCTTTCCGATGCCAAGTGGCGGAATGCTTGAAAATTCGATGGTCGCTTTGTTTGTTCCCGATATACCTTTAAATATAATGTCTGCCGGTTTTTCCTGGCCGGCTTCGAGTACAAGTTCAAAACCTTCGCTTACCTTAGGGTTTGGAGTTCTTACATCCAGTTCTATTTCCTGGCTTGCTTTTTCTTTCCCACTGATAGCTGTAATTTTGACTTTGGCAATACCGGTTTTTTCTACCACGTTTAATTTGAAATTGACAACCTCATCGCCGGTACGCGTAAAGTGAACTTGTTGTTGCCTGTTTCCATCAATACGCAATAGATCGTTGGTTTCAATTTCCAGTTTTACGTCTTTCACGTGATCTTCCATGGCAAATACGTTAACTGGCAATCCCACTGTTTCTCCGGGACTCAGTACGCGCGGCAATGTGGCGAGTATCATTAATGGTTTTCTCACTGCCACTGCTTTTTCAGCATTACCGTAAGCGCCGTCTTGTTCGGCTACAACCATTACACGAACCGATCCTACATAGTTTGGTATCTCCATGCGGTGTGTTTTTTCTGCGCCCGCCTCAAGCGTAAAAGGACCGGCAAAAGTCACCATGGGCTTGAAGCGGTTGGCTTTTATGCCTTTACCACCTGTGCCGTCGCCGTCGCCACCCACACTCAGCAACTTATCGAGTTTGCCGGCATAGGCGCCGATCACCGCATCGTACATGTCCCAGGTTTTTACGCCCAACGCTTCACGGGCGTAAAATGTACTCCAGGGTTGGGGCGTTTTGAACCGGGTGAGATCCAGCAGTCCTTCATCGACCATTGCTAATGTATATGTCATTTTCCGGCCATTTTTTTCTTTGATCCGGATGCTTGTGGTCGATTCGGGCTTTAAAACATCTGCCATGCGTATCTCCGGTGTCAGGTGGCTGGCCGGATTGTCAACTGAAATAGGAACCACGCCATACATCCGTATAGGCAAGTCGTTTTTGGTAGTTGCATGCGGCTGGATGAGGCTTACGTGGATGAAGGCATTGGGTGCCATATCGCCGGTTGCGGGAAACTGATACACTGTTTCACCTTTCTTTGTTTCGATCCAGAATTTTTTCACTACACGCGTTCCCGATTCAACACTTACCAGCGCCATGCCGTTTGAGGGCGACGGAAAAGACAGCTTGATCGGGTCACCAGTGGTATATTGCTCACGGTCACATGAAAAGTTAAGCATGTTGGCATTTTCGCTATTGCTGCGGTTGGCACGGCTCCAGTATGGCCAATCGACGTATATGATTTGTCCTGTTTCGTGTCCGCCAACCAAATCGTTTACTGTCACCAGATAGCGCCCATATTCCGGGTAATTGACACGGAAAACGAAAGAACCTTTTCCACCGGTAGTGGCAACAAGTGTATCCTTCATCACCATACTGCCAGGGCGGGAAATATAGGTCGATAGTTCTTCGTCATGCCCGCGTTCGTACCACCAGCGCCACTGGATCTTATAGATCTTCACTTGCAGCTTCTTCACATCAACCGGTTTGCCAGCCGCATCTACAGTGGCCAGATCAAAACGGTAGGCGTTGCCGGTTTCATAGGTATGGTCGTAACTTTTTTGTTCCGGAGCCCGCAGTCCTACATAGGTCTTATAGGGAGAATAGGGTTCGCTGTGCCTGTCAATACTAAAGTCGCCGCCTTCTTCAAACACTTTGGTGACATAGGTAGCCCGAAGCATACCCGGCGCCGTTTGCCCGACGTTCAGCCGCGTTTTTATAGTTGCTTCGCCATGGTGATCGAGAGGACCGTCGAATACCAGGTCGGCATCAGAATAGAAAGTCCTGACAGGTGAGTCAAAACAATATGACTTGTATTTTTCAAACGTGGTCGGCATTTGGTTTACCGACACGTTTACCGACGCCCTTAAATTTTTAGCCGTAGCGCCGTGCAACCATTTGGCACTTAGTCTGGCGATGCTATCGTTTGTCAGTCCACCTTCGAATTGCATGTATATTTTAAGGCGGTTGGGTTTTACGGTTTCTACCTTCAGGTTTTGAGAAAAATTCCGGTTACCGATGCGAACCATAGCGGTGTAATTTCCTGTAATGGCCTCGGCAGTGGTAGCCGTCCGGAAATCATACATGCCGCTTGTATTTTTCGCTTGTGTGCGTTGATAGATGATCTGTCCTTTTGGATCCTGCAATTCAAATTTCACCGGGTGGTTCGGCGGAAGGCGCTTTTCCTTGTCTTCCAGAATAAATGTGAGGTAAAGCGAATCTCCCGGGCGCCATACACCGCGCTCACCGTAAATAAAGCCCTTAACGCCTTTCTGAACGACTTCTCCCGAGACATCAAATTTGCTTAACGAATTAGCTTCGCCATCAAGCAGTTTGAGGTATCCGCGCTGCTTGCCGTATTTTGCCAGCATCAGGAATGGCTTGCGTTTCAGCTGTATATCCAGCATACCATTGGCGTCTGTGGTCCCTGAAGCAATCAACTGTTTGGTGTAATCGTAATAGATAATTTGAGCGCCGGCAATGGGTTTCGCCGTGATCATATTTGTAACAAACGCGTGCGAAAATTTATTGTCGTCGAGTTTATAGATAAGACCGATGTCAGATGCCAGAATATTCCGGCTAACGGCTTTTCCGTAATAGTAATCATTGTCACAAGGCGAGTAATTATCATAGTAGCCATGCCATGAATCGTAGCCATCATCAAAACCATAGCCATGCCAGTCGTTTTCGTTCCATGTTTCATCGTCGTCCAAAGCACTGATTCGATGCGATGTTTCCTCATTATTCGTTTCATTTTCAGTCTCACAATCGCAGAGGGCGTATTCTTTGCGAAACTTAATGCTTACGCGGTAGATTGCGCCGGGATCCGGGCTGATGAGTTTTCCGAGGTCGATCACATGCTGGCTCCACTGTTTATTGTCAGCATCTTTGTTGTTGCCGAGGTCTATCTTTTTTTCAATCAACACTTTTCCCACACGCGTAAGACCGTCCTGCCCTGCCAGGTCGTTCACCTGTAGAAATTGATGGACATTATGCTCGTATATTTTGACAATGCGAAGATCTATGGCTTTCAGGCTAATGGATTCGAAGGGAAAAATAAGGCCATTAGAATTGGGAAGAATCGTGCCGTTTCCTTTGATGCGAACCATCGGTTTTGCTTCGCTGAAAGTAAGCGTGGACGAATAAGGGGCGTTCATTTTGTAGCCTTTGAAATTTTTGATGCCTGTACTCACGCTCACGATGTAATCCCCGGAGATGCGCCCCGGAAGGAATGCTTTTAGTACATTTCCTTCGATCGCAAACGTGAGATTATCCACGCCTTTTATGGAGACGATGCCTTTTAGGTTTTGATCGTAGCGTATGGGATCACTGAAACTAAGTTCAATGTACTGGTCCTCGGTCTCCACCACACGGGCTTCTGTTACCGAAAAATCACCAAGTCCTGGGACAACGATGTCCTCATTACCTTTTTGCTTAGCGCCTAACGGTTCGCCGTTCCAGGAAACTGAAACTTTGCCAGCAATCTCTTTCCGCTCAATCCCGTCCACATAGAAAAAGTATTCGTTATTATTGTAACTATAGTTTAATACTACCGGAAGTGAGTGTCCGTTCTGCATCACGCGAATACATTTTCGTATATCAGCTGTATCTGAATAATCGGATGTACTGATTTTACCCGTAAGTTTTTGCAGCTCGATCTCATATTCATCGTAAGCCCGCAAGCCTTCTATTGTTACAAACAGGTTTTGAGGATAAGTGGAGAATTGCCCGTGAAATTCTCGGAACTCTTTTGGTACGTCTTTTACCTTCGAAAGCGCGAAGCGATAACTGTAGAGTTGGTTGGGAGGAAGGGTTTCTTCGGGTATGAATTCGATGATGCGATCGCTGACCCAGATCGTCTTTCCCTTAACAGCGGGTTCAAAGCTGAAAATGTCATCCAGTAACGTCGAATCGGGAAGAGAGGCCAGTCTGTCGGCATAGTATATGGCGCGCGCC
>DAIUED010000137.1:0-8568 GCA_036845295.1 Bacteroidota bacterium
GGCCGGCGACCAGGTAATCGTGAATCCACTTCAGTTGAAAGACGAAGTGCTGTACGAGCTGGAGTTCAACCTTCTGTTATACTTCACCGCTACCCAACGCCTGTCGGCTACCATCATCAACGAGCAGGTAAAGAATGTGAACGAGAAGAACGAACGCTCGGTAGAGGCCATGCACAACCTCAAAGAGCAGGCCCAACAAATGAAAGACAGCTTGCTGCGCGGCGAGTTGCATAAGATCGGAGAGATCCTGCACTTTGGCTGGACCAACAAAAAACAAATGGCCAAATCTATTAGTAATGCACTCATCGACGAAGTCTATGCAGTAGCCCTTTCGGCAGGCGCCAGCGGCGGAAAAATATCCGGTGCGGGTGGCGGCGGCTTTATGTTTTTCTATTGCCCGGCTGTAACCAAGATCAAAGTAGCCAGGGCCATTGAGAGCCTTGGCGGACGTGTTCAATCGTTCAAATTTACCAGAGAAGGCCTTACCACCTGGACAAGCCTCTGATTTTTTCCAAGATAAAAAACAAACAGCCACTGCAGGTGTTAGCCCGCAATGGCTGTGTTGAAAGCAGTGACGGGCCTTTGCCACCGGGAAACTATCAGGAAACCGGACGGCAGATGACGTTGCTCAGGCGTGTGTTTGTGGCCGTCATGCTTCAACCTACTTCTGGGGCTTACATTCGCTATTCTTTCACAGGCTCGGCCGCAGCCATTACCGGCAAAGACTTAGGTTGAGCCAGTATCTGAACGAAGCGGATGTTGATCTGAAGTTGCGTAAGGTTGCGCAACACATTGGTTAACGGTGTGTTGTAAAAGGTATGCATTTCCCAGGACTCCTGTGTTCCTGTTCGGAGGTTCTTTTTGTCTGAAAGGTCAATGAGGTTGACTGAGGCATTCAGCTTTTGACCGAGCATGGTATTGATCTTTTCGAGATCATGGCGAAGGTTTTGCAGCTCCTCACCTGGAGATGGTTTCTCATCGGAATTATGGAACAACTCGTGTGTAGGCTGCTGAAAATTGTCGAGTTTGCCCAACTCGTTATAGTTTACTGTTTTCACCTGTCTATCTTCCGATGCATTGATCAGTTTTAATTTCAGCGCCTCGATCCGGTCGCAGGTACTGTTGCAAATCAGAGAGCAACTTTCGCCAGCGGGCGGCAGTGCCATACAAGCCGTATTCGATAGCAGGCGTGTCTGTTCGCTCATGGAGAGGTAACTTTCCTGCAAAGCCTGGTTCGTTATTTCGTTGGCATTGTCCTGGATATACGGCCTGGTGTTTACCAGCGTCAGGATTAAGCCACAGCCCATGATCATGATAATGGTGCTGACAATGGTATTTGCCTTCGAGTCGGGATGTTTAATGCCCGAAAAGAAATACAGGGGAATGTAGAGGAGCAGCATCAACATCAGGAAAATACTACCCATGAGGTTGGCACCAGGCCAGTGCATGATCTTAAAAAGAATAGACATACTTACCAGCGAACCCGCCACCGTGGCAATAGCCAGGATGATCTTGTCTTTGGTGTGTTGTTTCTCTTTGGCCTTAAGGGTAAAAAGTAATGGCAGGAACAGCAGGCTCGACACCGCAATGCCAAGGATAATCAGGGCACTGGCACCTGGCCAGTGCATAAACTTGAAAAATATACCAAGACTCATGGCTGCAGCAGAAAATGTTCCACTGACGATCATTGTTTTTTTCATCGTGTAATAATTTTTAAAAATTAATAATTGGAGTGTCTCTTCTTCTATTTCCCACAAGGCATCCTTGTAAAATGTCCGGATGGTTTCCCGGTAGAAGCCCTCGAAGTCTCCGTTCTCTTCGAGGTCGTTCTCAATGATGCAACAGATATGATCTAACAGGTTTTGCTGCAGGCTTTCCATCTCAACGCCACGTGCACGTATGTCGTCGAGTATAAAATCAATCTGTTGCTCACTAAGGCTATACATGCTTAGGCATTTTTCGGTTTGATATCGAGGAGGAATTTCATGGTCTCCATAAAATCGGCCAACTCGTTTACTCTTTCTTTCGTTTTGTCTTTTCCGCTTGGGCTCAGGCTGTAATATTTGCGTACGCGCTTGCCAATGAATTCCGTTTCGGTTGTTACCAGGCCATCGCTCTCCAGCGCATGCAGAGTAGGGTATAAAGCACCTTCCGTGATCTGGATACGGTCGAAAGTAAGTTCTTTCACTTTTTGGGTGATTTCGTATCCGTACATTTTTTTGTTATCGGCCAATAGCTTTAGCACAATGGTCTTCAGGGTGCCTTTAATGAGTTCGGAAGAATAGATCATGATGGTATAATGAATTACTTAAGACAAAGATACATAAGAAAATTATGTATTTGACAATTAGGCTTTAAAGTTTTTTATATATCTTTGATTATCAATAAACTATTTTTCATGGAAGCATCTCTTTACGCAAAACGCATCGGCTTTGGATTCATTGCCTGTAGCATCCTGCTCATTCCTGTGTACCTGGCCTCAGAGTACTTCGGGAATGGAGAGACCTCCGAGTTTATCCTGCTGCTGCTGATCCTGGGTTCGGTGCTTAGCCTCTGCCTGGGTTTGTGCCTGGTGTACTTTCATGCACCGGCGCTTATCAGAACACGTGTCATAGCCATCATCAGTGCTATTTCAGGATTCTTCTTTCTCGGTGGATTTTTAAGTAAGTTCATGCACTGGCCCGGCGCCTCGTTTGAACTGCTTTTCTCGATTTTTCTGTTTTGCTGTTCAGGTCTGCCGCTCATCATCAAAGCCCGTTATGAGAAGCGCCGGGGGCTGGTGGCCGGGCGCAGCCTCCTCCTGAACGTTCTTGATCTGCTATCCATCATGCTCATCTGCATTGGTTTCCTCGGCCGCCTGTTGCACTGGCCCGGAGGAAACTTGATGCTGATAGGAGGTGTGCTGGGGCTGGTCAGCAGCTTTGTGTTGTGGAATATCTTATTTCGCAACGAGGTCAAACGTCGCGTGCTTGCCGAAGAACAGCTGAAAGCCACCCTGAAGCAGGTGGAAGAAAAACGGTTGATCATTGAAGAGAAAAATAAGGAGATCACTGACAGCATCACCTACGCCAGGCGCATCCAACAGGCTATCCTGCCGCCGCTTGAGCTCATCCGTGCGCACCTGCCGCAGGCCTTTGTGTATTATCAACCCAAAGACATCGTAGCCGGCGATTTTTACTGGTCGGAAACGATCGGGGATATCTTTCTCATCGCCGCAGCCGACTGCACCGGGCATGGGGTTCCGGGCGCACTCGTGTCTGTGGTATGTAGCAATGCCCTCAATCGCAGCGTGAAGGAATTCGGGCTGAGCGATCCGGGGCAGATCCTTGATAAAACCAGGGAGCTGGTCGTGGAGCATTTTTCGAAAAGCAAAGAAGAGATCAAAGACGGAATGGACATCTCGTTGCTGGCAGTAAAGCGAAACGGAGCGGAAACCACGCTGAGCTGGGCGGGAGCGAACAACCCCTTGTGGTGTACGCAGTCAGGATCTCCCGGCATGCCTCCGTCGCTGCTCGAGGTCAGGGCAAATAAGCAAGCCATCGGCTTTGTGCATGATCCGCTCCCCTTCCGAACCCATACCCTGAGCCTTCGCCCCGGCGATGCCATCTATCTCTTTACTGACGGGTATGCTGATCAGTTCGGCGGACCGGCCGGAAAAAAATATAAATACAGGCAACTGGAAGAGTTGTTGCTAAGCCTGCATACGCACCCGGTAGATCACCGCGAATACGCACTCAAAACAGCCCTGGAGGCCTGGCAGGGAAGCCTGGAGCAGGTCGATGATATCTGCGTGGTCGGAATCGTGCTGTAATTTCTGAGCAAATATCAACAATCTTTCAGCCCCGTTTTCTTATTTCGTACCTTTAAGAGGTTATGACAGAAGAAGTTGTTTTAAACACCGCTACCTTTAGCCCAAGGGTAAAAACCTACATTTTTTTCGTTGTTCTTATCGCGCTTGTTTCCTCCATCATCGGAATTGTGCTAGTGCCGTTTTGGGTATTTGGCTTGGGGCTGTGGCTTAGTGGAAAGTTCTTTAAAACGCTTTCCTGCCAGATTACGAGCAAGAACCTGAAATTCTCGAAAGGCCTGATCGTGCATATCGAGAAAACCATCCCGCTCGAAAACATCCAGGATCTGTCCTTCGTGGGCGGCCCTGTGCTCCGCGCGTTCGGACTCACACTCATCCGCATCGAAACAGCTGGTGGCGGAGGCGGCCATCACCAAAACATGATGAGCATGCTCGGCATCAACAACGCCGAGGCCTTTAAAGCCGAAATTCTTCGCCAACGCGAAGTAGTGATCCGCGAAAAGCATGGTTATGCTACGGCTGTAACTGCACCTGCGTCAACAATAAGCGATTCCCAGTTGTTACTGGATATAAAAAACGAATTGATCGGTATTCGCAAGGTACTCGATCAACAAAAGTCCTGAGTTTATTTTTATAAACACACGTTTACATTACACCTATGTTCTTAATATTCGATACAGAAACCACCGGCTTACCAAGAAATTACAACGCACCACTGACCGATTTCGATAACTGGCCGCGCATGGTGCAGGTTGCCTGGCAATTGCACGATGCCAAAGGGAACCTGATCAGCAGTAATTCCATCATTGTTAAACCCGAAGGCTACACCATTCCGTTCAATGCCGTGCAGATCCACGGTATTACCAACGAGCGGGCCCTCGAAGAAGGGCAGGATCTCCGGGCCGTGTTGAAGGAGTTTTCTGCCGCCGTGGCTCAAACCAAATACCTGTGCGGGCATAACATCGAGTTCGATATCAATATCATCGGGGCAGAATTGCTGCGTTGCGGCTTCGAAAACGTGCTGGCTTCGATGCCTTTTATCGATACCAAAAACGACCAAACCACTGAGTTCTGCGCCATACCTGGCGGACGCGGCGGCAAATTCAAATGGCCGACGCTTACCGAACTGTACAGCAAGTTATTCAACGAAACCTTTGCCGAAGCACATAATGCGGCTTTCGACGTTACAGCTACTGCCCGGGCTTTCTTCGAGATCCTGAAACGCGGCATCACGCGCGTGGCCGAGCTAACGGTTAGCGACCTGCCGCTGATCAACTACGTAGCGCCTGATCTTTCTGCCTTGTATCAGCATGAGCAGGCATGGAAAGAACGGAAAGCAGCGGGCAGCAAACAGCAAGCGCAAACCCAGACAGCTGTTGCTGTCGAGAACCTTCAATTTGCGCACCTGCACAACCATACGCAGTTTTCGGTGCTTCAGTCAACAGCCGATGTGGCCGACCTGGTAAAAAAAGCTGCAGAGTACAACATGCCTGCGGTAGCCCTTACCGATCACGGTAACATGTATGGTGCGTTTCTTTTCTGGCAGGCTATTGATAAGCAGAACAAAGGCATCAAAGCGCACAACGAGGCCATTGAAAAGGGCGAAAAACAAGGTGAGAAAAAGAACGAGTTGAAATGCGTGATCGGTTGCGAATTGTACGTGTGCCGTGATCACAAAGACAAGACCAAACAGGAGAATGGTTATACCCAGGTACTCATTGCCAAAAACAGGCAAGGCTATCAAAATCTTTCCAGGTTAAGCTCCACCGGCCTTATCGACGGATTTTACTATGTGCCACGTGTCGATAAAGACCTGTTGTTACAATACAAAGAAGGTCTTATTGCTACCACAGGGTCGTTGTCGGCCGAGATCCCGAACCTGATCCTGAATGTGGGCGAGGAGCAGGCCGAAGAAGCCTTTGTGTGGTATAAGGAACAATTTGGCGACGATTTTTACGTAGAGCTTAACCGACACAATCTTCCCGATGAGAATCACGTGAACGAGGTGTTGCTGCGCTTTGCCCAAAAATACCAGGTAAAATATTTTGCAGCCAACAGCAATTATTACCTCGATAAGAACGGCTTCGATGCACACGATATTCTGCTCTGCGTGAAAGACGGCGAAAAGAAAGCAACGCCTGTTGGCCGCGGACGCGGCTTTCGCTACGGACTCCAGAATAAAGAGTTTTATTTCAAGTCGCCAAAGGAAATGATCGAGCTGTTTGCCGATATGCCCGAAGCCATTGAAACCACTATGGAGATCGTTGGCAAGATCGAGCAGTTCAAGCTCGGTCGTGATATCCTCCTGCCGAAGTTCGAGATCGCGGCATCGTTCATTGAGAGCAACGAAGCGGAAATTCAGGCTTCGCACCAGCGCATCATTGCCTTAAAGCAACAGGCCTGGATCGACAAAAAATTATCGGAAGAAGCGATAGAGATCCAGAAAGCCGAAATGCGGGTGATCGCCGAGCAGTTCATCTACATGTCGCACCTTACCTGGCAGGGCGCTCACAAGCGCTATCCCGACATGCCGCCTGAAACCAAAGAGCGTATTGAGTTTGAATTAGCTACCATTGAGCGGATGGGCTATCCGGGCTACTTCCTTATTGTTGCTGATTTCATTTCCAAAGCGCGCGAAATGGGCGTGTCCGTTGGTCCTGGCCGTGGCTCGGCTGCCGGCTCAGCCATTGCCTACTGCCTCTGGATCACCAACGTGGATCCGATCAAGTTCGATCTCCTCTTCGAAAGGTTCCTGAACCCGGATCGTATCAGCATGCCCGATATCGATATTGACTTCGATGACGAAGGCCGCGACAGCGTGATCAAATATGTGATCGACAAATATGGCTTCAACCAGGTAGCGCAGATCATCACCTATGGTACCATGGGCGGAAAATCGGCTATCCGGGATACGGCCCGTGTGCTCGACCTGCCTTTGCCGGATGCGGATAGACTGGCGAAGTCTTTCCCCGACAGCCTGGAAGCCGAGCTGAAAGCCTTGCTGAAACCGGGTGGCATCGACGAGAAATACCTCGACAAGATCAAAGAAAAACGCGAAGTGGTGGAGCAATCGTACAACTTCCGCAAACTCGCCGAAGAGAAAACACCAGAGGCCGATGTACTCAAACAGGCTTACGAGCTGGAAGGCTGCCTGCGAAATACGGGCATCCATGCCTGCGGCGTGATCATCACACCCGATGAGATGGTGAAATTTGTACCTGTTACCAAAGCCAAGGATTCGGACATGCTGGTAACGCAGTTCGATAACTCCGTGGCCGAGAGCGCTGGCTTGCTGAAAATGGACTTCTTGGGCTTGCGTACCTTGACCATCATCAAAGATGCGCTGCGTTTCGTGAAACAAAACCACGGTCTGGACATTGACATCGACGCCATTCCACTCGATGATAAAAAGACGTATGAGTTGTTCCAGCGCGGTGAAACCAACGGCGTGTTCCAGTACGAAAGTGCCGGGATGCAAAAGTCGTTGAAAGAGCTGAAACCCGATTCGTTCAATGACCTGATTGCGATGAATGCCTTGTATCGCCCGGGTCCGTTGGCGTACATTCCCAATTACATTAACCGGAAGCACGGCCGCGAGGAGGTGCAGTTCGACCTGGAAGGCATGGACGAATACCTGGGGGAAACCTACGGTATTACGGTGTATCAGGAACAGGTAATGCGCTTGTCGCAGAAGTTAGCCAATTTTACCAAAGGTGATGCCGATACCCTGCGGAAAGCCATGGGTAAGAAAGACCGGGCTACACTGGATAAAATGAAAGGCAAGTTCATCGACAACTGTAAAGCCAACGGACACGATACCGTGGTGGCCGAAAAAGTTTGGAAAGACTGGGAAGCCTTTGCGAGTTATGCCTTCAATAAATCGCACTCGACCTGCTATGCTTACGTTGCTTTTCAAACGGCATACATCAAAGCACATTATCCGTCGGAGTTCATGGCTTCGGTACTCAACCATTCGGGCAGCATCGAAAAGATCTCTTTCTTCATGGAAGAGTGTAAACGCATGGGCATCAAAGTGCTTGGCCCGGATGTGAACGAAGGTTTTGCTAAATTCAGTGTTATCGAAGGTGGCAGCGACATCCGCTTCGGGATGGGTGCGATCAAAGGAGTGGGCGAGAACACGGTCAATGCCATCATCGAAGAGCGCAATGCCCACGGGAAATTTACTTCGGTATTCGATCTGGCGAAACGCCTCGATAGCAAAGCAATCAATAAAAAGTCGATTGAAGGTTTGGCACTCGCCGGCGCCTTTGATGGATTTGATGGCGTGCATCGTGCGATGTTCTTTAGCGTGGATCTCATGGACGGCACCACGCTTACCGATCGCATGATCAAATACAGTAACCAAATGAGTTTGGGCAACGACACCTCGCAAGCCAGCTTGTTTGGGGGTGAGGATGCGGTGGAGATCACCGAACCACAGCTGCCGTCTAAAGTAGAACCATGGGGCAAATTGGAAGAATTGGCACGGGAGAAAGAAGTCGTAGGCTTCTTCATTTCAGGGCATCCGCTCGATCCTTACAAACTCATTATCGAGCATAAGTGCAGCGCCAATTGCGCCCAACTTAAGGCAGGCCTTGAACCGTTCAAAGGAAAGGACATTACGTTTGGCGGCGTGGTAACGGGCTTTGAACATCGCACCAGCAAAACTGGAAATGCCTTCGGCAAACTCATCATCGAAGATTACCAGGGCTCGGTAGAAATCATGCTGTTTGGTAAAGACTTTGTGGAATACAATAAAT
>DAIUED010000138.1:0-8566 GCA_036845295.1 Bacteroidota bacterium
GTTCTGCCTTTACCATGAACACCACCAGCATTTCCAATGCCGATTCGGTTTGTTTCCAAATAACCGCCGGCAGCAAAACCATCTATAAGATCAAAGCCGGAAATCAAACGTCACACACCTTCACCGCTGCCGAGATGGCAACACTCGATGTTACTTCCAGCGGTTACCTTACGGTTACAGGCTATAAGTTCAACAACAGCACGGTTTCAGGAAAAAAATACTATTTCATTAACCTGAACACCAAAAACCAACTGGTAAACGTCACTAACTAAGTCCCCAAAAAAACGAATACAAAAAGCAACGAAGGCCGGTATAACCGGCCTTTGCTGTTCCTAGAAAGGATAGCCGATACCGAAATTGAGTACAGTTCCTTGCACCGGGGCCTTGTCGAACGTCCAACGGTCGTTCTCGGCATATTTAGGATCGCGGACTTTCAGTGCCGCGTCGAGGCGAAGGATGAAAAAGCTGAAATCGTAGCGCAGCCCGAAACCGGAACCGACGGCTATTTCCTTATAAAAATTATCGAACGTGAATTTTCCTCCGGGCTTGCTTGGATCTTCGTAGGTGAGCCAGATATTGCCGGCATCGATGAACCAGGCGCCATAAAACGATTTGAAGATATGGAAGCGGTACTCGATATTGCTTTCCAGTTGCACGTTACCGATCTTATCATACTTGGCTGTGACGTTATCGGGCTGGCTATAGCCGCCCGGGCCCAGGGTTCGCGCCCGCCAGGCCCTGATGCCATTGGGACCACCACCAAAAAAACTTTGCTCGTAAGGTAGTACAGATAGGTTATCGAGCGGCTTACCGATACCGCCGGCAACGCGGTACACCAATTTCGAGCGCTTCCTGACTTTAAAATACACACGGTAGTCGGCATCGAATTTCACGAATTGCGAAAACGGCGTGCTGAAAATGAGGTAACGGCCCTCGGCGTCTTTAGGCTGCCCGGTTGCACTGTATAAGCCGCGCAGAATGTTGCCCGACGATGTGATGCTGGCGCGGAGGTACGTCAGCGTCCGTTTTTTAGGGAGGTTTTGGTTATTGAACGTCGCCGATACTTTCGAGAGCGTGGTAATGTGATCCTGAAATGAATTGAGCAGGAAAAAATCGTTCATATCTTTCAGGCTCTGCTCGAAGGTGCCAAATAGTTTTGCTTTTACGCTATACACCTCAAGGGGAATTACATCATAGGTAAACAGCCCGTTGGCATTGGTAAATTTGAATCCGTAAGAAATGTTGGCAATGTTGCGGTAATACTCGGGGCGCGACTGGTAGTTGAATGAAAGGTTGACGATGGTTTTTGGCTGAGTGAAATAACGTTTCTCGTTTGCGTCTTTCTTATAATAAAATAGCGTAAAGGGAAACAAGGCCCGGGGAAAATAAATGTTCAACTCGGGACCGAACTGCACGGTGTTGAACGTACTTGGTACATTGTTAATACTGGTGGTTTGATCGGTATTGAACTGCTTTTGCGCAGCGATAGAACCTTTCAGTTTTAACTCAACCAGTTCAGCGCCCCTGAACGTGTTCTTATTCTGAAACACAATGCTTCCCGCAATACCAAGGTTTCCGGAAGTATTAGTGCCTTCGGTTTCTACAGTGATCGCCTGTTTGACGAGTGGCTGGCAGACAATGTAACAATCGAGCTTGTCGGGATATTTCGGATTGACGATGTACTGTATAAACACGCTTTTAAATACCCGCAGCGACGAAAGTCCTTTGTAGGTTTCCTCGGCTTTATCCTGCTGGTAGAGCTGACCCGGTGCCACGGTAACATCGCGCAGCAAGTCTTTTTTCCGGAATTTCAGCCGGTTGTTGTGAAGGATCTTAATGTCGTTATACGCCGTGGTATCGCGCATGTAAACGTCGTTCGACTTCCCTCTGAAATCGGGAATGTTCTCCGGTATCACATAGACATTCTCGATGTAAAAGCGCGGATGATTCTTGTACACCAGCGAATCTACCGATTCGCTAAACGCTTCCGAATACATTTTTAACCCGATGGTAATGTTCACATTTTGCCCGGCCAGGTTCGTATCGACCAGGTAATAGATATATTCCGGCGCAAAATAGAAATACCCATTGTTTAACTGGCTTTCCGTAATCCGTTCACGCTCTTTCTGCATGATATCTTCGTTATAGATATGGTGATGCTTAATGAGGCACGACGATGTATCGTTGTAAATAAAATACTCGATGAGCGGATCTTCGATCTTGTAGCGGATTCCCTGTACACGGTACGGTACCGAACGGCTGACAAAGTAATATACTTTTGCGCGCTTGGCTTTTGCGTCGATGGCCAGACTGTCCCGCACCGTAGAGTTAAAGTAACCCCGCGAAAATACAAACTTTTGAAGCTGATTGACGGTAACGTTAGTGAGAAAAGTATCAAGGATCACCGGCGGCTCTCCGGCTTCGAGGATGCTCTCGCGAAACGTGAGTTTATCTTTGTTTTTGAGCTTGGGCGCTTTCGGTGATTTTCCTTTGGCTACTCTGCGTTCGTTGCGTTCGTTATTTTTTTCGATGCGCCTGGCGTTGATACGATCGTATCGCAGGTTGCGACGTTCCTTATACTTCACCATTTTTTGCTGATCGACCTGGTTGTAGAGCCAGAGGTTGAAGCGTACCGTTTTCAGGATTTTGCGATTGGGCTTTTGCCGGATGAACGCCTCTAACTCACTGTTATCGATCGCCGTCCCATTTTCACGGACCACATTTTTTTCAACCAGGTACTCGCCTTCTTTCAGATGCTTGTTCACATTACAGGCGCTGAGCGCAACCAATAAGCACAGTATAGCCGGCATACGGCATAACAGGAGCTGTGTATTTTGGAAAATACTTATGATATTAGTCCTAAAGCTCAAGTAGTTTGGTTACTTTTATAGCCTACTAATTTAGCTTTAAAAAATGATTAGTAAAAACCAGATAAAACTTATTCAGGCCCTGCACCTCAAAAAAAACCGTGACAGCCAGGGCTTGTTTATCGTGGAAGGAATAAAACTGGTAACGGAATTCCTGGAAGACGAGGGTGTCGTGGTAAGACAGCTATTTGCATTGGCTCCCTACCTGCAAAAACACCTGGCGCTTCTTGAAAAACGCAACATTGCTTATGCCGAGGTAGATGCCGAGGAACTGAAGAAGATCAGCCTACAGACCACACCCAATCAGGCACTCGCTGTCGTTCAGAAAAAAGAGCAATTCCTCACGCCCGAACTGCTGACAAGCCAACTCTCGCTTTACCTCGACGATATCCGCGATCCGGGCAATCTCGGCACCATCATCCGTATGGCCGATTGGTTTGGCATCCGGCAGGTAATCTGCTCGCGAAGCACGACAGAACTCTACAACCCCAAAACCCTGCAAGCCAGTATGGGTGCCGTACTCCGCGTAAACGTTATTTACCTTGACTTTGCCGAGCTATTGCCGTCCTTGAAAGGTGTTCCGGTTTACGGCGCTGTACTTAGCGGAAACAATATTTACCGAAGCGCCCTCCGAACCGGCATGATCGTGATCGGAAACGAAGCCAATGGTATCTCGGAAGCCGTGTTACAACACGTTACGGAGCCGATAACCATTCCGGCTGCGGGCCAAAACGGCAGCGAATCGCTCAATGCCGCCAATGCCTGTGCCATTATTTGCAGTGAATTTCATCGTCAGTTAAACTACAACGCATGAAACGCCTCTGGTTATTCGCTATATGTATTTCAACCACATTGAGCCTCTGTGCGCAAATGATCGCCATCGACCTGGATACCGACCAGCCTTCGTTCTCGTTCAAGCAAGGCACCGATGTACTGAACTTCCTTCACCAGCGCTACCGCAATGCACCCTGCAAGGCCTATACCTTTTCGCAAAAGAACACGCATTACCGGAACGATAGCGTCACCGGAACTTCCGAATGGCATGAAGCCATCGAGTTTCCAGACAAATTCAGGATCGATTTCGGCGATGCCTCCGCCGGCAATTATCTGATTTTCAGAAACGACAGCGCCTGGCGCTATAAAAACCACGAGCTAAAAACAATAAAACGTGACCCCAATACGCTCCTGCTCCTGCTGGGTGGCATGTATTACCGGGAACTTCCTGATGTAGAAACACGTCTTAAACTTGCAGGCTACAACCTTGAAATACTGAGCAAACAGCGTTGGAAAAAACAGCGCATGTATGTTATAGGAGCCCAAACAGGCGATCTGCACTCAAACCAGATCTGGGTAAACCGCAAAACCTGGCGGATCGAGAGAATCATCGAACAGCTGAACGAAACCGACGTAATGGATATGTCATTCGACAGCCACCAGCCACATTGCAATGGCTACGTGGAAACGAGGGTTACATTCAAGCGTAATGGAAAAACAGAACAGGTGGAAGAATACCATGATATCCAGATGGTGGAAAAATTTAAAGAGGCTGTGTTTAACCCTACTCCTGTAAAAAAATAATCCTAGCTTTGTAGGATGCCGGCCGCAATCCATACCAACCACCGTTCGTTCGGAAGTTCTTCGGAACAAGCTGATACCTTGATCGTGGAGCTGTCATCCAACAACATCGGCTTTTGCGAGTTTAATAGCGACATCAATCAACCTGAATATGCTGTGCATGCTTCGATAGACAGCAGCGCACCCATGCCGGTGAGAGATCAGGTGATCAGTGCCGTAAGGCATTTTCGCTTGTCGCAAAAGGCTTACCGTGCGGTGTATGTTAATTTTTTCACAGGACAATTCACCCTTTGCCCGACGCCCTTTTTCGATGAAGATCACAAACGCCAATTACTCGAATTCAACACAGGAGCAACCGGTGATGCGATGATCCTGCACGACGATCTGAGCCCGGAAATACGCCTGGTATATGCCCTGGATGAACAACTGAAATCCACGATCGACCAGTTGTTCCCGAGCCATCATATCAAACACGGCCTTACTGTACTCTCGCAATTGATGCTCCATTCCGAAGACCTGTCCAAAACCTCCATGTTGGCGCAGCTACACGATACGTTTATGGCACTCGTGGTAAAGCAGGAAGGTAAGTTACTGTTGGCAAACCAATTCGACGTCAATGCCACAGAAGATATCCTTTACTACATCCTGTTTGCCATGGAGCAATACCAGCTCGACCCGATGCAAACTGAACTCACCATCACCGGCAACAGTGATGCCGAATCGGATGCCTTGCTCATTTTAAAAAAGTACATCCGCCATGTTCGCCTTGGCATGGGAAACCGCGCCATTAACTGGCAGGCTTTCACCGGCATGCCACAGCATTTTAATTATTCTCTCATCAATCGGATATTTTGCGAATCATAGGAGGCACATACAAAGGCAAACAATTGCTCACACCGAAGAATTTACCGGTAAGGCCTACCACGGATTTTGCCAAGGAAGGCCTGTTCAACATCCTAAACAACAGGCTGGATTTTGAAGACCTGACGGTACTCGACTTGTTTGCCGGAACCGGCAATATCAGCCTGGAATTTGCCTCGCGCGGTGCAGCCAGGGTGTACGCCGTCGATAAACATACGGCTTGTGTTCAGTTTATCCGCGACACCGCCAAACAGTTGAAGCTGGGCATGGTGAGCCCGGAACGCGCCGACGTCTTCAAATACCTTGAAAAACCCTTTCTGGCAGTGGATCTGGTTTTTGCGGACCCGCCTTACGAACTCGGCAATATCCCGGACATTCACCAACTGGTGTTTGCCAATGGCTGGCTTAAACCGGGCGGTATGCTCATCATCGAGCACGGACCAAAAACAAAGCTCGACGACAAGCCGCATTATACAGAAACCCGCAAATACGGCAACGTGCATTTTAGTTTCTTTTTGATGCCTGACTAGGAAATCCTTTTAACGAAGCACTTCCTGAACAAATTATATTGACGAACTGTTTTACTTATCGACCACAATTGCTAATCAAAATCTTGTAAATACATGCGACCACTCATCGTCTTATTCTTACTGATCCTAAGTCAAACCTTCATCCACGCGCAAGAATTAAGGAGATCTTCTACTTATATCGACACGTACTATCATGGAGAAAAGCACTTCTCCATCCGAGAGGCTTCAGAAATATACTTCCATGAAGGCAATTCTGAAATGACCATTATTGTTGATTTTGCAAGCCTAAAAACAGGTGTAGATAGCCTCGATGAATGGCTCCTTGATTTATCTGACAGCAAATTGACTTTTAAAGCCACGCTTCCAACAGGCGATCTGCTCACGTTAACCCATCACAACCTCAGATCCCTGGAAGTTGTGGGCGTTACGAACTTCAATGGCAAAAGCGCTAGGCAGGTTGCTTCCATCCATTTTTATGAACTCTCCAAAGAAGGCATGTTGTTTATGAATACCGGTGCCGACTATTACGACAGAATTGGCGTGAATATCCAATTGACGGTTTTACCGAAACAATTTGGCATCGACAAGAAGCCGCACCACCTCAAGAAGAAAATATCAATCGCCGTAGGCAAAGGTGTGATCAATAAGCAATAAGGTCAACCCTTCGCTAAGTCGGCGATACACTGAGCACACTCACAACATGCAAATGATGCTTTGATTTGCCTGAACCACCGCTCGGCACTCAAACCTATTGTCCCAAAAGTTCCAGAAAAAATTATTTAGCCGGTCATGGCTTATATTCTGCCTTGCCGCAAGGCATTGACAGCACTTATCATAAATAATCGTTATGCTAATTATAAATAATATAAATAAAAATATATACCTGATGCGATATATATTTGTTAGACAAAACATTAAACATCATGGAAACAACTATTGCCAGTCAAAAAAACAAGCACATGACCTTGCTTCTGTCGCTCAGTGTCATTTTCGGTATTTTCGCTGTGTTCTGCTTTGTCCTCCAACTTTCCCCTGCAGCAATGGCAGCGTCATTGTCTGAATTTGCAAAACACCATTACTTCCTGTTTGGCTTTTTCTCCCTTGCCATCGCAGTGATTATTTTAAAAATATACCTGGACCGCACCGCCATAACCAAATCGCGGAGCAATGCCTATCCAGCACAAATCCTTCAACGGACCAGGCGCAGGAAATTGAAAGCCCTGTACCAAAACATCAAACGAAGTATTCACCACCAGACGGCAGAGCCGCAAAGCACCTATGTAACCAAAGAAAACATTGCACAGCTCAAGTTAAAAGCTGCCGAAGCATTAGCCGGCGCTGACGATAGAAACATGAGGTGGAACGATCTGCAAACAGCGCTAAGCCTGGGCAATCTGTACAAACAGAAAGTCATTATTTGCTTTTACGACGGCGCTTTGCGTAAACATACCCTGGCCACCATCTGGCATGTTGACCCTGAGAATGTAAGCCTAAAAGGAGGAGCCGTGATTCCGGTGAAAAACATCTACAGGGTCGAATTATAGAAAAGCCAAGGCAGAAATAACCTCAAATAGCCTGGAAATAAGCATAGCTGAACGTGCTGCTTTGTAATGCATTCTAACAAAACTTGGCGTTTGCAGGCAAGCATATTCCTGTAACTTATCCTATATTTGGGGTTATATTCTGCTATGAGGCTTTATTCTATCATAACCTTGCTGATCATCTTCCTGGGGCCGCTAAGGGCGCAGAATATCACCATTAAAGGAAAAGCGCATCCGTCGCATATTGGTAAAGAAGTGGTGCTCAGTGATTTCACCGATTACGTAACCTATTTTCGCGAACGCCAGAGCGTTGATACTGTTGACAAAGACGGGTACTTCGAGCTCAAATTTCAGTCGGGATTTACCAAACCGGTGATCATTGGCATTGGTAATCTGGCTGGTAAATTATACGTGCAGCCCAATTATGTTTATGGTATTTACTTTCCCGGCAAAGACTCGCTCACCAACAACCAGGAAGGAACGGAAAGCCAGGTAAACATCAGCGTGTATGGCAAAGACAGCACGGAGTTGAACGCGCTGATCATCGACTTTAATACGCAATACAACAACCTTTTCACCAAAGCCACCGATAGCTATCTCTCGCCCGCTAAGCTAAGCGCCATGCTCGACACGTTTTTTGTGACTTGCAAAAAACGCTATGCCAACGTGAAAAATGTGTATTTCAAAAAATACGTGGAATATAGCTTTGCCGGCTTTTTTTCGAATATGTCGCGCAGCAAAACCGTGCTCTACAAACAATTCATCGAACACCGGCCGGTACTGTACAACAATTACGAATACATGGAATTTTTCAATACGCATTTTACCGGCTATCTTAAAGCCTTTGCCTCTACCAAAAACGGCGGCAACATATACAACAGCATCAATACCTTTGGTGATTATAAAAACCTGCGAACCCAGTTTATGGCAGACAGGAGCATCACCAACGATACGTTGCGCGAACTACTGCTTCTGAAAGGCCTTATTGACTTTTATTACAGCCCCGACTTCGATCAGAAACAAGTGCAATCGGTATTGGAGCAGTTACACCGCGACAGCCGGTACCCCGAAAACCGCAAAATAGCCTTCAACATGTTACAGGCAACCTATAAATTGCAAACAGGCTCCAATGCACCGGATTTTACGGCTTTCGACCGCTCGGGCCAGGCAGTAAACCTCAGTACGTATAAGG
>DAIUED010000139.1:0-8560 GCA_036845295.1 Bacteroidota bacterium
CGTTTTCCAGCTTCGGCGATACATCCGGCGTTTTTTTCAGGGCGCCGTAAACAGCCAGCAGGTGGTACTGGGCTTTAAACGCTGGGCTTTTGGAGACATACGCCTCGGCGCGTTTCATCTGCTGATCGGCCAATGGGTAATGTCCGTCCATGTAGTTGAGATAAGACGCCGCCAGGTGCCATACCATCGGATTAGCTGTTTTTTGGTTGGCAGAAACCTCATTGACAAACGCAAGCAGCGCGGGACTCACCTGTTTCTTTTCACTTTGCGAACGGTCGCTATCATATTCCACCGCCGATTCTTCGATGTTCACTGCCCGCACGAGCAACAGGTCGGCAAGATCCGAAGATGGGTTGAGCTTCAGGATTTCCTGCATAGCTTGCACCTCGTTAGTGTACAGGCCTTTTAGCTGGCAGAGCACTTCCTTGTCGCGGGTGGTTTTGGCAAGGGCCAGGCATTGTTGCCATTCTGCGTTTGCAAGCGGGTGAAACGACAAATACGCCGATTTTTTCATAGGTTCGTATCGGTCGAATAGCTGCGCGTACAGGTTATTTGACATCGCATATTTTTTCTGGCGGTACAAAGCGGCAGCTTTATAGCCGAGCGCACGCCACTGCACGCTTCCGCCTGCTTGCAGGGCGGTTTCATTGGCATCGTAAAACGAGATGGCCTGATCGTATTCGCCACTGAAATAATACAAGCGTTCAAGTTGAAAAGCGTAGCGCGCTTTCAGAAAAGGGTCGGTAACTTTAGAAAAAAAGCTAAGTCCGCCGCTGATCTGTTTATCGATCGATACGGTTGGTGGCGCTAGGGGCTTGGGGTCCCATGGATCTGGCGTTTCGGGCGCAGCAAAGGCTTCGTTGCGCCTCGCAAAACCCGTGTAGTATAAAAATGAGGTGGCTTTGCCGGCTGGAAATGACTTCAGGCTATGTTTTTGGGATGCAGCCGTTAAATGAGCCGGTTTTCCTTTAATATCGAAGATCATGGAATCGATTTGACGCAAAGAAGCCTTGTAGAGCCAGTATTCCAGGCTCTCCTTACTCAGTTTCTGTTCAAAAAAAGCAGCCCATTCTTTTGCATTCTGCCCGTTAAACGCTACCGCGCGCTCGTCATCATAACCATCATAGAAAGGCGTTTCGAGAGTCCTGAAAAAAGCCACCGATTGCTTTTGGTTGATGATGTGCGGCGTAAACATCGAACCCTCGCTGCCGTCCCAGTCGCCACCAGCGCAGGCCAGAGCTGTTACTGTTGCAAAAGCTGCAAGGCTAATGGAAGGAAGAATAAACGTTTTGAAGTGTTTTTTTATCATAATAGTTCAAGTTATAGTCGTCGAGATCATACAAAACGATCCTGCGATGTTCGTTGGTCAGGCAATTTTTCAGAATGCCTGCGGCCTGCATAAAGGTAGCATCGTCTATCGTTTCATATTTCAGCACATCGCCGGTTTCAAAATTTACTCCATCTTTCGTGCCGGTTTGCTTGAGTCGGAAGTGTTCATCTCCTGTAGCACAAAAATAAGAAGTATCAGATGTTTGCGGCAGGTGTTTTTTAGTCAGCAATCCGATGATGCGGCCATTTCTATAATGCACACACCACCGGAATATCGGTAGCGCGGCGTCGAGCGGCAACGTGTAATTTTTCAGGTAAGGCGTGTAGGCGGAAGCTGTTGCAGCATCGAAAATGGAGTTCGGGCTTTCTGGGTCTTGTAAGTTGCCGATGTTGTAAAACATCAGCATGCCGCGATCGACCGGCGGAATGCCGGAGCGGATAGGATATTTTACCTGGTGTAGCCGGATGGTGACGCTCAGCAGCGTGGATGCTGGTAGGCTTTGTTTCAGCCTTTTCAGGAACAGGAAATAGAAATCACGTGTTTTCTCCGACCAGTCGCAGTCTATCTGCAGTTCGGAATGCAAAGGCTGCATGCCGGTTATTTTTCGGAGTAAGTTGTCGGCAAGGGCCGTTACCTCGCTATCGTTACTCAGTTTCAAAAATGTGCGGTTGGTAATGAATACCACAGGAATAACGTCTATGTTGGCGGGAAGACGCCCAAGGCTGTCGATCACACCCAGCGGTCGCGGTTGATGGCTTCCTGGAGGCACGTCAACATCAAAGAAACGCACGTAGAGCCGCCGCACCCCATGCGAATGGAGCGCGTTGACTTCTGTATCGGATAGCGTAGCTTTGGTACGCCAAAAGTAGAACGACGGCTCAGCTTGGGTGTCGCTCGAGCAAGACGAAATAATGAAAAGACCGGTGCAGGCCAGTGCCAATAGCCCGGCTATACAACGTTTAGTCAATGCGTTTCAGATGAAGCTCTTTCGGCTGGCTGATGATCATCGGGAATTTCTCGATTTTCACGGAAGAACTATCAAGGCCAAAGGCCTTGGCCTCGCTCAGACTGAGGCGTTTCAGCAGGAAGTACACATTCAGGATCATTTTCTCAAAAAACGGTAAGTCGTTTTCATAAGACAGGAATTTTTCTAGCACTACAAATTTGAAATCGCCGATCACGTTATTCTTGTTCAGTGATTCATAGCGGCTTGTAATATCCACTTCCTTGTTCTTCACCATATCTGCTACCACGTGCCTGAACATGAGATTTATTTTAGGCGCAACACGGAATCCAAGGCGGAAGTCGATCCGGATGATATCTTCATTGGCAATATGCGTTACCTTATAATCCATCCGGTAAGGTTCGTCAACCACGTCCACGTGTACAAACCAATACACATCGGCTTTTTTAGGCCGCTTTTGCAGGATCGAGTATATGACTTTCGATTCAATCGTCGCCGGGTTGTTGGCGCTGGTCATGTAAATAAGGTGCGTGGCATATTTCTGGATCGTAGGATCGGAGCTGAGATCAACCAGCATCTGCTTATAGTTGGCCAGCGGCACAATATCTGTGTAGCGTTGGCGGATGAGTTTGGCCATGTACCAGCAACCCATAACCGAAGCCAGGAACAAGGCGATTAGCAACGTGATGTAACCGCCTTTCGGGAATTTTTCGAGGTTGGCTATCAGGAAAGAACCCTCTACGACAATATACACGATCACAAAAACATAAATAAACAACTTCGGGTATTTTTTGAGGCGCATGAAAAAGGCGAGGAGCCTCGACGACATGATCATTCCAAGAATGATCGTCAGCCCGTAAGCGGCCTCCATTTCTTTAGATTCTTTAAAGAACCACACAATAAAGATACAGCCAATGTAAAGCAGCCAGTTAATGGATGGAATGTACATTTGCCCTTTGAGATCAGTCGGGTATTTGATTTCCACTTTGGGCCAGAAGTTGAGGCGCATTGCTTCGTTGATGAGCGTGAACGATCCGCTGATGAGTGCCTGCGAAGCTACGACGGTGGCAATGGTGGCAATACCAATGCCTACAGGTAAAAACCACTCAGGCATGATAGCATAAAATGGATTGTCGCCGTCGAGCCGTTGACCGTTGTGGGAGATCAGCCAGGCTGTTTGTCCCATATAGTTGAGCACCAGCATCAGCTTAACAAAAATCCAGCTGATGCGGATGTTTTTTCGGCCGCAATGTCCCATATCAGAATAGAGCGCTTCGGCCCCTGTGGTACACAGGAACACAGCCCCGAGCAGCCAAAAAGCGCCTTTGTGTGTAAACAGCAAGTGAAGTCCGTAATAGGGGTTCAGGGCTTTGAGTACGGTAAGATCCTGGGATAAACTGATGACGCCCATCGTACCCAAGGTAAGGAACCAGGTGAGCATTACCGGTCCGAAAAATTTGCCAATGAACTTCGTCCCGAACTGTTGGATAAAAAACAATACGGTAATGATGGCAATAACGATGGGAATAGTGTGGATATGGCTAAATCGCGGAATCAGCTTTAGACCTTCTACCGCCGAAGCCACGGAAATGGGTGGGGTAATAATGCCTTCGCCCAGAATGCAGCAACCGCCAATAATGGCCGGGAAAATAAGCCATTTGCGTTTTGCTTTTTTGATGAGCGCATACAGCGAAAAAATACCGCCTTCTCCTTTGTTATCGGCCCGCAGCGTAAAGATCACATATTTAATGGTGGTTTGAAGTGTAAGCGTCCAGAATACCAGCGACATGCCACCCAGGATCACCGCCGCATCAATTGGCCCATCACCCACAATTGCTTTCATTACGTAGAGTGGCGAGGTGCCGATGTCGCCGTAAATAATGCCGAGTGTAACTAAAAGGCCTGCTGCTGTGACTTTGCTCAATTGGCCGTGATGGTGTGAGCTCATGGTATTAAAAAGATTAAAAACCGTAAAATTACTACTAAAAGCGTTGGCAGGCCCGTTTTTCGTTAAAATATTGTAAAATAACTACGTTAAAAAAATTGACATTCTATACATTATTCCTTTTACTTGCAAAATCCTTAATTTAATAGTCGGTTAGCGTTTTTTTCTTACCTTTAGTTACTCTGTTTTACATCCTCAAAACATTACATATTTAGACAACATGTTCAAGTGGCGTTACTTTCTTTTTGTAATTTTCATCGCAGGTTTTTTTAAATCCTCGTTTGCAACACACAACCGCGCGGGCGAGATCACCTATACCTGGTTAAGCGGATACACCTATCGTATCAAGATTACAACCTATACCAATATTGGCGGTGCCAACCTTGCCGACCGCTGTTACGATACGCTTTATTTTGGCGATGGTACGCGCGCTGTTGTACCACGCACCAATGGCACAACCAAGAACCTGTGTCCTGGCGGTCCTGCCAATCAGCCGCCATTTGATGGTGTGGCCATTAATTCGTCTATTAAACTCAATGAATACGTCATCGACCATACGTATCCCGGGCCAAGCGCTTACAAGCTGAGCATGACCGATCCTAACCGGAACGCTGGCGTGATCAATCTGCCCAATTCAGTGAACCAGGTGTTTTATATCGAGTCTTACCTGGTTATTTCTACATTCATGGGGCCCAACAGCTCACCGGTGCTCACCATTCCACCCATCGACAAAGGTTGCGTCAACAAGTGCTTTTTGCATAATCCCGGCGCTTCTGATCCCGACGGCGATAGCTTGTCTTATGAACTGACCTATTGTCGTGGGCTCAACGGGCAAATGTGTCCGGGTTATACTTACCCTTCTACAGGCCCCGGTGGCGTTTACAATGTGCATCCCACCAACGGCACACTTACCTGGTGTTCGCCGCAACAACAAGGCGAGTACAACCTGGCAATGTACATCAAGGAATGGCGTAAAGACGCAGGTGGTGTGTATCACCTGGTGGGCTATGTGATTCGTGATTTGCAGGTTGATGTGGGTGTTTGTAACAACAACCCGCCAAGCATACGGCCACTCTCAGACACCTGCGTGCTGGCCGGTAGCACCGTATTCAAGTCGGTACTCGCCACCGATCCCGATAACGACCTCATTCGCCTGACGGCCAATGGCGGGCCGTTCAACGTGGCATCGTCGCCGGCCACTTTCGCTTCCGCACCTGGCCTAAGTCCCGTAACAGGCACTTTCAATTGGCAAACCAACTGCTCGCACATCCGGAAAAGCCCGTACCAGGTTACTATCAAAGCCGAAGACCAGGATCCGGATATTAACCTCGTGGACTTTAAAACGTTTAACATCACAGTAATTGCTCCACCACCACGGAATTTTACAGCAACGCCCATGGGAACCAGCGTAAAGCTCACCTGGGCCAAGCCGCTGTGTATGCCTACTTCGGGCAATAAGATACGGCAGTATTGCGTGTATCGTAAAGACGATTGCACGCCATGGGTTCACAGTACCTGCGAAACAGGCGTGCCGCCGTCATCGGGATTTGTGAAAATAGGCTGTACCAGCAGCATGAACGATACCGTTTTTATTGATACCAACAATGGGAACGGACTGTCGCACGGCACCAACTACAGCTATGTGGTAGAGGCAGTATTCGACGACAATGCCACAAGCTATGCCTCATCGCAGGTATGCGTGCAGTTGAAACGGGACGTGCCTATCCTGATCAATGTAGATGTGCAATCGACCGACGCCACTACCGGCGCTATTTTCGTGCGTTGGATCAAGCCTTTGCTTGGGTTTAATGCGCTCGACACAGTGGCTGTTCCTGGGCCGTATGAGTTTAGGCTCGTGCACCACGACAGTTTTACCGGTACCTTTTCGCAGGTGGCATCTGTTACCAAGCCCTACTTCAAAGCATTCAATCAGCTTAGTGACACCACATTTATACACAGCGGCATCAATACGCAAAACATTGCGCATACATACAAGATCGAGTTTTATGCCAACGGTCAGTTTATCGGCAATGGCCAAAAAGCCTCATCTGTATTTTTATCCATTGCATCCAGCGACAATACCTTATCACTTAGCTGGCAGGCACAGGTGCCATGGTTGAATTTCAAGTATTACATCTACCGTCAAAACCCGGGACAGACTGGCTTTACACTTACCGATAGTACTACCGCGACCAACTACACCGACCGTGGCCTGGTAAACGGAGCGCTCTACTGCTACAAGGTTCTGGCAAAAGGACAGTATTCCGATCCGAACATTTACAGACCCTTGCTTAACTATAGCCAGGAAGTGTGTGCCAAGCCGGTAGATACAACACCACCTTGTTCGCCGACACTTACCATTCAGTCGGATTGCAAAAAGCCTGCATTAACGCTTTATTGGAACAACCCGAACAATGTGTGCAGCGACGATGCGATCAAGTATAAACTCTATTTTTCGCAAACCGAAGATGCAGAACTTGCACTATGGGATTCTGTCATGATCATGTCTGATACGGTAATGCAGTTCGACAACCTCGAGTCTATTGCCGGGTGTTATGCGATTACAGCGGTAGATTCGTTTTACAACGAGAGCCCGATGAGTACCAAAATTTGTGTGGATAACTGCCCGGAATACGAGTTGCCGAACGTGGTTACTTTGAATGGCGACGGCATCAATGATTTCTTCAAGCCAATTGTCAATAAGTTCGTAAAAGACATCGACCTCAAAATTTATAACCGTTGGGGTAATCTTGTTTATGAAACCACCGATCCAAAGATTAATTGGGATGGCCGCTCATTGCAAATGAAAGAACTTGTCACCGAGGGAACCTATTTCTATGTATGCCAGGTAAACGAGGTGCGGGTTGCCGGTATCCGTTCGCGCTACCTGCGCGGATTCATCCAGGTTTTTCATAAATAGGCATGTCGAGGCGAACCACGCTGATATTCTCGGTACTTGTCGGTTACATCGTTTTACAGTTTCTGTGGTGGGAAGTTCTGCTGGTGCGCCAGTCTAATGACAATATCTACAAAGAACAGAAATTGGCGGCCTTGTCGAGCACCGATCAGGCGATTATTACCCGCGATATTGCCGCACTCGAGCATAAAAAAATGATGCGGGTGTACATGATCGTTGGAGAAGGCTCCGTATTTCTCCTGATTTTATTAATTGGTGTAGGCCTCGTGAGGCGCTCTATCCGGCGCGAAACGGAACTGGCCAACCAGCAGAAAAATTTCATCCTTAGCGTGTCGCACGAACTCAAAACACCTATCGCGGCCAGCAAGCTGCAATTGCAGACCTTGTTAAAACATGAGCTGGAAAGGGAAAAGCAAAAGCAACTCCTATCGAACGCATTGCATGAAACCGAACGCCTGCACAAACTGGTAGATAACGTTCTGCTGGCAAATCAGATCGAAAACAACAACCTAGCCTTGCAAGCCGAGCCACTCGATCTCAGCCGGCTGGTAGAACAAACGCTGAACCGTTATTTCCAGGCACAGATCGATGCCGGGCAACTTCGTTACAGCATCAGCCCCGCTATTTCTTACCGTGGCGACAAAGACTTGCTCCCTTCTGTCATTATCAATCTCGTGGAGAATGCCCTGAAATACTCGTTTACAGAGGTAAATGTACAAGTGAACTTACAGGAAATTCAGGGTAAGCCAATGCTCGATATCAAAGATCAGGGCTGTGGCATCAGTGCCGCCGAAAAGGAAAAGATCTTCGATAAGTTTTTCAGGAGTGGTGATGAAGATACACGTAAGACTAAAGGCACCGGCATCGGCTTGTACATTGTACGCCGCATTTGCGAGTTGCACCGGGCGAGTATCCAGGTACTTGATAATACGCCGTCAGGAAGCATTTTCAGGATCCGGTTTTGACCCATTCTGTCAGTAGAAACAGCATTCAGGCTGCTATTATTTTAGTATGTTTGTGGCATTCGCTGTTGCGACACCTATGATCCGAATAATTGCATTATATATCCTGGCAGGTCTTATCTTGGTTTCCTGTGGACACTCTGCTACTGTAAACCAAAACACTTCCGGCGAAACACCAACCGGCGACAGCTTGCATTATGCGAAGCGTTTTGCCATCAAACACCAAGGCAACATCACCATTCTTGAGATCTTTGGGAATAAAGACAACAAGGATGTTACATCCACCTTTGTGTTGTACCCCGAAGAGAAACCCGCTTATGGGATGAAGGCCTGGTATGTAAAAGTGCCGGTAACGCGCGTGGCAAGCATGAGCTCAGTGTATAGTGTGATGCTAATGGCGCTCGGTGAAGGCAATAGCATTGCAGCCATAGACAATGTGGAG
>DAIUED010000140.1:0-8498 GCA_036845295.1 Bacteroidota bacterium
TAAAACTCAACGTTTACCGATGTAATTGCCGGGTAGTTGGTAAAGTCAAAGGCAAATGTTTGCCATGGGCGGTATAAAGCATCGTAGGTAACTACCGACTGTTTCCAAAGCGGGTCGTATTGCGGGCTCGATGGATTGAGCACGTTGGCGCTACAGGTTACAGTGTACTGAGAGCAACCTGGCACGAGTGCACCGTTTTGATCGGTTACACGAACAGAGAAGTAAGGTTGTTCATAGGGCTGGTGACCTGCATTTTCAAGAATGAGGGCATAAGACACGGAAAAGTTTTTGTTATTTGGGTTTAAGGCCATCACATAATTCAATTTGGCAGCGCGGTAGCTACCGTAGTTGGCCGGACTATTAAGCCTTACCGATGCAGGGCCACCTGCCGGATTCACAAACGGAATTTCAGAAACGGTTTGCGTTCCTACAACCCTTGAAGCGATGGAATCGTAACCAACCACCGTTGGGAACACGCTGTTGGTTGGCGGTGTTGTCATTACCGTGTGGTAATTGGTGGTGTTGGTAAGACCCACATTGATCCCTGCACCATTCATGATGGTATTGGCCGTCACGTTATAGTTCGGAAACTGGGCAGATGTACCGCCGCTGGAAACCGTTCCGTAGCTGCCTGTCCAGTTGGTAAAGTTATATTGCTCAAAACCTGCATTCGGGCAGTATTGGTTTTGCGGTGTATTTGGGCCCGGTACTGGTGCCGGACGGCCTGCCTGGCCGTTGCCGTTCAAATACACGGTGCCTGCGTTGAATACGCCCGCAGACGATGTTGGATTTGAGACGTGTGTGTGACTTTGGCCATGATTATGGAGATATTCTATATGGGCAGAATTCACATACCTTTCTACATCTGCAGCCGGAACGCCTTTTTGGTGAGCGTCTTCGTATGCAGCCTTAATATCAAACCCATCTGCCAACTGTGCCATGGCGAGGCCCGTAGAAAAGACTGAAAACGTCAAGATAAAGTACTTACGAAGATTCATAGTTTTCATGCTAAATAATTTGTAACCCAAAGTTAAGGCATTATCAGATATTGATTATGCCTATTTACTCGTTAAAAGAGTAGTTCTACTAATTAAATAGCCAAAAAACGTTAGGAACCCAATAATGGCGGCTCCATGACATGGCCGCAGGCCGTACAGGTGCGTAGCTTCTCGGAAGCGTAAAACGTTTTAAATGTTCGCTGAAACTGCGTTGTGATATCCTCTAAATCGAAATATTCTTCGTAAAGTTTATGGTTGCATTTTTCACAAAACCATAACAATCCGTCTTTTTCACCCTGGCGGCGTTTTCGTTCCATTACCAGGCCGATGGTGTCTTTAAACCGTTTCGGATTATGCGGAACACGAGGTGGTAGTAAGAAAATATCCCCTTCGCGGATATCAACTTCCACAGCTTTGCCGTCTTCCTGAATTTGCACTTTAATATCGCCCTGCAATTGATAGAAAAACTCCTCACTTTCGTTGTAGTGGTAGTCTTTCCGGGCATTTGGGCCACCCACTACCATAACAATAAATTCCGCGTCCTTGTAAACGACCTTATTATTTACAGGCGGTTTAAGGGAATCCCGGTTCTCGTCGATCCATTTCCTGAAGTTGAAAGGCCTGGTAACACTCATAGTGGTGAAGTTTTTGGGTCCGTTTTGGGCCTAAACGCAAGGTTTCTTAAAAAGTTACGATTCAGGCCTGGTTTTTTTCAAAAATCAATGAACCGATGGCTAATTGCCCGGAAAATCGGCTTTGCGTTTTTGCAGGAAAGCAGCTACTCCTTCTTTGAAGTCGGCTGTAGCAAAGCTCTTTCCAAACTCTTCGATCTCTACTTCGTAGCCGTTGAGCTTATTGTTGTATCCCGCATTGATCACTTTGATAGCTGTTTTAACTGCTACCGGCGATTTAGACGTGATTTTGGAAGTGATATCGAAACATTTATTCAACAATTCCTCTTGGGTAGTCACATAATTAACCAGGCCCCATTTGTAGGCGTCTTCTGCACCGAGCATGTCGGCCGTTACAATCATTTCAAAGGCTTTGCCTTTACCTACCAGCTGTGCCAAACGCTGCGTGCCACCATAGCCTGGTATTACGCCGAGGCTTACTTCCGGAAGGCCCATTTTGGCATTGCTGCTGGCCACGCGGATGTGGCAGGCCATGGCCAACTCGAGGCCGCCGCCCAGTGCAAAGCCGTTAACGGCTGCAATAACCGGCTTCGAATAATTTTCGATAAAATTAAAGATCTTGAAATGCCCCAGGGAACTCAACTGTTTTCCTTCTTCCACCGAGTAGTTGGCAAATTCGGCGATATCGGCACCAGCCACAAAGGCTTTTTGCCCGGAGCCTGTAATCACCAGCGCGCGGATGGTTTTGTCGTTCTCTGCATCCACCAATAGCTCGTGCAGCTCTTCGATGGTTTGCTTATTCAACGCATTTAATTTATCTGGACGATTGATCGTGATGAGCAGAACGTCGTTTTTAATTTCAGTGAGGATATTTTCGAGTGCCATTTCAGTAATCATGAGGATGTGTTTTAACTTAGTTGGTAAGTGATTATAAACCGTTTTTTTAACTGTTTATTGCAACAAATATAACCGGATATCAATTACTAAGCCAAAAAGTTATTAACGAGGACTGGCGCGGGCTTGGTTTAGACGAAGCAAGGATTCTTATCTTTGTAGGGATGATTATTTATGCTATACCTGGCTTTGGCACCACTTCGCTTTTGTTTTCCAACATCAGCATACCGGGCGCAAAGCTGGTTGTTCTGAACTGGCCAGAGGCCGAGGCCACGGATTCGATGGCAACTTATGCCCGTAAGTTTCTGCCTCAGATCGATGCATCGAAGCCGTTCTGCCTGCTGGGTGTGTCGTTTGGTGGCATGCTCTGCTGTGAACTTAGCCGCCTGATCAACCCACAGCGCACGTTCCTGATCTCCAGCGCTAAATCGCGCAAAGAATTGCCCTGGTTCATTCGCCTCTTCAGCTATTTGCCCGTTTATTATCTTATCAGCGAAAACGGGCATCGGCGACTGGCCTATTACGGACGTTGGATGATCGGCTTTGGAAAAGATTACATGCCGGAATTTATGGCCATGGTAAAAAGCATGGGTCACTTGTATTTCCGGCATTGTATTCACATTATTGTAAACTGGGACCGACACCAAGAGCCTGAACATGTCGTTCACCTTCATGGCTCGCACGACCGGCTGATTTTATACGCTGGCGTAAAGCCTACCTACACCATAGCTGGTGGCACACATGCCATGGTTGTGTTCAGGGCGGCAGAGATAAATAAGATTCTTGGTGAAGAACTGGCTAGTCTTTTGCCAGACAAGGCTTAAGCGCGTCTGGCAATAAACCAGTGATTCAGCAGCTCGGGTCGGTTGTAGCGCATAGGTTCACTGGTTTCAACATCAATGAGTGTGGCTCCTGCTTCCTGTAACAGTGCCTGGCCAGCTGCAGTATCCCACTCCATGGTTGGCCCGAAACGCGGATATTCATCGGCCACACCTTCTGCAACCAGGCACATTTTGATGCTGCTGCCGCTGGTAACAATATCTACTTGCCCATGCTTTGCTTTTAATGCCTCAATGTGCTGGTACGTTTCGGTACTCATGTGCGAGCGGCTGGCCACAACCACGTACTGATTGCGGTTTTGGATAGCCGGCAACTTAGTTGCCACGCCGTACAATGCGTCCAGCGATGTTTGCGCGATATTCTCAACCATGCTCATAAAATCGTGCCGGTCGATTTTAAAGGCGCCAAGGCCTTTGGCGGCAAAATACAAGTCTTTGAATACGGGTGAATAAATCACCCCGAGCGTTGGCAATTGATTTTCTACAAGGGCAATGTTTACGGTAAACTCACCGTTGCGTTTCACAAATTCTTTGGTGCCGTCGAGCGGATCAACGATCCATAGTTTCTGCCAATCTTTACGGATGTCGTAGCCAACCTCTTCTCCCTCTTCGCTTAACAAGGGAATTTCGAAGCGTTGCAACTCTTGGGCAATTTTTTCACTGGCTTTTTTGTCGGCCAGGGTCAGCGGCGAGTCGTCTTGCTTATACTCCACATCAAAATTGGTATCATATACTTCCAGGATTTCATTACCGGCCAAAACAGCCGCCACAATGGCCTGGTGCAATAATTCGGGATAATTCATGATGGATTAGCTTAAAACGTTATACACGATCAGTGAGGAAAGGTACGCCAAACCACTCATAAAAACTAATTGAATAGCCGGCCACTTCCAATGCCGCGTCTCGCGGTAAGTAGTGGCCAACGTACTCATGCACTGCATCGCAAAAGCATAAAATACAAGCAGCGACCAGCAAACTGCTACGGTGTAGGCAGGCTTACCGGTTTCATAATTTTTCTCGGTCATCAATTTCTCCCGAAGGGTCTCGGTGTTTTCCGAATCGCCGGTGCTGTATATCGTTGCCATGGTACCTACAAATACCTCTCTGGCTGCAAACGAGGTAATAAGTGCGATGCCAATTTTCCAGTCGAAGCCCAGAGGTTTGATGGCTGGTTCTATTTTTTTACCGAGTATGCCGGCATACGATGCCTCGAGTTTTTGCGCGCTTACTACATCGTCGGTTTGATGCTGCTCCTGTGCCTTTTTTTCAATCTGCTCAAAAGTGTCCCCTGGTGCATGGCTGGTTAAAAACCAAAGCACAATGGATATGGCAAGAATCACTTTTCCTGCATCAAATAAAAACACTTTAACTTTACTGAACACAAGCAGCAACACGGTACGCATCTGGGGTCTCCGGTAAACAGGAAGTTCCATAATGAAATAGCTTTTTTCATTGGTCTTCAATAGACGTTTTAGCACCAGTGCTGCCAAAAGTGCTGCTGCAAAGCCCAATAGGTACATGCCCATAAGCACGATGCCTTCGTAACTGAATACGCCTGTGCTTTTCTTGCCGGCAAACATCATTCCGATAAGTAAGGTATATACCGGAAGTCTTGCGGAACAGCTGATAAGCGGCGCAACCATAATGGTTATCATCCTGTCTTTCCAGTTCATGATAGTGCGTGTACTCATGATAGAAGGCACCGCACAAGCTACACTACTGATCATCGGGATGACCGATTTACCATTGAGGCCGAAACGGCGCATGAGTTTATCGAGGATAAAGCTAGCCCGCGCCATGTAGCCGGTGTCCTCGAGAATAGCGATGAAGAAAAACAAAAGCGCAATTTGAGGAATAAATACGGCGATACCGCTAATGCCGGCAAGCACTCCGTTGACGAGCAGATCATTCAGTTTTCCGGCCGGCAACGTTTCTGCCGTGATATTCATCAGCCAAAGAAATCCGTTTTCGATCCAGGACATGGGATAGTCAGCCAGAAAGAAAATGAACTGGAAGATAATGAAGAGGATCAGTAAAAAGAACATAAAGCCGAAAACTTTATGCGTAAAGAAATGGTCGAGCTTCTGGGTAAGACTGCGATGCAACTGTGTGGGTTGTTTGACGCTCTTTGCCACAATGTAGCCGATAGACGTAAATCGATGGATGTTGTCGGCAAGCTCAAACTCGTTGATAGTAGCTGTATCAGTAGAGTTTAGAAAGGAGGAGATGATTTCGCGGTAGGAATGGTATTGCGGTAGCAATTCGCGTTGTTTTGTAAAATTGTAAAATACCGTTCCGGAAGGAACAGCTTTTGCGATGGCCCGTTTAAGGTCTTCAACACCTTTTTTATTTCTCGAGTTAACAGGTATTACCGGCACGCCCAGCAGTTTTTCGAGCTCGTCGCGGTAAATGGCAATATGGTTTTTTTCGGCCTCGTCGATCATGTTGAGTGCCACTACAGCGGGGATCTTCAGATCGAGAATTTGTGTAGCAAGCAACAGGTGGCGCCTGAGGTTGGAGGCATCGAGTACAATCACAACCACATCTTGCTTTTCATCTTCGCTCAACAGGGCTTTGCAGGCAACTTCTTCGTCGATAGACTTGGGAAAAAGGCTGTAGGTACCCGGCAAATCCGTTACAGTAACGGTGGCATCGCAATACATATAATTACCATAGTGCTTGTCAACCGTAACGCCAGCGTAGTTGCCTGTTTTTTGGCTCAGTCCTGTAAGGGCATTAAAAAGGGTTGATTTTCCGCTGTTGGGATTACCGGCTAAGGCAATGGAAATATGAGGCAATGGTGGGGTCAAAAAATTAATTTTTCGAAACAAGATCTACCAGCACCGTCGATGCTTCTTGTTTCCGAAGGCTGAGGGTGTACCCCGATACTTCGATGGCAATAGGATCGCCTAGCGGCGCTTTATACGACAGCTTAACGGTTTCGCCTGGCAGACAACCCATCTCTACAAGTTTCAACGAGAGAAATTTGTCGCTGAAACTCTGGATAGTTGCCGACTGGCCTTCGGAAAGTGTATCGAGTGTAGATATCATTTTTGAGTTACTAAAATTACAGGATTTGCACGGCCTGTCACATACCTAAAAAAAGGTATAAGAAAGTGCCAGGCGAAACGCTTTGTTTGTTAGCGATAGAGCGGGAACGTGACCGAAGGACTTACTAAAAACCGGCCGGGAGAAAATAAAAAAACCTCCACTGTTTGTGAAGGCTTTTCGTGGGCTCTACAGAAAAAATATCGAACCGCTTTTTAGAAGATTTGACGGTTTTATATGCGCTAAGCAATTCAATTTGATGTGGTGTTTAAAATATATTCTTACCGGAGTTTATCTAAAATTGGCTTTTGGAAAGTCAGCCTTTAATTTTTTCATAGATTCAGAAGAAAGATCATTTCCCCATAGTTCTATTACCTTTAGGTTAGTTAATTTTTTCGGATCAAGTTGTATATTCTGTATGCCACACACTGGTAATAATAAATATTCTAGTTTACTCAACCTATTAATGCTTTTTGGAACAGAATTAATTATTCTTCGTTTTGGATTCTTCGAAACAGGATAAAAATAGTAATTCGATGTTAACTCGAGTTTTTTCAAATTCGTACATTTCATGATTCCTTTCGGAATATGGTCAAACTGAACATCGATGATTTGTAAAGTTTCCAACCCCTTTAATTTTTCTATTCCTTTTAAATCATATAAAAAACATTTATCTATAAAAAGCTTTTTTAATTTTAAAAACTTAGCTTTTCTGAAATCAATGTGGCCGCTCATAAAATTTCTAATTTGCAACTCCTCCAAATTAGGCAGGTTAAAAATTATATCTGGAAATTCCTTTCGTGCGTTAGCATAGCCTCCTATTTTTAGAATCTTCAGCTTTTTTAGTTTCAAAATTCCAGCATCAATTCTTGTTGAATCATTTAAGCCAGAAACATCTAGGGATACAAGATTTTTAAACGTGTAAATTTGTTTTGGTAACTCGCCATTAAAGTCTTTTAGTGAAACAGATAAATTATATACACTATCTGGATGAATATTACTTTCATTGTAAAAAAGATCAGGGTAATATGAATACTCGTGTCTTTTATAATAATCTTTCATAAAGTTTTTGGCATAATTTTTCTTGTAACTGGAATCAGTTTGAGAAAAAACGCTGCCAGAAAAAAGCAAAAAAAACGTTAGTATCTTTTTCATAATGAGGCGTTGTTAGCCAAATGTACTAAAAAAACCTTAAAGACATGTAGAGGCTCTTTGCTTGTGGGCTACAAGTTCAAAGTTGTAGACTAAGCAAAGAGTTTTGGTACTCTAAAGAGGCGGAATTTTAATGCAAATAGTTTAGATCTTTAAACGCTTGAATCACGGAATTTTTTGAATTAATTCCTCCGGATTTAACTGCAAAAACTTCCAGCTTTTAATTTCCTCTTTGGCAGCTAATGAATGAGGGAAATCAACTGAATTGATCACACTTAAAATCGCCTGGTGAATATTGTTTAAAGGATATTCTTTTTTCATGGCTCCACCTCCATCTTGTCTTAAGCTAATGCTCTTATCATCCGTATCGATATAGGCAACACTTCTTCTCCCCTTCATTACTTTCGGTCGCCACATTTCTATTCTAGACCTAGGTATATACGTTTTAATCCAAACGTCGTCGTTATGCCTGATTGGCTCAAGCGATTCTGATAAAACAACAAGATCATCGATTCCTCTATTGTTGACTACTTTTTTATTTTAATCTCGTACCTCAGCCTTGTATACTTTAAAGTGACTTCCCCGCCAAATTTATCCTTAATGGTTCTATCCGTCAGCAACTCAACACCAAAGAACATTTCTGTCTTATTTTCATTCTGGATCAATTGTGTAAATAGCTCATTTGCGTCACCACGTTGCTCGCTGAATGCAGTTTTTAAATTACCTCAACGATTCGCGAAAGTAACTGCATCGTATCAAATAAATTACTTTTACCGGACGCATTCGCACCAGCAATGATTGTAAGCGGCGCAAATTCCATTTTAAAACTGCTAAACGTCTTAAAACCGTCTATTTCAATTTATGTAATCATTCGCTATTTATGGATCAGGGTCAAAAGTTGTGGGGAAAAGGAAAAAATCGGAATTTTGTGTCCC
>DAIUED010000141.1:0-8486 GCA_036845295.1 Bacteroidota bacterium
ATGAATTGTGATTTAATAACCAGGTTTAAACCCTTATATTTGGGCATATTTATCTTCATGATTTCTTTTGACAATACAGAGAACGCTTTCAAGGGAAAAACCAACGGCGATCTGAACCGCTCTTACTGGCTATTTAAACTCATCAGCAACCCGGCTCTCGTAAAAATAGGTGCTCAAACTGCACCGCTTGCGCTTTCCATCGGTTTCAAAGGACTTTTCAAACGTACTATTTTCCGTCAGTTCGTCGGTGGCGAAACCATCAACGATTGCGATCATACCATTGCCGAGCTTGGCCGTTTTCACATTGGCACTATTCTCGACTACAGTGTCGAAGGTAAAGAGAGCGAGGCCGATTTCGATGCCTGTTGCCGCGAAACCATTGCTACCATTCATAAAGCCAAAGGCAATGCCAACATTCCTTTTTGCGTATTTAAAGTAACAGGCCTCGCCCGTTTTGCGCTGCTCGAAAAAGTAAGTTCAGGAGCAACGCTTAGTGCAGACGAAAGCCTCGAATATGATAAAGTGAAGCAGCGCGTCCGCCAGATATGCGATGAAGCACACCGTGCCGGTCAGCCAATTTTTATCGATGCAGAAGAGAGCTGGATCCAGCAGGCTATCGACGATCTGGCCGATGAAAACATGGAACGTTTCAATGGCAAACAAGCTATTGTTTACAATACGTTCCAGCTTTATCGCAAAGATCGGCTTGCCTTTCTGACAGCAACCATTGAGCGTGCTAAAGCAGGCGGATTTCATGCCGGTGCCAAACTTGTGCGGGGCGCCTACATGGAAAAAGAGCGGAAACGTGCGGCCGACATGAATTACCCGTCGCCCATACAAGATACAAAAGAAAATTCGGACAAAGATTACAACCTGGCACTCGAAATGTGTGTGCGTAATCTTGCTTGTGTAGGCCTCTGTGCTGGTACACACAACGAGCAAAGTAGTTTGCACCTCGTCAAACTCATGAAAGATCATGGCATTGCTGATAACGATCCGCGTGTCTATTTTTCTCAACTGTTGGGGATGAGCGACCACATCAGTTACAACCTGGCGCTTGGCGGTTATAATGTAACCAAGTATGTGCCTTACGGCCCCATCCGCGAAGTAATGCCTTACCTCATTCGTCGTGCGCAGGAAAACACATCGGTGAAGGGACAAACAGGCCGTGAATTAGGGCTTATCATCAAAGAAAAAGCCAGGAGAAAAGGCTAATATTGTCTGCATGCATCGCCGTCAGAGCTTGCGCCAGGGGCATGCAGGGCTTGGTTCTTTTCGGGCGGCTGTTCCCGGAGCCCGAAAAAACCGCAGCGTAGCGGAGCCCGGAATGACCCGCCCGGGCGCCCAGAAAAAAGCATCTCAGCTCCGTTTCACAACTACAATAATCTTGTACAAAACACAAAAGGCTTTATGATCGAACATAAAGCCTTTTGTGAAAAAAGGATACTATCGGTTATTCTACCGGCTTAGGATTAGCAGCCTCGCCTCCGCCATTTTTATTGCCTCCACCAAAGTCGAAGCTCAGCGTGAAGCGCAAGGTGTTTTGCAACGGATTACGCTGTGTGATAGGGATGAGGTAGGCCATATCGAGGCCAAATACATTGTAACGCACGCCAATACCGGCAGTAAAGAATTTTCGGTTGCCTTTGGTCTTCGCTTCGTTGAAATAGCCACCGCGTACGGCAAAGGTTTTAACACCATTAGGCGCATACCAGTATTCGAAGCCCACGCTCCAGTTTATCTCTTTCAGTTCTTCGGCACTCCCGCCAGGTGCATCGCCAAATGATTGAAGCATGCCCTTTGCTACCGGTACATCCGGGTCTTTTCCAGCTTGGATCACCGGTTTATTCGTATTAGGATCTGTTTCGTAATAAGGCGTTGTATTACCCAGTGAGTCGAGCGCCAGCTTATAAACAGGTTGCGTTGGCACCATCAGTTTATTCGCGTCAGCATACACACCAAAAGTATTGTTATCGTCGAGCTGAAGTTTCAGACCACCGCCCAGGCGCAAATTAATAGGAATAAAATCTCTTTTGGCAGAGTAGGAGATCTTGCCGCCCATGTTACTGAACACGAGCCCGGCAGAAGCTACCGATTTGTAGTCGCCCACTTTGAAATTCTTTTTCGATTGGTAATACAAACCCACATCGGCAGCTACCGTTTGTCCCGGGCGGATGTTTTGCCCATTCAAAGAATAGTTGCCCACCAGGTTAGAGCGGATATAACGGAAAGCCAAACCGGCCGAAAATGTTTCTGAAAGTTTTTGAGAGTATGCCAGGTCAATCGCAAACTCGTTGGGCCTGAACTGCCCTGTAACGTTTCCGACAATATCTGTAAATGTAATATTTCCTAACGAAAAGTAACGCAGTGAGGCACCAATTGCCTGTGTCTTGCTGATTTTGGTATAGCCCGACACATAATACAGGTAAATGTCCGGAACCAGTTGTTTCAGCCATGGCGTCACGTTGATAGCAGCACCGCCTTTTTTGTCGGCAAAAGCCAGCTTGGCCGAATTCCAGTGAATACTGTTTGCATCTGCCGGCGTGGCCGCCCCAACTTCACCCATGCCACCTTGCCTCGAATCGGGGCAAATCATTAAAAAAGGCACCGCAGTTGTGATCGTATTTACACGTCCGCTTAATTCCTGTGTAGATAATGTACTGGAAGCATTTTGCGCCCCTGCTTGTGCACACAGCATCACTCCTGTTCCTACCGTTCCGAAAATTCGTTTTTGCATTATATATACTTTAAAAAAAGGCCCTCAAATATAGGATTAATTTAGAATTACCAGCTTTTCAATTTTCTCCGCTTTTTTCTGGGAATTGTCCGTTACCATTACCCGGTAAATGTACACACCCCTTGCCAGCTTGTCACCATAATCATCGCGCCCATCCCATTCAATTCCATCAAAACGGAAACCTTCGTTATTTATTGTCTGATTGATGGATTTAACAAGTTTTCCGCTTACCGTATAAATCTGTATCACTGCTTTCAGCGTCACGCAGCATTGATTGTGCTCGATAAAGAATTTGGTTTTGGTTGTAAACGGATTTGGGTAATTGAGGATATGTTTCAACGCGAGTTCGGCCTGTTGAGCCACCACAAAATCCGTGTACGACGTCGATGAATTATTCTGTACATCCCATACTTTTACGCTCAGGCGGTGTTCGCCTTCTGCAAGTTGATTGAAAGGGTAACGGATTTTGCCGCGCTGATAGGTGTTCAAATCAGCCGAATAATAATCGTTCAGTACAATGGGTTTGCTTGAATTCTCGTCAAGTATCGCCACAGCATCATGGCCTATGCCCGTACCTAAGGTATTGATGCCACTCGAATCCGATACCACCGCATATATCTTAGGGTTTTCGTTGGTAATCCCACCCGCTACAAATTTTTCGTCGTTCATGTAAAGGCGTATCACGGGTCCCTCATTGTCGGGCACCGCATTGGCATTGAAGCCACCCACAACCACGCGGCTAAAATAGCCTGTAGCATCCACAACGCCATTGTGTGCGTAGTAGCTGATCTTACCCTGCCCGTAAGTATTGGCAATGTCTTTTGGCACCAGAAATGTAAACGAAAAATCACCGTTGATTACTTCCGATTTTCCGCGGTAAATGATATTTTTTTGAAGTTTAAACGTTGTCACAAAAGAACCCGGGTCATTGGCTAGCGTGCTCACAGTGATCTCGCGGTCGAAAACCGTAGGATAAATTACCCCATTGTAATTGCTTAGTTTAACACCACTTTGGTCGCCAACAAAACCGGTAATAGTCATTTTCGACAAGGCCTTCAGCGTATCACTCGACGTAGCGGCCAGCGTTTGTGAATTGATGGTAGATGTATAGATCCGTTGCTGAGGGTATGCCAGCTTAAGGGCCGGATCGCCAAGGATCACAAAGTTCATGAATAATTGGTTAAAGCCAATGTCGCGCTTTGTCAACCGGTAGAGGTCGCCGACGGCAGGCATTTGTCCGTTGGGCATCGGCGTCACAGCGTGGCTGTAGAACGCCCGGTTCAGCGTTTCGTTCTTGTCGGAATAAGCGAGGCGTACGGTCGTCATCAGGCCGATGGCTCCGCCGTTGGGATTAAGCAGGCAATACTCGCCCGCAGAGGTGCGGTCGGGATCGTCGAAGCGACTGAATTCGCAGGTAGCCGTAATCATCAGTGGCATGTTGCGGATGTTCTTCCAGGCCAGGATCTGCGGCACGCTTACGATCCGTTCTTCCGTCAGCCCAACCTCGCCACCGTGTCCGGTGTAGTTAAAGATCAAAGCGCCTGTGTCCATGCGGCGGTCAATATCCGTTACGACGTCCGGGTAGCGGTCGCCACCGGGTGTCGAATACTGCTTGTATGCATCCAGGTAGATTTTATCAATGTTCAGGTAAGGATTTTTACCTGCCACAATGATGGAAAGGTCATTAGCCTGGCGTTCATGCAGATTGGCGTCCTCGTCGTCGGCAAGGAAACAAATCCAGTTGCGCCAGTCGCCCTGCGGATAATCATTTTCTGCCACGTTGCACGAGGATTCAACCGCGTTTGGATCAAAGCTACTGTTGAGCTTGTAATAATATTCCACTTTCGACGTCACGGCATTCGACTCTTCTTTCGTTCGCACCGGAAAACGCCCTACACCAATATCCACGAGATCGTTCGATTGCAGATCGCCTTCCGCGTCATCCATCATCGCGAAATAATCGTCGGTAGTAAATGAGTTGGCGTAAGAGCTGGAATTGTAAGTTTGGTATGTTGGGATCAGTGCACTGTTACCACTTTGATTAATAGGCTTGTTTTTGTACGAACCATCTCCCAGTAACAACAGGTATTTCGTTACTTTATCGGTGTCCAGTGGATTGATGTCTGTTGGGCGCTTGTATAGCATTTTCACAAATTGCCGTATGCCGCCAATATCGGGCGTGCCAGACGAGAACTCATTGTAAACCTGATCGGTTGTGGCGATAGCATAGGATAAACCGTCGTGATCTTTATGCAGTTTAGCCAACCGGTTCGCATCAGCAAGAAACATCGGGTGTGTGACGATCACAAAATCCGCTTGCTGGATGGCATGCAGGTTTTGGTTGGCAACTGCGCCGTAGGCCCTGGGCGCATAAGCCTGGTTTGGCGAAAAAATGCAGAATTCTCTCAAGGAATCAGCGCTGCTTGTGAAATCGAGTTGCGCTCCCGCAATGTTATAAAGCTGGTTGCGGGCATTCAGCGGATCGGTCACATCCCATATGGCGGGCGCCGTGGTGCTGTTGTTCGTTACCACATATTTGGCAAAAGTACCTGCGCCACCAATGACGCGCTCATCGCGAAAATTGAATTGAGACAAATTGTAAATCAAGTTGCGGCGGGCATTGAAAACGATCTTATTGAGGTAGCCGATGGCGGAACTTGTTTGTTTGGTAACCGTTACCTGCAATGAGCCGGCGCCTAAAAGACCTGTCTGGTAATTTTCACCCGGATAACCAAAATCGGCTGTGTAATCGGAAGTGTTGGTTTGCTGGCAAGATACCAGGTAGCCGCCGTTGTTGAAATTGACCTGGTAGTAGGATACCTGATCGCTTCTGGAAAGCAGGCTCGTTTTTACGGATACGCTATCGCCCACCACTGCGTCAGGAATATTGAAGTTGAACGTGTAAGAAGTATTGAAGTCGAATTTCTCGCCGTAGAACTCACGTCCGCTTTTTACCACATTCAGGGTGTTAAGCTCATGAACGCCGTAATAATCCTGGCTGCTGGTGGTTTTATTGGCCACCACCGAGGCTGTTGATTGCTGCGAAACCCGCTTGCCCGCGCCGAGGTCTGTTGTAATGAAATAGTAGGAGGTGTCGCAATACAAATGCGGCGAATGATTAAATGGGATTCCAGTGGTCGAATATTTCCAGCTTTCGGTACTTTGTCCGTAAAACAGAACGTAGTCGCCATTGTCAAAAGAACCATCGCTTTCACCACTTACCACGATGGCATTTTCCATGAGATCGTCATACTTGAAATCGGCATTTTTTTCGGAAAGCATTTTGCCACCGTTTCCGTATATCCGGATATTCCTTGGATCTACGCCAGAAAGGTTCATCCCCAGTGAGGCGAGGAAAGCCTTATCCATCTTGTAAACGCCGTTTTGTGAGACCCCTATTTTGTACCATTTTCCACTGGCCAGCACCGAGCTTGCCGCAAACGATGAGGTCGCGTTTTTACGCAAAGCCGCCGTTTGTAAAGTCGGATTGTTAGCCTGGTAATTCCAAACCGGTGTATAGCTTTCCAGGTATTCGTAGCGGTTGGTGGAAGGGTTCAGGCGTAAAGGAACCGTATTTTGGTAAATGACTTGCTGATGGCGTGAGCGGGCCGTTTGATAGCTTACCTGGAATTCGGAAGTGATGAGGTTCTTGTAGGCCTGAATTTTCGAAAGTTCGGCAGAACTGAGTTCGCGCACTATCTGGTTTTCAAGCGTCATCACCGGGAGTAGAGTGCCGTAAACCGTAGCCGGGTGCCTGTAAAATGGCAGGTTTTGCCGTTGAGGGTCGTATTGTGCGTCTGCTAAAAAGGCTTTGGCAACGGACGTGGAGGCAAGCTGTGTTTTGTTGACAAGCGAACCAGACAGTGTTTTAACACCTTGTTCATTCCTCGTTTGTCCAAACACTATTGGCCGGCAAAACGCCGTTAAAACTAAAAAGGTTAGCCAGGCTTTGGCAATGGAGCGCATCGACAGTGTTTTGGGGTGATTTATCTGATATTCAAACGACAAAGAAAATAAAATATTGTTGCACAAAAGTTTTTATTTTTCAAAACAGTCTGTTATATTTGTCTCTAGGAATAGATTTTTAAGTGAACATTTACATGGCGAAAAAACTTAACTTATTGCTCGCGCTTCTGTGCGTGACTGGCATTTTACAAGATTTGAAAGCGCAGGATCCTCAGTTTACACAGTTTTACGCCAACCCGCTCTACTTAAACCCAGCCTTTGCAGGTACCGCACGATGTCCCCGTATTTGCATGAACTACCGCAACCAATGGCCCAATCTTTCCGGTACCTACGTTACTTACAGCGCTTCTTACGATCAACATTTCGACGCCCTCAGCGGCGGTTTAGGCTTAATTGTGACGCAAGACGATCAGGCCCGCGGAACCCTTAAAACCACGTCTGCCAGCCTTATCTATTCCTACCTGTTGCCGGTAAACCGTGAGTTTTCGATCAAAGCAGGCTTGCAGGCCGGATTTTTCCAGAAATCGCTCGACAGGACCAAACTCAACTTTGGTGATATGATCGATGCGCGCCGTGGTTTCGTATGGAATACCAACGAACAAATCCCTTCTCAAACCAAAACCAACCTCGATTTCTCGGCAGGATTGCTGGGATACAGCAAAAAATACTTTGTCGGACTGGCAGTTCATCACATCACCCAGCCGGAAGAAGGCCTTCAGGGTAATTCAAAAATGCCGTTCAAGATCACCGGACATGCCGGCGCCATCATTCCGCTCGAAAAAGGTAGTGAATCGTATATTTCACCCAATATCCTTTTCCAACAGCAGCAAAACTTTACCCAGCTCAACCTGGGTTTATACTTTGTACGTGGCTCGTTTGTAGGCGGTCTGTGGTACAGGAATTCAGATGCGTTCATCGTATTGCTGGGACTCCAAACCGATCACTTTAAGGTTGGCTACAGCTATGATGTGACAGTATCTAAACTCTCAAGCAATACAGCAGGTTCTCATGAGGTTTCTCTCCAGATCCAATTTGAGTGCCGACCTAAAAAGAAGAAATACAGAACCATTAGCTGTCCGTCTTTCTAAAAAATTAATTGTAACCTTTTCAATAAACTTTCGTTATAGCCTTAAATAAAACCCAGATCATGAAGTTTAAATTCATCAAAAGCAGTAGAGCACTCGCCTTAATCCTCTCCATAGTGGCCGTTTCCTGTGCCAAGGAGCGTTCGCCGGTTACCGGTTGGGCGTACAACGACCCGGACAATGGTGGTTTTGAGAAAATGCCTTATGAGGAGCAGGAGACAGGACCAGGCCTTGTACTGGTAGAAGGTGGTACTTTCACGATGGGACGCACGGAAACCGATGTGACTTACGAATGGAATAACGTTCCGCGCCGCGTAACGGTATCTTCGTTTTATATGGACGAAACCGAAGTAAGCAATTATTCTTACCTGGAGTATCTGTATTGGACAGGCCGTGTATTTGGCCCTACCTTTCCGGATATTTACCAAAAAGCATTGCCTGATACACTTGTTTGGCGTGAAAAACTGGCTTATAACGAGCCGTATGTAGAGTATTACCTGCGTCACCCAGCTTACCGCGACTATCCGGTAGTTGGTGTAAACTGGTTGCAAGCCAATGAGTTTTGTGCCTGGAGGACAGACCGCGTGAATGAATTCATCCTCATCCGCGAGGGTTTACTCGAGCATACACCAAACCCTTCCGATCAGGATTATTTCAGCACCGAAGCCTACCTGGCAGGTAAATGGCAAGGTCAGTTG
>DAIUED010000142.1:0-8374 GCA_036845295.1 Bacteroidota bacterium
CGATAGCTTGCCGAGTGCCTCCACATCGACTTGCCTGAACAAGCGCCAGGCTTGCCTGAGATTGGAAAATAGTGCCATAACCAATGTGTTGATAGACTCTAGCAACAAAAACCCATGCCAGTTTAGATTGACAAATCGTTGGTGCCATACATAAATTTGCCGACCTGCAGCATAATCTGTATTTTTACTACAAACATTGCAATCGAATTTATGAAACATGTATGCCTGCTGGCCTGCCTGCTGTTAATGGCTGGTTTCGCTACCGCCCAAGCCAAAGAAAAAACGATGAATCTTGGAAATATCGTTTCCGATCCGGCATCGGTAAACGGGGATTTGGGTGCAAGGTTCGGTTTGGGTGCCATAGGCACGTCAACAGCAGTCATCGAGATCCGGCTGTATTCGAATGTGGGTTTTCCTGGCTCACAATGTACGGTGTTACGTTACGATAAAACGTGGAAAGCAGAAAAGTACAAGCTGAATCCACGCGATTCCGCAATTAAAACAACCTTAAAGCCTGCTGTTGGCGTTGAAAGCTTAGCCAAGTCGGTTCTGGCTTCCAACGTGTTTGCGTTGCCAACACAACAGGCGCTGAATAGCACAAATTATAAGCTCGACCTGGCGAGCGGCGAAATAAAAATGAGTGCGGTAAATGTAAGTGATGCGCCGTGTTATCTCATTCAGTTTAAGGTGGGCGATAGCAGCCGTGAATACCGTTATTGCGATCCCAAAGCCTACAGTGCTTTCTACAAGGGCCAGCACGAGTACGTTGATTTTTCAAACATCCTGAAAGTCTTTTCAAAGCTGGAGATCCGTTAGCATCGCTACCAAACCTGAAATAGCCGCTTACCTCGCTTCAACGAATACATACTTTAACCGCTTGCCGCAGCTTTGGCAGCGCCGGTTTGTGAGTCGTGTAGAAGCCTTCGTCGATCGTAAGCATTTCGATGGTCAGAACGGCTTTTTAATAAACCGGGAAGTCGAAATTGCCATCGCCGCTTCCGCCGTGCAGCTCACCTTGGGACTCGAAGAATGGGATTTGTCGTATTTCAGGAGCATTTTGATGTTTGAGGCCGATTACCGGAACCCGGCCACCGGGCAATGGCACAAAGGCGAGACCAACATGAGCGGCTTTATGTGCTTTAGCTGGAAGGCTTTCCAGGAAGGGAATGCTGATCCGCACGACAAGATCAACCTTGGACTGCATGAATTTGCACACGCCTTGCGTTTCAATGGTGTTAAAGGTGATGCCTGCGATTATTTTTTCACCCATTATTTTCCCCGTTGGCTTGCCTGTGCCGAAAGTGAATTTCATAAATTGAAAAACAATATCCCGGGTAGTATTTTCAGGAAATACGGAGGCGTTAATATCGAGGAGTTTTTTAGCGTGAGTGTTGAAACATTTTTCGAAACGCCTCTTGAGTTTAAAGAAGCGCTCCCGGATTTGTATTTGCATACATCTATTCTGCTAAATCAGACATTTCGCGAAGACGGTTCGGTGTGGCCAGGGTGCCGGGAGGAATTAATGAAAACCAGCGGTTTTGCCTTGTCAGCAGATTACGCACAGGCAATCAGTTTAAAAACCTGGCATGGAATTTTGGCGATACCCGCTGTTCTTTTCGGCGCCGGAGGCCTTGCAGGCTTCATCGCCAGTGGCCTTGGAAGTCTATATCCTTATGTGTGTGTTGCTGCTGCATTGCTGCTTTACCTGGTGCTTGAAAAAAACGCAACCCGCACAGCGTTCCATAAAGAACACCTGCTTGTCAGAAAAGGGTTTCTAACAAGCAGGCAATATGAAATACCGTATGCTCAATTGATTTCACTCAACTTTTCAGCAACTAAGTTCCTGGCCTTGGTGTATTTCCGCGACGGCTTTTTTTACCAGGAATCGATGCGTGTTCACGCCAACGACCCCTTGCTCGACCGTTTGTGCACAGAGCTTAAAACACAACGGGTTCCGGTAGCGCTTGCTGGTGAATGATCAGAAAGGATTTACGGTTTCTTTCCCTGGCTGTGAGCCGCGAGGTTGGCAATGCGATAAAGCAGCCTTGCAGCCACGTTTGCATTCCATTCATCTTCACCGCCTACTTCATTAAGATCGAAAGCCACAATTGTTTTACCGGCGGCCACTAACTGTTCCAGCAAATATAAAACCTGTTCGGTTTCGAAACCGCCAGCTACCGGTGTGCCGGTACCAGGGCAAAGTTTTGGGTCGAGGCCGTCGATGTCGAAGCTCAGGTAAATGTGTTGAGGAAGCTCTGCAATAATTTCCTGGCAGATGGCGTGCCATGATTTGCCCTGGTATTGCTGCTGTTTAATGTCGCGGTCGAAAAACGTTTTCACACGGCCGTTGGAACCTGTAATGATATCGGCTTCTGCCTGGCAGTAGTCGCGGATGCCAACCTGAACTAATTTTTTAACGTTGTTTATCTTCAGCGCATTGTACATGATAGAGGCATGCGAGAACTCGAAGCCTTCATAAGCCACCCGTAAATCGGCATGTGCATCTATCTGCAAAACCGCAAACTCGCCAACGTGTTCGCTCAAGGCTTGCATCATGCCCAATGGCGTGGAATGATCGCCGCCGACGAGGCCAAGGGTTTTGCCTTGTTTCAAGAAATGCAGCGCGCGTTTTTTTACCCAGTCATTCATTTCTGAGCAAACCTTATTTACGTCGCGTATCTCTTCTATTTCGCTTACTGGTTCGCCGTTCGATTGGCGGTCGATGATGATTTCGGCAACAGGGCGGTAGATCTGGCTTTTTTCGCGCAGGTCTTCACTGATGTCGTCCATCGCAATGCCCAGTTTCCAGGCATCTTTAACAATAGGGTCGTATAGATCCACTTGAAACGAAGCATCAAAGATCTGCTCTGGCCCGTCGGCTGTACCTCCGCCATAACTTACTGTTACTTCCCACGGCACGGGAATAAGCACTGTTTCAGATTCGGAAAGGGTAAAGGGAAGGCCGAACATACCGGCGTTGACATCGCCCACACTGTTGGGGTCGAAGTTTTTAATTTTATCTTGTTTTGTCATAGGATTCGAAAGGATAATATGCGAATATACACATTGCCGGCCTATTCAGCATCGGCCAGATTTTCATCAGGGAGCAAGACGTTCGGTTTTCCAGTTATCACCATCTTTTCTGAAAGCAAGGCGGTCGTGCAAACGGCTTTTGCGGCCTTGCCAGAACTCGTAGTAAGAAGCCTGAATAACGTAGCCACCCCAAAATTCGGGTCGTGAGATCGGTTTTCCGTTGAAGCGCTCGCTGGTAGATTGCACGAGTTTTTCCAGTTCGTCGCGATTGGCTATGATTTTGCTTTGTGGGGAACTCCAGGCACCGAGCTTGGAGCCATCTGGGCGCGCTGCAAAATAGGTGTCGCTTTTTTCAGCGGATGCGTACTCGGCTATGCCTTCGATACGCACTTGTCGTTCGAGCTCCGGCCAGAAAAATGTAGCACATACGTGCGGATTGCCCGCTATATCAAGGCCTTTGTGCGATTGGTAATTGGTGTAGAAATAGAATGCGTCTTCGGAAAATTCACGGAGGTACACGATGCGTGCCGAAGGTTTGTGATCGGCGCTTACTGTGCCGAGGTTGAAAGCCTGTGCTTCATTAACGTTGGCATCGATTGCTTCCTGCATCCATCGTTCGAACTGAATGAAAGGTTTGGCTGCAACGGAGGTCTCGGAAAGCTGGCCTTTCATAAAATCCTCTCGTAGCTTGTAAATGTGGTCGTTTACTCCGCTCATTTTCGTAAATTTACAACAAATATAGAGATTGTAACCCATTGGTGAAGGCAGGAGAAATATTAATTGCGAAGCCCTTTTTGCAAGACGGACGCTTCAAGCGTTCGGTTATTTACCTCGGCGAGCACAGCGCTGAAGGGAGCCTTGGCTTTATCCTTAATAAACCGCATGGCTTACTGTTGCGAGACATTTTTCCGCACCTGCGCCAGGGAAATTTTCCGCTATTCGATGGAGGTCCTGTTTCTTCTAATCAATTGTTTTACACCCACACCCTTGGTACGGCACTTGCCGATAGCCTCGAGATCGGTAATGGTGTGTATTGGGGTGGTAATTTCTTTGATCTGTCGCAGATGATCGAACAAGGACAGGTAAGCTCAGAAGATATTCGGTTTTACATTGGATACAGTGGCTGGGGCAGGGCTCAGCTAACAGCCGAATTGGAAAGCGGCTCCTGGTTCAACAAGCCAGGAAGCTACCAGCAGCTGATGTCGGTGGCGCCCGAAGACTTGTGGGGCCAGGAATTGGTGAAGATCAATCCCGGCTATAAAGTATTTTCTGACTATGCATTTGATCCTTCGCTGAACTGAAACGAACTCTTTTCCACTGAAAGTCGTTACCCCTCATTTTTTTACCGCCTACGTGGTAACGTTCACCGACCATGGCTTTTCATTAACCTAATTGCTATTGCAGGCGCCGGGCCTGGGTTGTAGTTTTGAAAAAAAATCTGATAAACATGGAAGAAAATAACATACACAACGACCAGGAGGGATGGCAAAAATACGAGAAGAATCATCGCAGGGGAAAACTATTCGGGGGCTTGCTAATTGTGGCGGCAGGTGTTCTTTTTCTGGCGAAAGAACTTGGAGCTGAAATACCACATTGGATCTTTACCTGGAAAATATTCCTGATAGCCGTCGGACTCACCATTGGCGTAAAACATAAATTCATGCATGCCGGATGGTTTATTCTGGTGCTGATAGGCGTCGCTTTTTTAATATCCGATTTTTACCCTGGTATTGCCCTTAAACCGATCCTATGGCCGGTGATGCTTATCCTCTTTGGCCTCTTCGTTATTTTTAAACCACGTCGCAGGCAACGAGAGCGTTATTGGAAAAGATGGCACAGGCATCATGAGCATTATCAAAAATATGGCAGCGAGTACGCCCACCATTACAAAGGCAAGAGCTACGCAGATGCGTGTTGCACACAAACATCAGACAGTAATGAAGATGTGCTGGAATACGTCACCTTTATGGGAGGCATCAAAAAAAACGTACTCACCAAGAACTTCAAAGGAGGCGATGTGGTAGCAGTCTTCGGCGGAACAGAGCTTAACATGTTGCAAGCGGATTTCGAAGATACGGCTACCCTGGAGATCACCTGTGTATTTGCCGGTGTCAAGCTCATTATTCCGGCCAACTGGGAAATTGTGAATGCCGAATTGGTGTCAGCTTTCGGCAGTGTGGAAGACAAGCGGCCAGTGCAGCCAAAAACGGGGGATCCTGTAAAAACACTCGTGCTTAAAGGAAACGTGTTTTTCGGCGGCATCGACATTAAAAGCTATTGAGTAAACCAACCACCTATCCATTACCAACCACCAAAACTACCTACTATGAAACGATTCCTTGTAAAACTGATGTTTAACATCAACATCGACAACGGCAGCCACACCTCTCAGTTCGACGAACAAATCCGCATTGTAGAGTCCTGCTCCATCGAAAGTGCCTTCCAGAAAGCCCGCGGCATGGGAAAACGCGAAGAAGAAACGTTTGTAAACAATAACAACGAACTGGTGCATTGGAAATTCATTGATGTGATCGACCTGTATGAGCTCGACGCATTAAAAGATGGCGAACAGGTTTATTCGAATACGCATGAGAAAACCGATACCACATCGTTTATTAATTACATCAGGCAGAAAGCCATGGTTTTTCAGGCAAAAAATTTAACCTTTGCCTGAAAACCGGATTTGAAATCGCTTTTGCCATACTCGCGAACCCGTATCCTCAGCTTGTATTTTGCCTGGTGGTTATTCTGGTCGTTCACACAGACCGTGGTTCTGCACCGCATGGGTTTGAATTGGCGCTATTCCTTGTCGGATGCTCTCATTTCAAACGTTCTGCTCGGGTTGTTCTGCTTTGTGCTGATCGCGATTTTCTCTTACTATCAGCCCAGAGGCAGTAACCGTTCGTATCGGTTTATTTTTACGCTTGGTCTGGCAGTGTTATATACCATTCTGTTACGCCTTACCCTTAGGTACGCACTTGGCAATACCGATGCTTACCATGATTTTCTGTATAAGTCCATCCCTGTTCGGTTTATTATTTCGCTGTTGGTCATGGCTTTTGTAACCATGCTGAATTGGATGTGGACATTGCTGAGGGACCAAAAAGAACAGGAGGAGCGGCGAAACCACGCCGAACAACTGGTAAAAGATGCTGAGTTGGCCAAACTGCGTCAGCAATTGCAGCCTCATTTTTTATTCAACAGTCTTAACTCCATCAGCGCCCTGGCGGGTAGCCGCCCGAATGAAGCCAGAAAGATGATCCAGCAGCTCTCCGATTTTTTGCGCGGGACACTGAAAAAAGACGAACAGCAAAACGTGGAATTTAAAGAAGAACTTGAGCAGTTGAAACTATATCTTGAAATAGAGAAAGTCCGCTTCGGTCACCGGCTTTCGGTGGATATCGATGTGCCGGATGAAACGCTGGGCATGCATATTCCGCCGCTCCTGTTGCAGCCTATTGTTGAAAATGCCATTAAGTTTGGCTTGTATGATACCGTAGATGAGATTTTGATACGGATCTCCACCTATGCCAAAAATGGCTTGCTTCACGTGAAAGTCGAGAATCCTTTCGATGCGAAGACACAACTGGCCAGCAAGGGAACAGGCTTTGGACTGAGCTCGGTGCAGCGTCGCTTGTTCCTGCTCTATTCGCGTAATGACCTGATGGTAACAGAAAAAAACGGAAATCAATTCATCAGTATTTTAAGGATCCCGCAAGGCTGAGCGGTTCAGAAAAAAGCCACCTTTTTAAACCAGCGATGCAAGCAACAAACCAACCGATATGAAAGTAGTGATTATAGATGACGAGCCATTGGCAAGAATGGTTGTGCAGGAATACCTGCAACAACATCCGGAAATAGAGGTCGTAGCCGAGTGCAGCGACGGTTTCCAGGGCGTGAAAGCCATCATGCAGCATAAGCCCGATCTTATTTTCCTCGATATTCAGATGCCGAAGATCAACGGTTTTGAAATGCTTGAATTGCTGGATAGCGTACCTTCAGTGATCTTTGCAACGGCCTTCGACGAGTATGCCATCAAAGCCTTCGAATCAAATGCGGTCGATTACCTGCTAAAGCCGTTCAGTAAAGAGCGTTTCGATCAGGCTCTTGAAAAATACACCGCCAAAACAGAGCCGGCACCAGCCGCTGCCAAAAACATCCAGTCGCTGCTCGACTCGGGTACCAAGCAGCCCGACGATCATAACCGGATCGTTGTGAAAAACGGCAGCGATATTCGGATTGTGCCGGTGCAAGACGTGATGTACATTGAAGCCTACGACGACTACGTCAAGCTCTTTACCAGGGACAGCTACTACCTCAAAAAGAAAACGATGAATTATTATGAGCAGGTACTGGATAGTTCCAGGTTTTTCCGCACCCACCGCTCATACATCATCAATCTTCAGGAACTCACCAAGATAGAGCCGCTCGAAAAAAACACCTACATGGCCATTTTAAAAAGTGGAAAAAAGGTGCCGTTGAGTCGCACGGGTTACACGCGCCTGAAAGAAATTCTCGGCGTATAGCAGCCATCTCGTTTCAGGGCTACTTCAAGTGCGCTTCGATGAACGGATGTTCGGAAGAAAGCCAGTGATGATGCCAAGCAGCGGCAAATAAGCACATAGGTTAAATACGTAGCTGATGCTGGTGCGATCAGCGAGGTTGCCGAGAAGGGCAGAGCCAATGCCGGCAATGCCAAAGGCAAAGCCAAAGAACAATCCAGAGATCATCCCGATCTTTCCCGGAAGCAACTCCTGCGCATAAACCAATATGGCAGAAAATGCCGAAGCCATGATTACACCGATGATCACCGTAAGAACGCTGGTCCAGAAAAGGTTTACATGAGGCAGCAGCAGCGTGAATGGTGCAATGCCCAGAATAGAAACCCAAATGATGATCTTCCGCCCGAAACGATCGCCCAGCGGGCCGCCCAGGAACGTTCCGGCAGCCACCGAAATAAGAAACAGCGATAAGCGAAACTGCGATTCGGATATAGACAAATGAAATTTCTGCATGAGGTAAAAGGTGTAGTAGCTCGTAATGCTCGTTAAGTAAAAGTATTTCGAAAAGATGAGTACCAGCAATATGGCAATGGAAAGCACCACGCGGCTGCGCGGAATGTCATGCGGCTGCTCGTGTGTTCCGGCCTTGCCTGCAGCGCGTAATGCAAGATGGGCTTTATACCAGTTGCCAACGCGGATGAGGATCAGCATGCCAAGAATGGCGAAAAGAAGAAACCAGGCCAGGTAAAGTTGCCCGTGCCTGACGACGAGTGCGGCTACCAGCATCGGGCCAATAGCAGTGCCGGTATTGCCGCCCAATTGAAAAATAGATTGCGCCA
>DAIUED010000143.1:0-8368 GCA_036845295.1 Bacteroidota bacterium
GGTGTCATTGGGTTCATCCACCATTGTTCAGTCGTATAAAGTATATTCGGCTACCGGCCAGGAGCTCATCAGCAACAACGAAGAGCAGACCTCTAAAATGGACCTGAATATTTCCGCCTTGCCAAACGGAATGTATCTCATGAAGCTTCAGTCTAAAGACGGGCGCACCATTGAAAAGAATTTTGTAAAACAGTAAGGCTGGTCTTCGCATGAACCCGTTTAGCCTTGCTTATAACTGTAGAGCTCACTAAAACTTACCGCCAGGGATTAAGGCTTATATCAGCTGGCATGCCGGTAGACGATTTTTCGGAATTGTTTACCGGCGTTTTTTTTAAGATATGCAACCGGAGAGATCGCCGGCTTTCGAAGTTGATGGTCAAAAAAATCCCGCCTTGCGACGGGATCTGCTGTTGTTCTATGAGCTTTTTTGCGGAGTGATAGTTCTCTAAAAGACGATGGTGCGCGAAAAACCGCTAAAACCGGTAGCACACAGCAATATGATTTGCCACACCTCCAAAGTGCAGATCGAAGTTAAAAGATTTGCCGCCCTCGTAAGACGTTGCTCTTGTGTCGATTACTTTTTTGGCATCACTCGCGTTCAGTTGAAGGTTGAGGCCGACTTGTGCCGTGATGAAAAAGTGCTTGCTGATGCCAAGGGTCAATCCGTAGAACGGATTAACAGCAACGCTTTGGTTGGTGTACCGGTATTGTGCAACCGTACTGTCTGTAACAATTCCGGATGGGCTGACGATGGTGTGAGTGCGTGTTTCAGCTTCAGATTTGTAATAGGCATAACCGAGATCCACACCTGTAAATTGCATCACGTTTTTTCGTCCCCAGCGGCCCTCAAAACCAGCCAAGTATTGCAAGTAATTGTTTCCCGTGTAATAGCGGGATTCGAGGTAGGCATTCGTATTCGATTGCGTTTTGATACTCGCATAATTCTGAAATTTGCCATTGGACGCTCCATTATTCAAAACCAGTGCCAGCCGGCCATAAAGGCGATTGCTCAGCCGTCGTTTGTAAAAGACATGGGCCAGGGGATTTTCCCCGTCGATGTCGCTGTTTGTTAAGAGAATGTATGGGACGATACTGATACCGATTTCATTTTTCGGTACAGCGATAGAATCCTGGTGCTGCTGGGCGAAGGTTCCATGTGTACTAAATTGAATGGCAACTAAGGCGAGTAGAGAGTAGGAGCGTGACGTTTTCATGGGCTATAGAGGATTGATTGGTTGTGTTTTTGTTTGTTATAAGGCATGCGAAGCAGGCCCGGGGTTTCAGGTAAGCATGTTGGAATGATAGGACAAAAAGGAACCGGTGTTTTAATCACATTACGGCAGATCGGACGATCCTGAACGCCTTTTATGCAAAACATTGGAACGCATTCTGAGAACAATCTGATTTTTCATGTAGCTTTGTAACGTTGTTTAATAACGTCAACAATCCTATTATAGTATGTCCGATAAACTGCTTATTAAAAATATCAAGTCTCTGGTGCAAGTGCGCGAAGCCGGAATTTTAAAAGTAAGTGGCAACGCCATGAAAGAATTGCCTTGCATTGAAAATGCCTGGCTCGCAATAGACAACGGCATCATTGCCGACTATGGACCGATGAGCGAGTTTCCCGGTATAGAGGATTGGAAAGGCCTCGAGATCATAGATGCCGAAGGACGTTTGGTATTGCCATGTTATGCCGACAGCCATACGCACATCGTGTATGCGGGCAACCGCGAGGGCGAATTTGTGGATCGCATCAATGGCTTAAGCTACGAAGAAATATTTGCACGTGGCGGCGGCATCCTCAATTCGGCGAAACGCCTTCATGGCGCCAGCGAAGACGAATTGTTTGAACAGGCGATGGTGCGCGTGAAAGAAGTGATTGCGCAGGGAACAGGCAGCATCGAAATCAAAAGTGGGTATGGACTCAGCGTAGAAAGTGAGTTAAAAATGCTTAGGGTGATTAAACGCATCAAAGACCTGAATCTGCTACCGGTGAAAGCAACTTTCCTTGGCGCGCATGCCTTGCCTGTAGGGTATAAAAACGATAAAGCGGGCTATATCCGGCTCATCATCGACGAGATGCTGCCGGCCATAGCTGCCGAAAAGTTAGCCGATTACATCGACGTGTTTTGTGAGCAGAATTATTTTTCTTATGAAGAAACAAAAGCCATCCTTGAGGCCGGAAAAAAACATGGTCTGATCCCTAAAGTACATGCCGAACAGATGAGCCACCACGGTGGCATCAGGGCTGGTGTGGAATGCGGCGCCATTAGCGTCGATCATCTCGAGTATTGCAACGACGAAGATATTGCTTTGTTGGCAAATGCTTCAACCATGCCTACTGTGCTGCCTGGTGCGGCTTTTTTTCTCGGCCTGCCGTTACCTCCGGCACGACAGATGATCGACGCAGGTCTTGCCATTGCCTTCGCCAGCGATTTCAATCCGGGAAGCTGTCCGAGCGGGAACATGAACTTTATGATGAGCCTGGGCTGCGTACAATACAAACTCACGCCCGAGGAGGTGATCAATGCCTGTACCATCAATTCCGCTTATGCCATGCATTTGTCGCACGAGGTCGGGAGCATCACCATTGGTAAGAAGGCGAATTTCTTCATTACCAAACCCATCAGTTCCTACGGGTTTATCCCGTATTCGTTTGGTAGCAACCTAATAGAGAGTGTTTACCTGAATGGTGTGAAGCAGTAGCTTAGTGGTTCTCAGCACTGAGGTTGCAAAGCCGTGTGAATTCGAGGCCTTTCCTGGATTTTAAACAGCCGCAGCCGTCTATTTTCCAGGTGTCGTTAATCGCAAATTTAGTGCTGTAGTCGCGCAGTTTTACCTTATCGCCATGTTGTTCCCAGGTGCCGGTTACATCGATCGCTTTTTCCGGCACTGAATTATTCACATAGTGAAAGGTATGGTCGGCATTCAGGGAAAGCTCCAAAGTATAAGGAAGGCTTCCGCGACTGGCTACACCGTATATCCCAGTGGCTGTTGATGTGCTTGCCGGCTCTTTTGGATGGTTGAAAGACGATAAGATAAGGGCGAAAGCCAGGCTGAGCACGCATACAGATAGTTTCATGATGAAAGAGCGATTAAGTTGCTAGACTAAGATAAAAAAAATCGGTGAAAAGCCAATAAAGTAGATGTGAATACCTGCAGGAAATAGATCAGCATCGCCCGTTACATTACGCGTCGGTCAATGCGGAGAACTAGTTCCATCTGTCAAGGTGTTCCTAAAAGCGTCTGTCGTTTTAAATTTTTCGGTAAACAACCTTGGCATTGCGCTGATCACTTCGGAACCACCGCGTCAAAAAAACATGAGGCTGTTTGCCGGATCTTTTCCGAATCGCTTTTCGGAACGACGAATTCTACCGTGTCTCGGAATATAATTCTGGATATGCCCAGATCGCGGATAGTTTGGATGTAATTGGGGTTCAGCTCCAGGATGAACCAGCCACTGCTCTTATCGATCGTTACCAGCTTCACATCTTTGTCATAGATTTGCTTTTTGCCGCAGATCAGCACGAACTCGCCAATCTGTCCAAAGCCCAGGTTATCGCGTACCACGATCCGCAGAAAGGTTTTATCGTTCTTGCGAATAAACTGGATTTGGTAATCATGTTTAATGGTAACTTCCATCATCTCTACCGCTTCGCGGGCATAAGTAAACCGGTTGATGACCGTCGTGTCGATTCGGAAGTTTTCTGAGCAGGGAACTTGCGTGAAAGCCGCACAGCCATGCATCAGTAACAGGAGTGTGAGCGAACGTTTCATAACTATTGGTATGATGATAAAATAAAAAAAGGATAAAGCCTTAGAAACCTTATCCTTTTCAAATATTCTGAAACTGCTTTATTTTTGTTTGAAACCTATCAGGATTACCGCACAGCCCGAGCCAGCATTTTTATTCGCATCCAGCTGAGCTTCAATGGTGCACTCCAAGGTCGATTTCACTTTAAAGTCCCAGTAAGGAGCGTTAGAATAGTTCTTATTCGTGAACAACAGGTGGCGATCCTGGTCGTAGATGTTAAAGATCAGGTTGCCGTCGCTCTTCCCGCTGCATGCAGCCAGGCGGTAAGTTGTTTCGCCGAAAAAGGTTGTGTGAAACTCTGCTGTTTCCTCAGAGTTGAGTAACAGTGAGCGGTATGACTGTCCATCGGAAATAAACTGCGCGATGATATGTTTAGCGCACAAATTGGCAATAGAGTCGCATTGAGCTTTGGCGGCATTCGATAAACCAAAAATAGCGATTACTAAAAAGGCTTTATATAAATTCTTCTTCATGTTTCGGTGTAAGTTAATTAAGATTTAGCGTTAATGATTTTATCCCTCATCGCCGTGATCTGCTTGGCGATCTCGTCCAGCTGCTCTTTGCTCACCGAAATTTCGGTTGTGCTGTTGATGTAAGTGATTTTTTTCGCTTCATCCGTTGTAGGCTCTACGTAATTGTATTTCATGGTTACACCTTCATAAGTTTTGGAAAGCGCTTCCAGGTCTTTAAGCAGTTCGCCGGCATCAGAAATGTTGTGCGAACGGATAAGGTCTGTGATGCTGCTGAGCGCTTGTTTTTGCTCTGCAATGCGGTATTTGATCTCGTCCGTCGGTTTCTTGTTGTAAGCGTTGATGCAAAAGTGCATACTTTCGATCCAGCCGCCGGTGAGGATCAAACTGCTGATCTCGGTGCGCTTATTGGTTTTCAGGTAAGCGTCGCTTGCGCGGTAAGCAATGCCCACCAACACCAGCATACTGTCTTTATTGGAAATGTTATCGTTAATGCGTTTCATTGTTTGCTGATCGAATGCCGCAGAAACGCCGAGTTTATCAGCAAGTTGTTTCACCGCGCCCAGGTAGCCTAAAGCGTCCATCGTTTGGTTGTACATGCTCACATAGCCCAGGTCGGCACCATAAATGCCCAGGTTCAGCGATTTGCTGTAGTCCGACAAATACTGGCCGTTGCGGTTCCCAGGGTTCAAAATCTCTTTATCGTAAGAAACGCCTGATTTCTGCACCAATAGTGCAGTTTGGATAGGGGAAGGCACGCTGAACAATTTTCCGCCTACATTTAAACCGATCGCTTTTACAGTGTCAGTGTCAGGAAGATTATCATTTGTTTCCTCGGTAGGCTTGGGATCGCCGCATGAAGAAATAAATACAGAAAGCAAACCTAAAGCAAGAACTTTTGATTTCAGCTTAAAATTAGTCGTGTTCATCGTCATAATTGAATTATTTATTGGCTCAAAAACCTATGCAAGTAAATACTTTTTAGCGAAATAACAAAATAAATATTTTAAGGTGTTTTTGACACTGACGGGTTAATTCCGAGGGCTTCTTCCACGTATTGAAAGGTCGATAAAATCTCCGGTTTGCCATCAATCATGGCTACGTCGTGCTCAAAATGAGCCGATGGAAGACGATCGGCCGTAAGCACCGTCCAGCCGTCGCTCAGGAAATGAACCTGGCGTTTGCCCATGTTGATCATGGGTTCTATCGCCAGCACCATGCCATCTTTCAGTTTGGGGCCATCCCCGCGTTTCCCAAAATTAGGCACATCCGGCCCCTCGTGAAGGTCTTTGCCCAGTCCGTGGCCAACCAGCTCGCGTACAACGCCGTAGCCGTTCTTTTCGGCATGCGACTGAATGGCGTAGCCGATGTCACCCACGCGGTTGCCGTTTTCAAACTGCTCGATACCCAGGTAAAGGCATTCCAGGGTCACGTCGAGCAAACGCCTTACTTCCGGTTTTACTTCGCCCACCGCAAACGTATAGGCGTGGTCGCCACAATAGCCATTTTTTTTCACCCCGCAATCCACCGAAATGATATCGCCTTCGCGCAGTGGTTTGTTGTTGGGAATACCATGCACCACCGATTCGTTGAGCGACATGCACAGCGCGTTCGGGAAATCGTACATGCCTTTGAACAGCGGCGATCCGCCATTATCGCGGATATATTCTTCGGCAATTTTATCAAGGTACAGTGAGGTAACACCGGGTTTAATTTCTTTGGCAATCACGCCCAGGGTGCGCGATACGCTCAAGGCAGCTTCCCGCATCAATTCAATTTCCTCTCTGCTTTTTAAAATGATCTTCTTCATGGTAATGATTTAGTCTTTTCCGAACAGTTTCTGAAAAAAAGTCTTCTCTTTCCGGTAATTCTGGTGGGCCTCCGGGTTTGTAAATACATGGTTGAAATCGCCACCCTCCGGGTGCAGGGTTTGCCATACCGTACTCCAGCCCGGGAAACCACCCACGTTGCGGTCGTCGATGAAAATATCGGCAATCAGCTTGCGGGCTGTGCCGTCGTTCATCACTTCTTCCGGGTAATTTTTATTCACCGCGTAAAACTCCACACCGTTTTTCCGGCAATACTCCACGGCCTCTTCCAGCAGATCGCCCGTGCGGTAGGTCCAAAGAATGAGCTTGTGACCCTTTTTATGAAGGGCTTTGATCGTTGCGAAAGCAAACAGCATTTCTTTCCCGATCCTCGGAAAATCGTGCTCTACGATGGTGCCGTCGAAATCGATGGCAATCGTCTTGCTGTTTGAGTTCATGAACTGTTGCTGGGACATGGGATCAGAGATTTTCGGCTTTTAAAACAGTTAGGTTGGCGTCTAGCTCATAGTGGCGGGGCACTGCGGTGCCAATCTCAAATTCAAGGATCTGCTCGGGCGTCATGTGCTCGAGGTGCATGATCAACGCGCGCAGGCTGTTGCCATGGGCGGCAATCACCACGTTTTTCCCTTCTTTCAGTTTAGGTTCTATCTCCTGTTGGTAGTAAGGAATTACACGGGCCGCCGTGTCTTTCAGGCTTTCGCCGTTCGGTGGCGCAATGTCGTAGCTACGGCGCCAGATCTTCACCTGCTCGTCGCCGAATTTTTTTGCTGTTTCCGTTTTGTCGAGCCCCTGCAAGTCGCCGTACATGCGTTCGTTCAGCGCTTTGTTATATGTAGTGGGTACATTGGGCTGGCCTGCCACTTCCAGCGCGGTTTTCAGCGTGTTCTGGGCGCGTTTCAGATCCGAAGCATAAGCCAGGTCGAATCTAAAAGACTTCAGCTTTTCGCCGGCATTTTTAGCCTCCTGCACACCTTTTTCGGTAAGCTCCACATCCACCCAGCCGGTAAATTTATTTTCAAGATTCCAAACGCTTTGTCCGTGACGGAAGATAATCAATGTTGACATAATTCTGATTTACGATCTGTGTTGTTTAATAATGATAATAAAGTTATGCTCTCTGTTGTTTCGCTTCTAGCGGGGAAAGTAAACAGGTTTTCCGTTCCCCGGCTATCAGCAATTTAATACGCTTTTGCGAATAATACGCGTTGGGTACTTGGCTTTCCGCTATAAACACACACGCCGGCTTCTTGTTCATTGTCGAGCGGTATGCAGCGGATGGTTGCTTTCGTTTCTTCCTTGATCTTTTCTTCTGTTTCGGGTGTACCGTCCCAGTGCGCTGAGATGAAACCTGTTTTTTCTTCGAGTACTTTCTTAAACTCCTCGTAGCTGTTTACCTTGGTGGTGAGGTTTTGTGTGCGTTGTTTAGCCCGTTCAAATAAATTGCTTTGAATATCTTCCAGCAATTTTCCAATCAGGTCTTCGATGCCCTCAATGCTCACAGTTTCTTTTGTCAGGTTGTCGCGGCGGGCAAGTTCCACGGTGCCGTTTGCCAGGTCGCGTTCGCCGATGGCAATGCGCACAGGCACGCCTTTCAGTTCATAATCGGCAAATTTCCAACCCGGGCGTTGTGAGTCGCGGTCATCGTATTTCACAGTAATGCCTTTGGTCTGTAGTTTTTTCTTGATGCTGTTTGCCACTTCAGACACTTTCGCCAGGCCTTCGTCGCCTTTGTAGATCGGCACGATCACAACCTGTATCGGTGCCAGCTTCGGAGGAATGATGAGGCCGTTGTCGTCGCTGTGGCTCATGATGAGTGCACCCATCAGCCGCGTGGACACGCCCCATGACGTAGCCCACACATATTCCTGCTTATTGTCTTTGGTCACATATTTCACATCAAACGCCTTGGCGAAATTCTGACCAAGGAAGTGAGAGGTGCCCGCCTGTAAGGCTTTACCGTCCTGCATCAACGCTTCGATACAGTATGTGTCGTCGGCACCCGCAAAACGCTCATTCGCTGTTTTTACCCCTTTTACCACAGGCACCGCCATGTAGTTCTCTACAAAATCGGCATACACCTCCAGCATTTGCTTCGTTTCGGCAATAGCTTCTTCCCGCGTAGCGTGTGCGGTGTGGCCTTCCTGCCATAAAAATTCGGTCGTGCGCAGAAACAGGCGTGTGCGCATTTCCCAACGCACCACATTGGCCCATTGATTGACGAGGATAGGCAGGTCGCGGTAAGATTGGATCCA
>DAIUED010000144.1:0-8361 GCA_036845295.1 Bacteroidota bacterium
TAACCGTGCCGGGGTCGATTTCACGACCATCAATACCCAGGAAGGTTATGTGAAGCCATTGATGAACTTGTTTAAAAAACGATAACACGGTAAAAAGATCTGAAAAAGAAGCATTCAACCGATATGATGATATTTAAAAAGCACCTGTTCTTTCTCTTGGCCTTAGTGGCCTTTATGGCTACGCGTGCCCAGGTTGAAGTACATGCCGTGCTGGATTCGAACAGCATTCGCATTGGCGAGCAAACCAAACTGGATGTTTACCTGCGTTACGATGTCACTGCCTCCAAACAGCTTTCCATCGCGTGGCCAAAATTTGAGGATACACTGAAAAAAGAGATCGAGGTATTAAATATTACCAAAATCGACACGACCATTCCCGACAAATCAAATCCGAATGTGATCCAACAGCATGTCCAGCTTACTATTACCTCGTTCGATTCGGGCTACTACGCCATTCCGCCTTTTAAATTTACGCTGAACAACGACAGCAGTAATTTACTGTTAACAGAGCCCTTGCTTCTGTCGGTAAATACCGTGCCAACCGATACAGCCCTTGCAAAGATCAAAGATATCAAAGTGCCATTCGATGAGCCATTCGACTGGAAGTGGTACCTGCCGGAAATATACATGAGCCTGGGAGTACTGGTTGCGGTATTGATCCTGGTACTTATTCTCGTGCGGCTAAGCAAGCGGAAACCGGCAGAAATACCGGTGGTGGATACAACACCCAAGGTTCCGGCCCATGTACTGGCGTTTGAAATGCTTGAAAAAATTAAATCGGAAGCCGTTTGGAAAGAAAACCGTATCAAGGAATACTATTCGTCTATTGCCGATACCATCCGCCTTTACATCGAACAACGCTTCCGCGTTAACGCTCTGGAACTGACTTCGGACGAGATCCTGCACGTTTTTAAAACGCAGGTGGTTGACCAGGAAAGTAAAAATAAACTACGGCAGATCCTTACCCTGTCAGACTTCGTGAAATTCGCCAAGCAAATTCCGGTAGAAGCCGAACATACATTGACGCTCGACAATGCCTTTGACTTTGTGCGGGGAACCCTGCGCGAAGAGGAGCCGCAACCCGCACCACAACCTTTTAACGAATCCATTAAAAAAGCCTAACCATCGTGCTATCTTATTTTTCGGATATACAATTTGCAGAAAAACACTGGTTTTGGCTATTCCTTGTTATACCGGTCATGTTGGCCTGGTATCTGTACCGGCTCAAAACGTTTGAAGGCGAGTTCAATTACTCCTCTTTTCATCTATTGGCAGGCGTAAAACCCTCCTTGCGCGCCAAATTCAGGCATGTGCTCTTTTTTCTGCGCTTACTGGCCATTTCTTTTCTCATCCTGGCGATTGCCCGGCCTCAGTCGCGCAGCAGCTGGAAAGACACGAAAACAGAAGGAATAGACATTGTGGTGAGCCTCGATCTCTCGCTATCGATGCTGGCAAAAGATTTTAAGCCCAACCGTTTAGAAGTGGCCAAGGATGTTCTTGCCGATTTTATCGATGCGCGACCTAACGACAAGATCGGCCTTGTGGTGTTTGGCGGTCAGGCTTTTACGCAATGTCCTTTGACAACCGATCATAAGATCATCAAAAACATGTTCAAAGACATTAAAGCCGGCATGCTCGATCAGGGTACGGCGATTGGTCTTGGTCTTGCCGACGGCGTGGCCCGTGTAAAAGACAGCAAAGCCAAAAGTAAAGTGGTGATCCTGATTTCCGACGGCGTAAACAATGTGGGGGAAATTGCGCCGCTTACGGCTGCGGAAATTGCGCGGACATTTGGTGTGCGGGTGTATTGTATTGGTGTTGGTTCAAAAGGCAAAGCCCTGCAACCGGTAGCTGTGTATCCAAATGGCGAAATCGAGTACGATTATGTGGATGTGGACATCGACGACGAAACGATGACGAAGATCGCGAAAATGACAGGGGGAAAATATTTCCGTGCAACCGACAAAGAAAGCCTGGAAAATACGTACCGTGAAATCGATAAGCTGGAGAAAACCATTATCAGCGAAAAGAGCTTCACCAATAAGGCCGAACATTTTTTACCGTTGGCACTAGCAGCGCTGTTTTTACTGATGCTTGAATTTTTATTAAAACGATTTGTGTTTAGAGCCATACCCTAATGTTTAAGTTCGAAAATACCGACTATTTTTATGCCTTTGCGTTGATCCCATTCTGCGTATTGGTGTATGCCTGGTACGTGGCAAAAACCCGGCGCAACTTGAGAAAGCTGGGCGATAATGCGCTGATAGGGCAATTGACGCCGGATGTATCGAGGGCAAAAAAAACAAGCCGTTTCATTTTGCTGATGTTGGGCCTGGCATTTCTGATCCTTGGCATTTGCAACCTGCAAACAGGCAGTAAAACGCAGGAAGTAAAACGGGAAGGCGCCGACATCATGGTTTGCCTCGATGTATCGAATAGCATGATGGCGCAGGATTTAACGCCTAACCGGCTGGAACGTGCAAAAATTGCCCTTGAAAAAATGATCGACAAATTGCAGGGTGACAGGCTCGGCATTGTTGTATTTGCCGGCGAGGCCTATGTACAGTTGCCAATTACAACAGACTACGGTGCCGCAAAACTTTTCCTGGAAAGCATCAACCCGAAAGTGGTGCCTGTTCAGGGTACTAATATCGCGGCAGCTATTAATACCTCACTCGAAAGTTTCGGCAAGGACGAAGGGAAAAACAAGGCCATTGTGATCATTACCGATGGAGAACAAAACGAGGAGGACGACGCGGTATCGGCTGCCGAAGAGGCTGCTAAAAAAAATGTAACCATTCACGCTATTGGTGTGGGCTCAGAAAGCGGCGTACCGATTCCTAATATGGTAAATGGGGTACCATCGGGCTACAAAAAAGACAAACAAGGTAATACGGTTGTCACGAAACTCGATCCGAAGATCCTGCAAGACATAGCTGCTGCCACCAATGGCGTATATGTTCAGGCGACGAGTGCCGATATAGGCCTGGATGCCATCATGAGTAAGATCGAGGAAATGGACAAAAAGGAAATGGAGAGCAAAATGTACACCGATTACGAAGATCAGTTCCAGTGGTTTCTGGGCGCAGCGCTTTTGCTGCTCGTTATTGAAGCATTGATCTCGGAGCGGGTGAGCAAGCTCTGGAAAAAACTGAACTTATTTAATGATGCAAAAAGGGCTTAAATATTCATACATGGCTGTTTTGCTGCTTTGCGTGGTGCTTACCGGGCATGCGCAGCAGGAAAAGAAAGTTCTGCACGACGGCAACAAATCTTATTTTGGTGGCAAAGTGCTCGAGTCTTCGAATTTGTACAAAAAAGCGCTGAAGGAAAATCCAAATTACTATAAAGCGAACTTCAACCTTGGCGATGCCTTATACCAAACGGCTTCGTTGATTAGAACCGGAAAAGTGCCGGTGCCTGATAAACGCATGACACCGGATTCGGCAGCCAATTTGGTATTCGACCAGGCCGCTGAGCAATTTGAAGTAACAGCAAAATCTACCGCTAATACAGATACGGCGCAAAAGGCATGGCATAATTACGGCAATGCCAAACTCCAGCAAAAAAGCTATGAAGATGCCGTGATGGGCTATAAAAAAGCACTGAAGTTAAACCCAAAAGATGAAGATACCCGGTACAATCTTGCTTATGCCCAGCGCAAGTTGAAAGAGCAACAGAAAAATCAAAATAAAAACCAGGATCAGAACAAACAAAACCAGGATAAACAGCAACAGGAAAAAGACAAGGAAAAGGTAAATAACCCTAACGATAAAGATAAGCAGGAAGCACAGCCGCCACAAATGAGCAAAGAACAGGCTGAACAAATGCTGAATGCGCTTAAAAACTCGGAGAAAAACAATCAGAAGTTACGCGATAAAAAAGGAGAAGGACAACGGAAAAACATTGATAAAGACTGGTAAAGAAAAATATGCTTAAACAACTGCTCATCATTATTGGCGTATGCATTGCTTTTGCAACAAAGGCACAAACGCCTGCATTCTATGCGCAGGTAAGTAAGAACAAAGTCACGGTTGGTGAACCGTTCCAGATCGCTTTTACCCTGAATGGGCCGGGAAACAACCTGGTATATTCCAACCTGAAAGATTTCAATATTCTTGCAGGCCCTAATCAAAGTCAAAGCATGAGCATTGTGAATGGCAGCATGTCGCAATCCACCACGATCTCATTTATTATTTCGGCCAAAAAAGAAGGAAAGGTTACCATTGGTCCGGCTTCGGTAATGGCCAATGGCAATCAAAAACTGGAAACAGCGCCTATTGTGATTGAAGTCACGAAAGGCAGCGGCCAGGCGGGTCAGGGCGCTCAATCCGACAACCAGGCCATGGGCAACGAAATCAATAACGAAGATTTGTTTCTGCGCACATACCTTAGCAAAAGCAAATGCTATATCGGTGAACAGATTACGGTAACGCAAAAAGCCTATTCCCGTCTCGACCTGAGGGGTTTTCAGAATATCAAATTCCCTCCTTACAATGGTTTCTGGTCGCAACAAGAAGAAGGAAACCGACAGATCAACCCACAGCAGGAAGTCATTAACGGCGTAACCTATATTGTAGCGGAATACAGCAAAGTTTACCTTTTCCCACAACGCAGCGGCACCATTACAATCGAACCGGTAGAACTGGAATGCATTGTAAGGCGCGCCACGCAGAAGCAACCCCGCAATATTTTCGAACAATTTTTTGGGTCCGGCGGGTACGAAGATGTTGCGGTGAAAGTGAAAAGCAAACCGGTGAAAGTGGAAGTGAAAGAACTACCGGAAGAAGGCAAACCGGAAGGCTTTAGCGGTGCTGTCGGTAATTTTTCCTATAAAGCCGAGTTGAGCAAAGAACAGGTAAAGGCCAATGATGCTGTTAACATCAAACTGACGATAACCGGCCGTGGCAATATTGCTCTGCTCGAAGCGCCAAAAGCCGAATTGCCAGAGAGCTTTGAAACTTACGACCCCAAAAGCACTGAAACAATTAAAACTGCGGGTGGCGTGAGTGGTAGCAAAACGTTTGACTACCTCATCATTCCGCGCGAAAAGGGCGAGTTTATGATCGATAAACTCAATTTTAGCTACTTTGATCCGGAAAAAAAGCAATACGTGAAATTGCCTTCTCCAGACATGAAGCTCACCGTATTGGAAGGTGAAGCGGGTTCGGCACAGGTAATTGTTCCTCACAAAAAAGGCTTGAAAGAAACGGAAAACGATATCCGCTACATTAAAACGGGCGACCTGGAGCTTGAAGAAACGCAAGATGAATTCTTTTCATCGGCACGCCATTACGCGATGCTTGTTATTCCATGCCTCGCATTCCTTGGCGCTGTGGTCATTGCCAGGCAGCGTATCAAGGCCAACAGCGACCTCTCGGCGGTTAAAGAGCGTAAAGCGGCCCGGATGGCAAAAAAACAGCTTTCTGCTGCTGAGAAACACATGCTTGCCAACCGCAAGGACGAGTTCTTTAACGAGGTTCTCAATGCACTCCATCGCTACATTAGTGATAAGCTCGGACTTCCGGTTGCAGATCTTTCGAAAGAGCGTATTTTAGCCATGTTGGAACAACGGCAGGTTGACGACCAAACGCGCCTGCAACTTCTCGACACCCTCAATACCTGTGAATATGCCAAGTATGCGCCCAGCGCGGTAACCGGAGATCTGAAAAAAGTGTACCACGATACGGTAGGACTGATCTCTCAACTCGAAAACCAGATCAAAAAATAACGAAGAACCAAAAGAGCACATGAAACCATTTTCATTTATTTTCTTTTTCTGGATAGCCCTATTCACTGCAGGTCCGGCGCTGGCATCGAAAGCAAAGCTGCCTGCACCTGGAGAAGCTGAAAAATTATATGCGGAGAAAAAATACAAGGAAGTCATTACCCTGTACGAATCCATATTGGCAGAAGGCCTTTCGTCGTACAAGTTGCATTATAACCTGGGCAATGCTTATTACAAGAACAAGCAACTCGGTAAAGCAATTTACCAATACGAACTGGCCCGTAAACTAAAACCCGATAACGAAGATGTATTGACGAACCTCCGCATTGCCAATGAAAAAACGATTGACAAAATAGAGAGCAAGGAAAATTTCTTTTTGGGAGTTATTAAGTCAAGCGTTGTGAATGCATTAAGTACCTCCGGTTGGGCCTGGCTAAGCATAACCAGCCTCATCGCCTCTTTGATCTTATTATTTCTATTCTTTGTATCGCAACGCATGGCCCTGAAACGCATGGGCTTTTTCGCGGGCTTATTATTTCTTGCGGTATTTATGGTATCAATGATACTTGGTTACACCGAGCTTCACGACAAACAAAACAACCGTTTTGCGATTATCACGGCACCTGAAACCAAAACACACGAGGAGCCCAGCAATACCTCGGGATCCAAATTCAGCCTGCATGAAGGTACGCGTGTGCGTGTGTTGGAAACAACCACCGACTGGACCAACATCAAGCTGGAAAACGGCAACGAAGCCTGGATCAGAACAGCCGATGCCGGCTTATTCTAGGTTATTGCATGATTTTAATAACTTTACTGTAGAGCTTATTATCTGAGGCCGCAATGATCACATAAGTTCCATTGTCTAACTTGGGGCTGATATCAGACGACATACGGAGTTCGTCATTGGCATCGACTATTACTTTTGACATGCGTTCTTCTCCCTTTTCGTCGCGCAACACGACAATCTCTTCATGCGTTTCGGCATCTGCCGCGCTACTATCGGTGGCATCCCCAGAATCTGCCAGGCTAAGCACCTCGTTCATGCCATGATTATCAACAGATACCAACCGCGATGATAGGGTATAACCTTCGGCGTTGGTTTGCGTGAGCCGGTAGTAGGAAATGCCTTGAAACGGCGCATAATCAACATCAAAATAACTAATAAGGTTGCTGTTATTACCAAAATTTCGGATGGTTAAAAATTCAGTAAAGTCCCGTGCATCTTTCGATCTCTCGACGGTGAAATGATGGTTATTGAGTTCGGTGTTCGAAGACCAGGTCAACTCTACCCTTCCGGCATTCATGACAGCATCAAAGCTCAGCAATACCTCAGGCAACGACACCGAGGCCGGCTTTATCTCTGTATCGGATTGTGAAAAAAGATTGAGGGAAAAGGTAATAGCCACAAAGGCAGGCAGCGCGCGAAACCTGGTCATTGACGTTTAGTTTGAGTTTACCTAAATTACGTAATTTTACGCACTGCGCAAACCGTTTTGCCCCGAATAAAAGAGCTGATACTACCAAGGAAATCATATAAAAAAGCGCCGCATATAGCGGCGCCTATAATAGATGCTCATCGCGAAAACGCACTAGCTTTTCAGGTAACCGAGAATTTTCTCCACGCTGTCTTTGGCATCACCATACAGCATTTCAGAGTTCGGTTTGTAGAATAAAGGATTATCTTCGCCAGAGTAGCCGGCTGACATGGATCGTTTCATGATGATGACCTTTTCCGCTTTCCAGGCTTCAATTACCGGCATGCCATAAATAGAGCTGGCAGGATCGTCCTGTGCGCTTGGGTTTACTACATCATTGGCACCAATCACCATCACCACATCCGTATCTGGCATATCATCGTTGATCTCGTCCATCTCAAGCACGATATCGTAAGGGACATTGGCCTCAGCGAGCAACACGTTCATGTGACCTGGCAAGCGGCCCGCTACCGGGTGAATGGCAAAGCGAACGGTTTTACCGGCTTTCCGGAGTGTTTGTACCAATTCATAGATTGGGTATTGTGCTTTTGCTACTGCCATGCCGTAGCCAGGAACGATCACCACTGATTTTGCTTCTTTGAGCAAACCGGCTACTTCTTCATGGTTTAGCGAAGTCACTTCACCTTCAATGGCTTTTTTCTCGCCACCACTGCCATTGCCGGATCCGCTGGCAAAGATCACCGAAAAGAACGAGCGATTCATGGCATGACACATGTGCATGGACAGAATAGCGCCCGAACTTCCCACAAGTGCGCCGGTAACGATCAGTAAGTCGTTGCCCAACATAAAGCCGGCTGCGGATGCTGCCCAACCAGAATATGAATTCAGCATCGAAACCACCACAGGCATATCGCCGCCACCAATCGCCATTACTAATACCACACCGATAAACGACGCAATAGCCGTCATGATTCCGAGGTAAAGCATGCCGCCGGTTCCTTCCGCATTACAGAAGAAAACACCAAGCACAGTGCATATTGCCAGCAATACCAGGTTCATGGTTTGAAGCCCTTTGAAACTCCACGGCTTGGAAGGCACTTTGCCATCCAGTTTTCCCCAGGCAATAATGGAACCGGTGAAGGTAATGGCCCCAATAAAGATACCAACGAATACTTCCACCAGGTGAATGGTATG
>DAIUED010000145.1:0-8328 GCA_036845295.1 Bacteroidota bacterium
AACCCTGTGAGTACGTGAGCCTTTGCGAGTCTGAATACATCAGTATGCTGGCTGACGTGTCTCCGGGAGGTCAATACGGCGATTGGGAAGACAATCAAGGAAATTGCAATACCTCTATACACCCTGTATCGGTATATAACGAGAATAACTTATTGCCCAAGATCAAGAATTTTAACCTGGGGTATAACGTTCCAGACTGGCGGAATCCATTCTTTCGTTTAAGCCCATACCATGGCAATAATCCGGCAGATTTTGCTACCGAATACCGCGATGAAGATGGTACACCGTCGAAAGTGTATGTTACCAAATACGTATCCGGTACCTCTGTAACCTATCTGCCACCTGTGAAATCAGGTGTAGTGCCTACCCCGGTAAATCTGGCTAATACGGGTGATGGAGCACAATATTACATTAAACCACAGGAGCTGGCCAATGTCGCTGATTTTATAGCTACTTGGCAAAACTCCTGGGCTAAATCCCTGGTATTTTACCATCCCGAATACCCTTATTACGACTGGTGTTTGAAAAATTCAACAGACACGTTGACTTCCCGTTATTCAGTAACTGTAGGCACAGGCACCAATGCGGTTACGGCTGATGTAACCAGCAGCGATAGTTACGACTCGTTGTTGATATCGACCGATGATATCGTAACGACCGGTAGCACCGAATTCCTGAAGTTGTGTACCCCTGGAACATACGATCCTTATTGGACAAAAAACGGCAATTACTACGACCAGGCGAGTCCGGCCGCCCTCGCTAATGGTGGTTACCCGGTTTCAGCCCTGGGCACTCTCTGTCCTCAGAAAACAGGAACTGTGTACACCGCGCTCTCAACGCCATGGAGGTTTATATACAAGTCTTTCGATGAGCGCTATAACCACTATCAGGGAACAACCATCAGTCTTCCTGCTTTTGCAGCCCTTATTACCACCAGTTGTGTCATCCAGTATGGACAAAATAGCTCCGCGCAACTCACCTGCCTTGCTGGCGTCTTGAATAGCCTGAGTCCTCCAACGCCTTTTACAGCCACATCGTTGAATACGGTAGGTGTAGAAACGATCATGGCCTATATGCCGGCGAATTTAAAGAACGACTACTGGAACCGCTTTAAAAGCCTTTATCTGTCTTTGAAGCAGGAAATGCAGATGGAGGCTGCTGAATCGTATGCGATGAATGGTGATTATCGTGGCGTGAACGACGGCATCGGTGATCCGGCTTTCGATCAGCAGGCGGGCCTAGTTCCTTTTACCAAATATTACATGCCAAGTTTGGCAACCAGCTCTACCGATTACCAGAAACAGTGGTTTATGCCTCACCAGTCGGCCAATGAACCTCAATATTGTACACCGTTTTTGCATGGGCATTATAAAACCAAGTTAAAACGCTTTCCGAATGCGAAATCGGCGCTTGACCTGGCGAACCAAATGCCTGGTGGCGACCCTGGCGCTCAGATTTACGCCAGTACGCATTTATGTCCGAATGCATTTTACCTTCAGAATCTTCTCAACGCCTTTGCGGTGGATGAAAAGCTCAGTAACAGCAGTATTAATCTGTCTGCAGAGCCGTTGTTTAACCAGGATCTGTACAAAGAAGTAGCCGGAGGCACCATCCCGTCGACATATGCCCCTGCCAGTTGGAGTGGGACATACAGCGGCGGGGCCTTGTCGGTACAAATGCAGGTAGGCAGTGGCCCGCTCTTTCCATTGAACCTGAGTTTTCCGTCCGGTTCGGCTTTCACATTTGCCAATACAGGTACAGGAAGTACTTATTTTTTCCTAAGACTCTACCAGCTTACCCCAGGCGTGGTTTCTGGCGGTTTATCTTCATTTACCATCAAAGCAGATATTGCTGATATGAGTCAGTTAGGCCTTGCAGCTCCTGTGTTCACTACCGTTACGCTGAGTGGCAGCACCAAAATTCCGCTGACAGGCTGCTCCTTTACGCCGCCTTGCGAAGCCAGCTCGGCAGCAGTGGCCCTGCAGCAGCTCATGAATGCGATCGCTGCCACCGGCAATATGTGCAGTTCTTCGGTGTCGATGAGTGATCCCCTTGTTCAGCCATATTTTCTGAATAGCTTCGGTACCATTCTTGGGCCCGGCAACTGGGAATGGCAGGTAAACGGCACCCTGCCACACTTTATCATCAAAGACGTAAGTGCTGTGCCAAGCAGCAACACCCTCACCTTTACGCTTAGCACCACTCCCTGCACATCTGGTAGCTCGCATTATTTTTCTCAGGTAAGCGGCAACAGCAGCGGAGTTAATGTATTTAGCATGCAGATCAATACCTATACCGGATCAGGAAGCACCTTGTCAACCGTGCCAACAGCCCTTACCGGAACAGTCAATCTCAATGGACAGCCCTTGAGAATGGGTGAGTGTAGCTTCGATCTGGGGAAATGCAATACCGCCGAACACCATGTGCGGGAAGATATGGAAACATTTCTGTACAATGCCAACACGCGTGGGCGTTTGCAGGCGGGAACAACCAATTTCACCTCCATTTTTAACTTCGGGACCAACCTGCGCGATGATCTGGTCAATCATGTGCAAACGTTTAATACAACCACGCAGACTACAAACCCCGTATATTACTACTGGAAGCAAAACACTACTGCCAGCTCTGCCACACTGCTTACCGGCAATTTTATGGCATCTTCCCTTTCAACGGTGCCTGTACCCGATGCCAGTGCTTGCAGTTTTTCTCTTTCGGTAGTTCCTCCCAACGCGCTGCCTGCAGGACAGAGCCTGCTCAGCTCAGCATACACCCTCAGTAACTTTACCCTGGCTCCAACGCCGATGGTGAACCTGGCAAACTATGATTTTAGCGTTACCGCCACGTTCGGGAGCACCCCGGTCATCCTCCAGGGAAGCTCCTCTTGCTTCGGCATGCGGGCTTGTGATGCCTGTGTGTCGCCACTAGCTCCACCTCAGTTTTCAAATACAGACACACTGAATACCTTTCCTTGTACTGGCGGCCCGTCATTTACATTGAGCGAACAGGTAGGCGGAGCCACCACACCTTATACGCATATAGGTAACTGTGCAGTACCTAACCGCGTAAGGAATCTGGAATACACAACGAACAATACCGTTGGATTCGATGATGGTAGTGGCACAATTACGACCTGGAATGCGTATTCGGGAGGCAATGGCACATCACTGTTTTTCATGCATGCCACGGGCTTGGAGTTTGCATATACCCAAACCTTCAACGCCCAATATTCGAACTGCACCGGAAATTCGATAAAAATGAAAGTTCATACCAAAACCGGTGGTAGTGCACAAACCTATGGCTTAGGGAATGATTTTGTGGTACGAATCAACGGAACAGCTATTAGCACAGGTTTGGTAAGTAGCTCATCAATCAACAGCGAGTGGACGCAGTTTCAGTTTTCGGGCTTTACCCTCAATCCGGGAGCCAACCAATTTTCCATTACAGATTTGAATAGTGGCAGTTTCTTTGCCATCGACGATATTGTGTTGCATCAGGATGAGTGTCCTGGCGATTTTATTCCTTGCGCGGAAAACGACACGATCCTGCCTTTCCCTGAGGTGGAATACGAAGATCCATGTGTGCAATACGCGTTGGATGCAGCCGAAAATGAGGGCGACGAGTTGTATAATGCCTACATCGATTCGGTAAAGAACGCATTCATGCAAGCCTATATTGATAAATGCATGGGGAGCGCCGTTGAAACCATGCGCCTGAAGTACAATGCCGGCGATTACCATTTTACGCTGTACTACTACGATCAGGCCGGTAACCTGGTACGCACTGTGCCGCCGGAAGGCGTACATGTAGAAACCACTCCGGCAAATTTTACCACCATCAAGGCCGAGCGGGCTGCCAATACGCCCTATGCCTCCAAAACCTATCGCACGACCCACACGCTGCCTACCACCTATGCATACAACTCCCTCAACCAGCTGAAGCGTCAGGAGACGCCGGATGCAGGTGTATCACGTTTCTGGTACGATCTGCTGGGCAGGCTGGTGGCTTCCCAAAATGCTAAACAGGCTGCTGCCAGCACGAGCGGCTCCAATATATACAGCTACACCCGCTACGACGAATTGGGACGCATTGCCCAGGTCGGTGAAATGACCATCACACAGGATTTGAATTCGCTGAGCACCAATGCCGTAGCCGCCCTGGTGGCCTCCGGAGGGACCAGTTACCCGGATGCCATTGCCCTTACAAAGAAAGAAGTAACCAATACTTACTATGGCGACGATGCGTCGTTTACACCGCTGCTAGCAGGTGTCAACTTCAGCAGCGGCAGCCAGGATTACCTGCGCTCGCGGGTGGCCTCGGTGACGATAGAAGACGTGGACGACGGATCGGCCACGACCTACAACCACGCAACACACTATAGTTACGACGTGCACGGCAATGTGAAAGAGTTGATCCAGGAAAACCGTGACATCAGCGCGGGTTTCAGCAGCCAGCGCCTGAAGAAACTGGCCTACGACTACGACCTGATCAGTGGCAAGGTGAATCGCGTAGCCTACCAGGACGGGCAGAAAGACATGATGGCTCACCGTTACGAGTACGATGCCGACAACCGCATCACAGCCGTTTACAGCAGTAAAAATAACGTGATCTGGGAGCGGGATGCCAAATATTTTTACTACCTTCATGGACCACTGGCCCGCGTAGAAACCGGCCATGACAAGGTGCAGGGCACGGATTATGCCTACACGCTGCATGGCTGGATCAAGGGCGTAAATAGTAACGTATTGAAAGACGCCAACGACATAGGACATGATGGAACCGGCGCGCTGACGTCTTCTGCCGGCAGTGGGCTGGTGAACAAGTTCAATGGCCGGGATGTGTACGGATATAGCCTGACGTATTTCAACAACAGCACCCAAAAAGATTACAAAGGCATCAATGGCCTGAGCGGCACGGCGACCGATTTTATGGCGGCAGCGCCATCGGTACAAAGCCCTGATTTATACAATGGCAACATCCGCCAGATGGCCAGCAGTTACCTGGATGCCAGTTCGCCAGGTAAGACTTACGGTTTGAAAGCGCTGTTGCGGAACTTTACGTACGATCAGCTGAACCGGATTGAAACAGCCGGTGCCAACGACAACCTCGATGCAGCCACGAATGCCTGGGGCACGACTTCGAGCGCATCCCTGTATGCGGAGAGTTTTGCTTATGACCAGAACGGTAACATCAAGTACGCACAGCGCAATGGGAACCAGAGCGGCAGCTATGCGATGGATAACCTGACCTACCATTACTATCCGAACACCAATCAATTGGCTTATGTAACAGATGCCGTTGTTGGGGATCCTTATACAACAGACATCAGCCATCAGGTGTCAACGACAAATTATGCGTACGATGCCATCGGTAATCTAACGGGGGACAACGCGGAAGGTATCAGTAATATCCAATGGACGGTGTACGGGAAAATCAAGAAGATTACCTTTACCAACGGCAAACCAAACCTGTACTTTAAGTACGATGCCTCGGGCAACCGGATCAGTAAGACGGCCGACCATCATGGCACCACGCCTACCAACACGGCCACCATTACCTACTATGTGCGCGACGCACAGGGCAATGTGATGGCAACTTACGAGCAGAAACCGGATGTGGGCGGCAACGCTACTTTCGGTCTGGCAGAACGGCACATTTATGGCAGTAGCAGGTTGGGCGTGGACAACAGCACTGTGGATTTTACCTCCAACGTCGTGACGCCACTGGATATCACGAGCCTGCAACGGAAGCTGAACTACCGTTCGTATGAACTAAGCAACCATTTAGGAAATGTAATGGCGGTTGTCTCTGATAGGAAAATAGCGGTAGCGAATACAAGCCCAATGACTGTCCTGGATGAGCATTTTGCGACGTCGGCAAGCATCAGCGGCTGGAGCACCCTCGGCGGCTATAGCTCGACTATCAGCTGGGCGAGCGGTGGTAATATCAAGCTGCAAACCGGAGTACAGAACGGCAACATGGCCCTCACGCTTCCTAACAGCGGCAACGTACCTTACACCTTAACCTTCGTGAATATGACTGCCACAGGCACCAGCCTGAAGGCGCTCTTATTTGATGCTACAAGCGGTACGGTAGTCAGTTCAACCTCACTCACCGGAGGCCTTAATACCATCAGCTTTAATGCACCTTATTCTAACCTGACCTTCGAGATCTACGAGTCAGGGGTTCCAGTAGGAACCTCTATTGTGGAGATTGATGATATGAATCTAACGGTTCCGACAGGTGGTGCTACACAGTATTTTACAGGAGAGGTTCTGAGCGCAAACGATTATTATGCCTTCGGCGCCACAATGCCGGGACGGAATTTTACTAGCTCGAATTACAGGTATGGGTTTAATGGGAAGGAGAATGATAAGGAATCAGGAACGCAGGATTACGGATTCAGAATATATAACCCAGCACTTGGGAAGTTCTTAAGTGTGGATCCGTTGACAAAAGAATACCCTGAGTTGACTCCTTATCAATTTGCTGGAAATAAGCCTATTTGGGCAACTGATTTGGATGGTTTAGAGCCAAAATATACAAACAGTGGTGGCTATAAGGTGAGTGGTAGCGATCATTTATATAATGGCCATACTTCGTACAAACCGATTGTAAGGATAGCGACTACACACGATAAACCAGATAGAGGGGAATTGTTGACTAATGGAATTCAAAATACAGTTTTTGGGGTTTTGGGTACAGTTGGTTCTGGTATTTATATTGCTGGTTCTGCGGGGGCAGGCGCAGCATTTGGCGGAGCAGCTATGCTAACACTATCGTTGGGCGAGGTAGGGGTTGGGATGGCTCAAGTAGTTGATGCTGTAGCGATGAAAGATAACGTAAACTCTAATCTCCATAAAGCAGGATCCTTACCTGGCCTCATTGCTTACCAAGCTGGAGCAGAAGATAAAACAGCAGCAATTATTGATGCTACTTCCCAAGTAGCCGCTGGTGGTAATCCCGTGAAAGCACTTTATGAGGCTCCAAAAAATATGTATAACGTGGCTAAAACTAAAAATGTAGCAAAAATTCTTAAAGAAGCAGCTGAAACCTATGATACTTATAATGATAATTGGAACTTGATAAAAAGTTCGGCAGATAAGTTAGATGATAAAATTATGCCAAAACAAAAACCGCTTTATCCTATGGGGCCACCCTTAGAAAAAGCTGCTTCAAAAGATACAAAGAAGCCGAAGTAATTAGCCACTTTGTAAACTCTTAATTCCTTATTTATAACAAGATAGTTTCGAAAATATTCTATAACCGCAAAAATATAAATAAGAATTTACTGGTATCTTTAAAAAGTTAGTAGGTTATATGTTTATTTTCTTTTTGAAATCATTAATTATATCTTCTTCTCCAGCGTTGGAGTTTATTTGTTTTTTGACTATGAAAAAAACAAAGAGAAATATTATTAAATAAAAAAGAAGATTAAAATCATTATTAATGAACGCTGAAACTAAACTCATTACTACTAGGAATGGCAACAATAAAGCTAAAAATAGCACTTTAATTAGATTTGTTCCTGCATTTTCTATTTCAATGTAAATTATTGTTTTATTATTTTCTAATTTGAATTCACCTTTAATGATGTTTGATGGGTTATTGTATCCAACAAATATATTTTCAATTACAAATTTTTCAGTTGTAACTTTTCCTTTATAATGATAGGAGTCCTTGAATTGAGTAGTGTTAATTTTTTCGTATGACAGGGTTATGCTTTCAATTTTTTTTATAAGGGTGCCTAGATCTAAATCGGTTACAATGATATGTTTCATTTCTGTAATAGACTTATTACTTTAAATAAACCATATACAAAAACTGCAATTCCAGCAATTTTGTAAAAATCACTATACTTTTTATTGTATTCTTCTTCTTTATCTTTTCGGAAAGGTTTATATACTTTAAAGCCAATTAAAATCATTACAGTTCCAATAGTAAGATTAGCAAAAGGAATTATGTATATTGTAAAAAAGGAAATAAATTTGTTCATGTTTTTATAGTTTTACATTGATTAATGTAAATGTAGGGTTAGTCGTGTTCAGATTATCGCTGGATATGAAGATTTAGATTTAATGTATTGACATTCATTGTTTTAATTTTAATTCGGTATCGTGGGTGGTAGTGTTCGGTGACCTCCTCGCCTGCTCGTGGCAGTTTGCAACTGCCACGGCACTAGGATCGGTACATAAGATGAAATTAAACACAGATGCGGCTTTATAATGACCTCCTCCCGAAAAACTGTGCAGAACTAAATTAGAGAAAAGTCGGTGATGACCTCCTCCCATTAACCGGACACAGCTAAAGTGGAAAAATCGGCATTAAATT
>DAIUED010000146.1:0-8317 GCA_036845295.1 Bacteroidota bacterium
AGTTACCGGTAACATCAACCGTAAAGACTTTGGTCTTAGCTGGAACGCAGCTTTGGAAGCTGGTGGTGTAGCAGTAAGCGAAAATGTGCGGTTGGATATCAACGTGGAGATCACTAAAGCGAAATAATATCACATAACCAATGCTGCCCTGAGCAATGTGTTTGGCACTTGCTCGGGGCAGTTTATATAAAGTAACGACATTGAAACTGGAAGACGAAATACAGCAGAAAAAATTTAAGAGCGAAGAACAGAAATTGGCTGTAAATCTCACCTATACGAGCAATTGGCTCAATACGCATTACACCGCCATGTTCCGTAGTTCCGATATTACCATTCAGCAATTCAATGTATTGCGAATTTTGCGCGGACAGTATCCGAACCCGTGCAGCGTGAAGCTCATCAAAGAGCGCATGCTCGATCGCATGAGCGATGCCTCGCGCATTGTGGATAAACTTAAAACCAAGGGCTTTCTCGATCGTCGCGAGTGCCCGGTCGATCGCCGTAGCGTTGATGTTCTTATCACAGAGCAGGGACTTCAATTGCTGGCCTCCATGGATTCCATGGAAGACGAACTGAAAAAAGTTTTCGATAAGCTCACCGACAGTGAGATGAAAACACTCAACAGCCTGCTTGATAAACTGCGGGGCTGATTGCCTGCTTCCCTTCAAAAATTAGAGAGTTTCACGCATTTTTCCGACATTTGCAGGCAAAATACATTTGCATGCTTGGTTTAAAACTCGAAACCGATCCGCGCTGGGTCAACATTGTCGAAAAGAATATCGAAGAGATCCTGACGGATCATGCCTACTGCGAGCAGAAAGCCGCTACCAATGCCATTTCCATCATGATCAGCTATCCGCACCTTACCGATCTGGTAGAGGAAATGGTAGCGTTGGCAAAAGAAGAGCTAACTCATTTTGAAATGGTGCATGCAAAGATCAAGGAGCGCGGTCTTCGTCTTGGATACGAGCGCAAAGATGAGTATGTAGGAGAGTTGTATAAATTTATGCGCAAAGGCGATCACCGCAAAGGCATCGTGCTGATTGATCGCTTATTGTTTGCGGCCATGATCGAGGCGAGGAGCTGTGAGCGCTTCAAATTGCTATCGGAGGAAATCAATGATGATGACCTGAAAGGCTTTTACCGCGAATTGATGATCAGTGAAGCAACGCATTACACCATGTTCATTGGTTTTGCCCGTAAATATGGTTCCGAAACGGAGGATGTAGATGTCCGCTGGCAACAGTGGCTGGACTATGAGGCGAGTGTTTTGAAAAACTACGGCAAAAGAGAAACCGTTCATGGTTAAGCCGTGGTGTTTGTCTATCTGGCATACTCATAAATAGTGATTTTAGTCACCGGATTGAATTCTGCCGAACCGGGTGTTGATGTATAAACCTCTTGTTGCCAGTGACGTTGAGCGCGGTTCTGGTTTTTGACTTTACTTCAGAACAAAAAAGAAAGCTCAATTTTTTTTGCCATTCATAAAAAATGCAGTATTTTTGGGCCAAACTTTAAAAAAACCAACACAATGAAAAAAATCACTTTATTAGCTGCTGTTGTTGCTGCTTTCACATTTGCTTCTTGCAAAAAAGACTACACTTGCGAATGTACTTCTAACGGTGTTGTAATTGGTACTATTAAGTACAAAGACACTAAGAAAAAAGCGAAAGATGCTTGCGAAGCTAGCAACAGCACTTACGCTTCTTATGGTGCAAACGTATCTTGCTCTATCAAGTAATAAGCAGATTTGTTATAAAAAAGCTACCCAATTTGGGTAGCTTTTTTTTTGGGGGAATTTATGAGAAGAAAAAAGCTAAAAATCGACGGATAAGGCGAATTGGTGTATAAAAGCGATTTTTTGGCTGCTTTTTCCGTTAAATACCCTGTGCAGGGTATGCACGGTTTGAAAAAGATATTTATATTTGCGCAAACTTTAAAAAACCTGAAAATGAAAAAAATTACTTTATTTGCTTTTGCTGCGGTTGCTTTGAGCCTTGCGTCATGCAAAAAGGACAGAACCTGCGAGTGTACTTATACGTCAACGTCGTCTTATGGTACTAACAACACCATTTCGCACACTGAAACAACAACCTACAAAAAAATTAAAAAAGCTGATGCAAAATACATGTGTACAAAAGACAATTCGTCTTACACAGAAACTAGCACAGGTGGCGCTTATACAAGCACCTCAATGTCTGACTGCAAATTAAAATAATCCTAAATCAAACTTTAAAATATTTTATAATGAAAAAAACAATCATTTTATCGGCTGCTGCTTTAGGTTTATTTGCAGCGTCTTGTGCTAAATCCAGGACTTGTACTTGCACTGCAACTGTAAGCGAAATCGCTTTTACAGACTACACCAGCCCTGCTCTTAACGACAATACCACGACAGACGCCTATTCTGTTTCATCAACTGAAACTATTGATAAACTGAAGAAAAAAGATGCTGCTCGCAAATCTGGATGCTTCGGTGGCACAAGTGAAGAAAAAACGATCACTACAGGTGGTTCAGGTAGCGCTGGTTATACAAAAACTGTAACCAGAACGACTACTTCTGATTGCAAACTCAAATAGTATTTGTAGAATTAGCAATATAAAATGCCATCCAAACGGATGGCATTTTTAGTTAACAAAATATAGAAAAACAACTATATTTCGCCTAGGCCGGTAAACGCTAAACCAGCAAATAAACCGCTATCTTTGGCGAATTATTTTTGTACAACCTAACATCTCACCTGTGAAACCGATTCTGATCAAGATATTCTTTTTCCTGTTGTGCGCCTTTATGGGACTCGTCTTCCTATACAGCGGTTATACCAAACTGGAGCCCATCGAACCCTTTGAATATACCTTTGTGGATCTTGGTGTAGCAAGTTGGCGCACGGCACCATTTGTGGCGCGCTTCATGATCGGACTCGAATTTTTCATCGGTTTCCTGCTCATTACCGGTTTATACATCAGGCGCTTTACCATTAAGCTCACGGTAGCGTCGCTGCTTATGTTCTGCATTTACCTGATCTTTGTAATGGCTACGGCAGGTAATAACGGTAACTGTGGGTGCTTCGGTACGGCTATTTCTATGACACCACTCCAGGCACTGATCAAAAACCTGATCATGATCGTGGTGTCTGTTGTTATTTACCGGTTTTATGATGGTTTTAGCTTTTTCTATGAAAATCCGCAGTTCAAAAAGCCGGGCAAATGGTTGTTTATTCTCTTATTCTTAACAGGCTTTTCGTTACCGCACATTCTCAACTATGTGGATCTTAGCTATTCAGAGGCTTATCTGAGCAAAAAAGAAGATCACTTTACCCTCGAGCTTGACAGCCTGTATAAACACGACAAAATACATCAGGCCCCCGAAAGCCTCAGCCGCGGCAAGCACGTAATTGCCTTCATGAGTTTAACCTGTCCGCATTGTCGCATCGCCGCCAAGAAACTCAAGCTCATTCGCGAAAAAAATCCGGATATTTCTATTTACATGGTACTCAACGGCGACTATAAAAATATTCAACCGTTTTTTGAAGATACCAAAGCACGGAATATTGACTATTGCATCCTTAACGGACCTAGCTTCGTTTATCTGGCCGGGCTCAACATGCCGGCTATTTTCCTGGTCAATAATTCTGAAGTAGAAACAACAGTCAACTACATCGAGCTCGATCAGGCAGAAATCGAAAAATGGCTGGCAAAGCCCTGATCAAAGCAGCTGTTTTAATTCGCTTAGCGTGCTAATACGGTAAGCACCGTCAGCTCCCGGAATCTCAGCTTGTTTGCCGTCAGTCGACAGGTGGATGGCTTTCCAATTCGCATTGAGCGCACCCAATACATCTGTTTCGTAATTGTCGCCAATCATAATGCATTCGGCAGGTTCTGCTCCCGATAACGAGCGAGCCAATTCAAAGATCTTTACATCCGGTTTGTTCACGCCGTGATCTTCCGAAATAATGATGTGCCTGAAAAAATCGCGCAGGCCCGACTGGTCGATCTTAATGTGCTGCACCTCGCGGAAGCCATTGGTGATGATGTGCAGGAAGTAGTTTTTTTCTTTGAGGTAGTTCAACACATCCAGCGAACCCTCGATGAGATGGGTTTTATAAGGAGAAATGGCCAGGTAACGGTCGGCCCAGGCGTGGGCAGTTTCAAGACTATGGAAGCCAAAGTGTAGAAACGTTTGGTGGAAGCGCTGGTAGCGTAATTCTTCTTTGCTCACTTGTTTCAGAGCATACTGTCGCCATAGTTCGTGGTTAATGCTTTCATAAACCCTTGTGAATGAATTAAAATCCGTATTGAATCGGTCATCGAAACCGTATTCCAGGAAAAGATGAAGCATGGCTTCGCGCGAATTTTTTTCAAAATCCCAGAGCGTATGGTCAAGGTCAAAGAAAATGTGGCGGATGTGTTTCATGGTTCAGAAAAATAAGCGATTTCCCGTTCGAGGTTGAGGTAGGGAAAGTCTTTTTTTAGTGACAGGCACTTCTCAAGCTGCGCATGTCTAAACGCTGCAAAAGCGGCGGTGTGTATTTGTAAAGGTCTGTGCTCAAGGGCTGTATGCAATGCCGCCAAACGATCGAAGAGAGGTAAGCTGTGTTTTTCGAAATAACTGTTGCGAAATTTATCCCACACGTAATCAATGGCCTGCCGGTTAGGATGAGCCATGTCGGGTTCGTAAAAACGGTAGTCGCGCAAATCGTCGGCCACAAGCTCCAATGCAGGAAAGTAAAAACAATTGTCCACTTCCGAAGTTAGATGATGCGACACAACTCTCAACACCGCTTTACTCAGGCTATTTTCTATAACGCCATCCCGCAGATGCTTTACGGGAGATACTGTTATGATCACTTTCAAGGTTGGATTCAGCAGCCGAAGTTCGCGAATAAGAGCCAGATAAGAAGCGCCAAGAATGGCAGGATCTGTTATTTTTTTGGTGAAAGCGCCCGAAGGCAATTTCTGACAGTTGGCCACGACTTTTTGCAAGGCTTTGTGTTCGTAGCAATAGGCCGATCCAAAAGTGAGAATGAGCCAGTCGGCTGTTTTCAAATGTTGTTGCCAGATCGCTAAAATGCCGTTGAGTTGGATGAGCAGGGCATCCTTATCAGGTTGGTTAAAAGACGAGTGTGTGTCGAGCGAAAACCAATTACCGGCAGATTCCATCAGATCGTCTGATGTAAACGCTTCTTGCCTGATCATTCTTTGCAATGCCAGAAGCATGCTATCGGGGCTGAACACAATGCCAAACGGGTTGGAATAACAGTCGAATTTTAATTGCTGCATGCGCTGCCCGATATGTTCGGTAAAGCACGAACCAAGCAATAGGATTTTCTGTGTATGCTGTATAGGTACCGGGCATACAGACACATCTAGATCAAGGTGCAAGCGCATCAGCTTCGGTGAGGCAATGCCAGTTGTTTAACAAATAAGTGTTTCATCAGCGGCATAAACAACAGAATAAATACTACCAAGCCGCCATACAATGCAACCAAGGTCCATTTTTCAAACCAATCACGCCAATAGTCGGCCATTAACTGTTCATAAATAAAAGGCCAGGAATTGTATGCTTGTGAGCCGCCGTTGGTGGCATAAGGCATTGCTTCAGGCGAAATCATTGCATTGTAATTTTCGTAATACTGCGGTCGGAAAAAGATTGCTTTAGCCAGTAGCATAAGAATAGCCGGCAGTAATGGTAACACGAGGTAGCTGATCTGCGCGCAGATATTACGGAACGGATTAAATTGCCTCGACGCGGAAAAGCCGAGTCCGGTAAACACCAATGCGACAAATACCACTGCCATCATGAGCACGATATACGTTAGATCCCGCGATGAGTAATCGAAGCGGGGAAGGAGCTGGCTGACGATGAACAACAGGATGGGAAGAATGATACCGGTAATCATGGTTAGCAGGAACTGTTTCCACGGCACCATTTTAAACAGCATTACCAGCAGCGACAGGTAAAAACAAGTGTATAGGATAAAATGCAGGAATTCATTTTTCAGGATGAATAACGTTCTGTACTTTGCTTCTGAGATACGATCGAAACTTCGTTCGAGAGCATAGGTATCGAAAAAGCTGCCATGGAAATTATAAAAGACCTCGTTTTTCATCGGTGAATAGGTCTGTAGCACTTTCCAGCGGGCAATAATCGAATCTTCGGAAATCGCCGTATAATCAGAAATACCATATTTTTTCCAGACGTTCTTATAGTTCTTCAATAATTGCCGGAGTTGTTTTGGGTCGGTTTTTACCTGTGCAAAAATACGGGCGGTGGCGTAATTGCTGTGCAAGCCAGGATAACGTAAGGTATCATACCGCATCGTCCAGGGGGTTTAAGAGTCGAAGATCACAGGCGTTCTGAGATCAAAGTAATTTTCGTTACTAATTGTATCGTAGTTACTGGCGTAGTTATTCAGATTATTAGCCACAAAAGCCTCGCCGGCATTCATCAGGTTAATGTCGTGTATTAGCTCGGCATCGCTTACGGTAGCTGCTACACGGCTGTTGTAGATAGCGGTAAACGGCATCGGAAAACTGATGAAAATGAATACACAGGCAATATTCAGAAAAAACACTTTGTATTCATCGGTCCAGCGTCGTTTTCCGTATTTCTTTTCGAGGTTGAAGATAATATTGTGGTATATCCAGAAACAGAGTGCTACAATTGCCAGTATGGTAAATAGAAAATACCATAAACCCAGGTCCTGGGTTTCGGAAAGGTTAATGGGAATAATCAGTCCGGATAGGGCAGACAAAGTCCAGGTAATCAGTCCGTAAAACAACACAACGTGTATTTTGCTGATCCAGGCAACAGGGTAATTCAGCAGCAGGTAAGTATCGATGCGCCGCAGGAAAGGCGGGATTAATTTTTTCAAAATGCTTCGTTTTACCCGTAAATATAAACATAAAAGGGCTACACTATGCAGCCCTTTTAGTGTATTCAGTTCAAATTCAGCTTAAAAACGCTCGGTTTGAGAGAAGAAAAAGTTTGCTTCAATGTTGGCATTCTCGTCACTGTCGGAACCATGAACGGCGTTTGCGGCAATGGATTTGGCAAACATCCGGCGAATCGTGCCTTCTTCCGCTTTCGACGGGTCGGTAGCACCGATAAGGGTACGGTAGTCGGCTACGGCGTTATCTTTCGATAATACGGCAGCAACGATCGGGCCACTGCTCATGTAATCTACCAGCTCACCATAAAACGGACGCTCTTTGTGCACTTCGTAGAATTTACCAGCTGTTTCGCGGCTCAGCTTCAGGTATTTCATTGCAACGATCCTGAAACCGCCTTCGTTGATTTTTGCTAAAATAGGACCGATGTTGTTTGCTTCCACCGCATCGGGTTTGATCATTGTAAATGTGATATTTCCTGCCATTATGATTTTTTTAGGCCGCAAAGATACACTTTTTTGGTTATAACAAATAATCTGTCGTTTAGATGCGGCTTAGACCTTTTTTTGGGCGCCCCTTTCAGGCCGGGCTTTCGCCACTCGCTTTTTTGCTCACCGGAAAAGGCTTGCAAAAAGAGCTCAGACAAGGGCTCAATCCCTGGCGCGCTTAATCGCAATAAAACCCTAACTTTACCGGATGCAAAAAGATTCCTTTTCCAAATTTAAAGCCCTCCTTAAAAAATCGAATAACATTGTTATCGTTACCCATTTCAATCCCGATGGCGATGCCATGGGTTCCTCGCTGGCGCTGTATAACTACCTGGTAAAAACAGGTAAAAGCGTCACCGTGATCACTCCTAACGATTATCCCGACTTTTTGCACTGGCTACCCGGTAACAAAAAAGTAATTCAATACAGTGGTAACCCGAAAAAATCAGCGACAATCCTTGCCAAGAGCGATCTCATCTTTACCCTCGACTTCAACAACTACTCAAGGCTCGAAGGCCTTGGCGATCTGCTCGGTAACACCACCGCGCCTAAAGTGCTCATCGATCACCATCAGCAGCCCGACACATACGCAACCTTGATGTATCACGATGTGAAAGCCTGTTCTACCTGCGAGCTTGTGTATGAGTTCATTGTGGGGCTTGGCGGTAAAAAACAGATCGATCGCGATATTGCCGCCTGCCTGTACACCGGCATCATGACCGACACCGGCTCTTTTCGTTTCGACAGCGTTACGCCGGCAACGCACCATATTTTAGCCCATTTGCTCGAAACAGGCATCGTGCCCAGCGAGATTCATTCCGCCGTTTATGATACCTACAGCGAAAGCCGCATGCGTCTTTTAGGTTATTGTCTTACCGAAAAAATGGTGGTTTTGCCTGAATACCAAACGGCTTATATCTCACTCAGCGAAGCGGAAC
>DAIUED010000147.1:0-8248 GCA_036845295.1 Bacteroidota bacterium
GTTGAGATCAATGTTTCATCATGGTTTCATCAACGCTGATGCCAAGTCCTTTGGCGATCGCCATGCCTAAGCCAATATCGGCTCTAAACCAATGACAGAGCTGGCGGTTGATGATTTCCATTTTCTTGTCGCCGCTGATGCCGCTCATGGCTGCCACAATGTTAGATACCGTGTTGCGTTTCTCTTCATCGGTCATTACCTGTCGGTAAAGAATGCCAGGTTGGGTGTAATGGTCATTTTCGCCGGGCGCATTGCGGTCGTACCAGTCGGCTATTTGGCTGTCGAGAGGCATAGCCGGTTGTTTATAAGCTGCATCGGCCTCGATGTTATCGAAACTGTTGGGGAAGTAATTCGGGGAATCTTCTCCATTACCGTCCACGCGCATCGCGCCATCGCGTTCATAATTGTTAGTCATGTAAGGGCACTTGTTTACCGGAATTTGCTCATAGTTAGCACCCAGGCGGTAGCGGTGCGCATCGGGATACGAAAGCAAACGGCCCTGTAACATTTTATCGGGCGAGTAGCTGATGCCATCTACGACGTGTGCGGGAGCAAAAGCGGCTTGTTCGACCTGGGCGAAATAATTTTTCGGAATCTCATTCAGCTCAAAAGTACCGGCATCGATGAGCGGAAAATCGGCGTGAGGCCACACTTTGGTAAGGTCGAATGGGTTGAAGCGGAATGCCTTTGCCTGTTCCTGCGTCATCACCTGGATCTTCATGTCCCATTTCGGGAAGTCGCCGCGTTCAATTGCTTCTACCAGGTCGCGCTGAGCCTGATCGGGATCAATGCCGCGCATGTCGTTTGCTTCCTTACCGGTAAAATTCTTGATGCCACTTTGTGTCAGAAAATGAAATTTTACCCAAACCAATTCATCGTCTTTGTTGATCATCGAAAAGGTATGGCTTCCGAAGCCATGCATGTGCCGGTAGGAAAAGGGCGTACCCCGGTCGCTCATCAGGATCAATACCTGGTGTAAACTTTCCGGGCTCAGGCTCCAGAAATCCCACATCATGGTTGGGCTTTTGAGGTTGGTTTTCGGATGGCGTTTTTGGGTGTGGATGAAGTCGCTGAATTTTTTTGGATCTTTCACGAAAAACACTGGCGTATTGTTACCCACGAGGTCCCAGTTTCCGTCCTCTGTGTAGAATTTCAGTGCAAAACCCCGTGGATCACGCTCGCTGTCGGCGCTGCCTTTCTCGCCACCTACCGTCGAGAACCGGATAAGGATGCGACAGGTGTTGCCCACCTTGGCAAATAGCTTTGCCCTGGTGTATTTTGTAATATCGTGCGTTACCGTAAAGGTGCCGAATGCGCCCGTTCCTTTGGCATGCACCACGCGTTCCGGGATGCGTTCGCGGTTGAAATGTGCCATCTTTTCGTGCAGGATAAAATCCTGGAGTAAGAGTGGCCCGCGCGGGCCTGCACTTAGGCTGTTTTCGTTCTCAAAATAAGGAATGCCCGAGGCCGTGGTGAGTTTTTTGTTTTCCATGGTATAGAGATGTATTGATTAATTTAGCGTATCATCGCGGCTTTCTTTACCGACAGGGTCCTTGCAACGTTGCGGTTTAGTACAGGAACAGCTTGTCGCCGAAGATTCCAAAAATGCCATCCTGTAATCTTGCGCTGGCTGCCGGTTCTTTCTGTGTCAGTGATTTGATGGCTGATTTTTCCTGAGGCTCTTCCGCACCCTGGCATCGTTTCAGGCAGCAGGGTGCCTGTTGAGGTATCTGATGGTTTTCCATATCGAGCGCGTTTATTGGTTAAGGTAAGAAGCATACATCCAGGTGAGCTTTTCCTGTTCGCGGATATAATCGCTCATCAGTGCGTTGGTTCCCTCGTCGCCGGCGTCAGAAGCCAGTTCTAAGATTTCACGTTGCAGGCGAATGATGATCTCAAGGGCTGATAGCACTTCTGCCAGCGACTTTTTGCCGTCGGTTGAATCTGTTTTTTCTTTGATCTCCGATTTTTTGAGGTAGTCGGTGTAGCTGTGCAGCGGTGTGTATCCCAGCGTGAGGATCCGCTCGGCGATCTCGTCGATCTTCAGTTGCAGGTTATTATAGATCTCTTCGAATTTCAGGTGCAGCTCGAAGAAGTTGCTGCCCTTAATGTTCCAGTGGAAGCCCCTGGTGTTCATGTAAAATACCTGGTAGTTGGCAAGAAGTCCGTTCAGTTTTTTGGCTAACTGTTCGCTTTTGTCTTTGTTTAATCCGATGCGTGTTGTTTTCATGGTGTTGTTGGTTTTAGCAATAAGACAATTAAGAGGTGTGAATGTTCGGACGGTTACTCAACTATCTTCGGTAAAAGTAGGACAATAATTTTATTCAATAAAACTGATATTTTTTATATTTGTATAGATATTATCTATATGAATTTGCAACAACTCGAATACATCGTTGCCTTAGATAAGCTGCAGAACTTTGTCAAGGCCTCGGAAGCCTGTTTTGTAACGCAGGCCACGCTGAGCATGATGGTAAAGAAACTGGAAGAGGAGCTGGAGGTGAAGCTGTTCGACCGCAGCCGGCAACCTGTAAAAACAACCGCCATTGGCGAGAAAGTTGTTTCGCAGGCAAAGCACATCCTGGCAGGTGCGAGGCGGATGAAAGAGATCATTGAAGAAGAGAAAGGCATCATCAGCGGCGAATTGCGCATCGGCATCATTCCTACGCTGGCACCTTATCTGCTGCCGCTTTTTCTTAAAGGGTTTCTGCGCGATTTCCCGCAAGTTAAATTACTGATCAATGAGTTCACTACCGAGATCATTATTCAGAAGCTAAGGAACGGCGACCTCGATGCAGCCGTACTTCTACGCCACTTCAGGAAGTGGGACTCCAGGAGGATGTGCTGTTTTATGAGCGTTATTTTTTGTACGTCGGGAAACAGGAGAAAGGCTTTTCGAAACAGTTTGTGCTACCCAAAGACATCGACCTCAGTCGCCTGTGGCTGCTCGAAGAAGGGCATTGCATGCGCGCGCAGGTTCTCAATCTTTGCTCGCTCAAAAAACAGAAGCAGGTGGGCGAACAGTTTCTTTACAATGCTGGAAGCATTGAAACCCTAAAAAACATGGTGGATACTGATTTCGGGATGACGATCATTCCGGAGCTGGCTGCCGGCAACCTCAGTCCGGCTCAGAGAAAGAGGTTGCGGTTTTTTCGGAAACCGGTGCCGGTAAGGGAAATAAGCCTGGTAACCCACCGCGAATTTTTAAAGGCCTCTTTGGTCCGCTCGCTTCGCGTGAGCATCCTGGCGTCTATTCCTCCTCACATGCAACAGGCCGAACAGGTGGCTGTGCTTGGGATCTGATGACGGCAGAAAGTGCTGATGCTTGCGATCCTCGGGCGATGGCCTGAAACGGCTTTACCCAACGTTCTGCCAATCATTGATGAGTGCTTGCCATGCGCCAGGGATTGCAGCGAAAATCCTTTTGCCTGTTGGCGGAGGCTCTCGAAGCCAGGCAAAAGATTGTAGCGTAAAGCCCGCCCGGGCGCCATTGTTGGCCTGGTTGTACCGAAGGGCTGCAACAAAAAAGCCGTTCTGTATAAGAACGGCTTTCGATTCAGTAGCTATAGCTTATTTATTACCTTTCACGATAAACCACCACAGCGCCACATAAATGGCCTCTGGCTTGGCACCTTTGATGGCACTGGTTACGTCGCTCATTTTGGCAATGGTGCTGTTGCTTGAATTGCGGATGTCGTTGCCGTCCACGCGAAGTACTGCGGAGTTGCTGGAGTTACGGATGGTTTTACCATCACTATCGACGCGGCCTACAGAACTGTTGCTTGAATTGCGGATGGTTTTGCCGTCGCTGTCGATTCGTCCTACCGACGAGTTGCTCGAATTACGGATGGTTTTGCCGTCGCTGTCCATGCTGTATTGCGCTGAAGCGATGTTCGAAATGCAGGTAAATGCCACAATGGCTAACGTTGTTTTCAATGCTGTTTTCATAGTGAGTGTTATTTCATTCGAAGGTAAGTCTTTTTGCCCGGGGAAAAATGGCCATTGTGTATTCGTCTGATTGTAGTTACCATTCGCCGGTATTCAGTTCGTATTGGTTCAATACGCTATTGCTTTTAAACAAGATATATCGCTTTTCGGAAGGGAAAAGGGCAGTGTATTCGCCTTTGACTGTCAATAGAACGGGAGCAACCACAAGTCCTTTATCGTTGGTGTACACCTTTTGCCAGGTGGTTTGCGTACCGTTGCCATTCATTTTCTTTAGCAGAAGCGCTGGTTGTCCCTTAGCATCCGTTCTGTAGCTGCTAACCACGTCCGTTTTTGCAGGTGCTAACAGGAAGCGGTCGTAATCGGAGGGTGTTTTTAGCAGGAGCTTTCCGTAGCTTGTAAATGTGCGGCCGGAAGCAGGATTGATGAGGTCCGGGATCAGTTTACGGATAGGGTAAACAGCAGAGGACTTAATGTTCAATATCTGTTCATCAACAGCTAATGACAGAAGCCAGCTGCTAAAATATTGCATGTTGCCAGCCGCTTGCTCTTCATACAGATCGCCCCATAGCGTGAAACTGTTGCCGCCTGTTTTAGCAAGAGAACGTAATTTCAGGTGTAGGGTTCCATGATCTTTGCCTGTAGGGAGCGGCAATACGCGCTCCGCACGCATAGTGATATCACCAAGGCTATCAAGGCTTATCAAAAAAAGCGAATGCGTTTTAGCCAGGCCGTTGAAATCTGCCAGGTTCTTTTTGAAATCGATCGTGTTTTCCGGGATAATGCTTCCGGCAATGCAAATGCTTTTATCGCGCGGGTTTATGAGCACCGTGCCACAGAGAAAATGCCGCGTATCGCCTTTTGGGTTGATCTTCCGCGCTTTCAGCAGGTTTCCTTTCCTGGCATCGATCCAGAGAAGCCATTGTCCTTGCTTTGCGCCATCGCTCACATGCACATGCACAAGTACCATAGAGGCATCGGAAAACAGGATGCTTGCGCGGTGAATGTATTGACGGTCGAACGGGAACTGCCACTTGAAATCGTATTCGAAAGGCTTGTCAACGGCTTTTAAACTGTATTTCGACAAGTAGAATTGTTTTTCGTTATTGGTGTCGCTTTTTGCGGAGGTAATCGTGTAGAGACTGTTCCTGTCGCGGTAATGATCTTCACCGAAAGAAGTCAGGGAATTGATATGACTGGCATCAAGCCTCTGCGCAGAAGCAATCAGCCGGAGATTGCTGTCGAGCCGGCAGAGTGTTGCCAGGTTCTTCTGATCGGCTTTCTGAAAATAGAAACTCAGAACATCATGCACCGTGTCGTGGTTGATGTCGAGAAATTGATTGGCGTTGCATTTGCCAAGATCAAATGTCGCACTGTCTTTCAGGTTCAATTGGGCGTCGTAAGAGAAGCAGCGGAAACTTAATTCTTCACGCCGTTGTTCGTAACCGTACACATAGAACCAATGCTTATACCGGAAACAGCGCGCTTGCGTGAGACTGTGCTGTACGGTCTGGCCGATCAGGGAGAGAGCCAGCAGGCAGAAGATCGCTGTAACGACAGGCTTTTTTTTCATCTTCAGACAAAGATAACCAATAATACAGGAACCCAAAACTGCTAAAAATACCTTGGAAAACACTTTTTAAAATGGTATTCTTGTGAAAACAAAACACACACTGAAATGAATTCAAAGTACTTTATTCTGCCGCTTTCCGGCATGCTTGCACTGGGGCATGCTGCTTCTGGCCAAACAGGCACCGGCAAGGGAAAACCCGTCACACAAAAACAAACAGCCATGGCTGATAAAATCAAAAAGTTCAATTATGTCAGCGAGCAATTTGCTGACCTCAGGATTCTGAGATACGAAATTCCGGGCTTCGACCAGTTAAGCCTGCAACAAAAAGAGCTGCTGTATTATTTGTCGGAAGCCGCCTTATGCGGACGCGACATTGCCTGGGATCAAAATTATAAATACAACCTGACGATCCGCAAAACCCTCGATGCCATTGTTAATACTTACAAAGGCGATGTGAATGCGGCCGGCTACAAGCAATTCCTGGTGTATGCCAAACGCGTTTGGTTTAGCCGCGGCATCCATCACCATTACAGCAGCGATAAGATTTTGCCGGAGTTTTCACAGGCCTATTTTGCTACACTCGTGAACGCCGTCGATGTAAAGTTACTGCCGGTGAAGGAGGGCGAATCGAAAAAAGACTTCATTGCCCGCCTGACGCCCATTGTGTTCGATCCGTCGATTGCACCAAAAAAGGTAAACCTCGATCCGTCGAAAGACCTGGTTACCAGCTCTGCGGTAAATTTCTACGAAGGCGTGAGCCAGAAAGAGGCGATCGAATTCTACGAGAAAATGACCGATAAAAACAGCAAAACACCGGTGATGCTTGGCCTGAACAGCAAACTGGTAAAAGAAGACGGTGCACTCATTGAGAAAGTGTGGAAAGTAGGTGGCATGTACACCGCGGCCATCGAGAAGATCGTGTATTGGCTCGAAAAAGCGGTAAACGTGGCTGAAAATGCCGAGCAAAAAGAAGCCCTCGAAAAACTGGTGGTGTTTTACAAATCGGGCTCACTGAAAGATTTCGACGATTACAATATTGCCTGGGTAAAAGATGTGAACAGCGCCATCGACGTGGTGAATGGCTTTATAGAAGTGTATGAAGATCCGCTCGGCAAAAAAGGCTCTTTCGAATCGGTGGTATCGGTGAAAGATTTTGAAGCCTCTAAGCGTATTGCAACCATTGGCGCCAATGCGCAATGGTTCGAGGATAATTCCACGCTCATGCCACAGCACAAAAAGAAGAATGTAAAAGGCATTTCGGCGAAAGTGATCAATGCGGTGATGGAAAGCGGTGACGCTGCGCCAAGCACACCGATTGGCATCAACCTGCCCAACAACGAGTGGATCCGAGAAACACACGGTTCCAAATCGGTAAACCTTGGCAACATCGTAGAAGCCTACGATCAGGCAGCGGGCGGCAGCGTAGTGAACGAATTTTACTACAACGATGCGATCCGCAAAAACGTATTGGCTTATGCAGGTCTGGCGGATAAACTGCATACCGATATGCACGAAGTGATCGGGCATGCCAGCGGGCAGATTGAAGAAGGCGTGGGGCAGCCGCATGAAACATTGAAAAACTATGCGTCGGCACTCGAAGAAGGACGTGCCGACCTCGTGGCGCTGTATTATTTAATGGATCAGAAATTGGTGGATCTTGGTGTGATGCCGTCGCTGGATTACGGTAAGGCTTCTTACGACGAGTACATCACCAAAGGCCTGATCGTACAGCTGTCTCGCTTGAAACTTGGCGATAACATCGAAGAAGCGCACATGCGCAACCGCCAGATGGTGGCAGCTTGGGCTTACGAAAAAGGCAAAGCCGATAACGTGATCGAAAAGAAAGTTGAGAACGGCAAAACGTATTTTGTGATCAACGACTACATGAAACTGCGTGCCCTGTTCGGTGATCTGCTCCGCGAGATCCAGCGCATCAAATCGCAGGGCGATTACAAAGCCGGACATGATCTCATTGAAAACTACGGTGTGAAGGTAGATCCTGCTTTACACAAAGAAGTGTTGGAACGTTATAAAAAACTGGGCATGGCGCCTTACCAGGGCTTCATCCAGCCAAAATTGGTTCCGGTGATGAAAGACGGAAAGATGGTGGACGTGAAAGTTGAGTACCCGACAAACTTTATGAAACAAATGCTGGAATACAGCAAAAACTACAGCTATCTGCCGGTGGAGAACTAAGAATTATAAGCGTTAAAACCAGAAAGGACGGCCCCTTGGTCGTCCTTTTTTATGTCAGAAAAATTTTTCGATGCCCGCCGTATTTGGTTATTCGACGGTATCGGGTAGTACGCAACTTACTGGCCATTTCCCGAGCATTTCCCGGAAGCTCTCTTTACCAGGCGGCAGATTTTTCAGGTTATTGATGAGTAAAAAAGCACGTTCCACCCGCAGCTGCGGATTTTTAACCGTGGAAACATAATTCAGGATGTAGCGTTTTTTACCCGCAGTGAGCAGCTCGAAGCGGCGCTTGCCTTCAGGATCCTGGTTGAAAAGTTCCGTCAGTTCTTCAGGTACTTCCGTGCCATATAAACTCTCGTCAGTGCGTAAGGTCACGTGTGCCTGGTCGCCACAAGAAATACCGGCCTCTTTCATGCGTTTGCTGTTGATGCTGATGTAGGCTTTGCCCTCGCCGAGGGCCATCAGACCGCAGGGAAACTCAACCCGGTTATTTACCGCGCAGATCAGCCTTGCTTTTGCTGTAAATCCGCCGAG
>DAIUED010000148.1:0-8182 GCA_036845295.1 Bacteroidota bacterium
TTCAAGCTGCCCCTTTGCCTTTCTTTCATCAATGGACTATTCCGTTACGATGATCTTGAGGTGCTTTACCTCCTGATGACCGGAGCTGATGAGGTAATAGATACCATTTGGCATGCCGCTGATGCCAGTGCTAAATCCATTAGACGCATCCAGTGATAGCGCTCTTATTTCTCTTCCCAGCTGATCAACGATTGTTAGCTTCACGGCCGTATTGGCAACGATGCTGTAATTTCCGTTGTTGGGATTCGGAAATGCCTGAATAGATACCTCCTGATACGTAAGTTCATCGATACCGGTACAGGCCGACACGGATTGCGTGACGGTGCTGCTGTTGCTGCAGCCATTGCTGTTTTTTCCGTTTACAGTGTAGGTAGTTGTAATGCTTGGTGTTACAGCTACTGATGCTCCCGTGAGGTTTCCTGGTGTCCATGTATAGCTCGTTCCTAAGGTTCCCGTTGCCTGGAGCGTGGTGGTTTGACCTGCGCAGATCAATGGCGCAGAACTCATACCCGTTACCGAAGGCAGTGCGTTAACCGTTATCATTTTAGTGGTGCGGGCTTTACAAGCTGTAAGGGTTGAAGTCCCACTGATGCTATAGGTGGCGCTTGCAGTAGGTGTAAAAGCTACGCCATTCGAAATACCGCCGCTAAATGTGTAGGTGTCGGCACCGCTGGCGTTAATGGTTACCGATTGGCCGGCACAAACAGATGCGCTACTGGCTGTCACCGTCAACGCCGGAGCCGGTGTAACGGCAATGGGTTTGCTTAGCGAGTTGGTGCTGCAGTTGGTACCATTGCTAATGCTTACCATGTAATTTCCTGTTGTTTTCGCATAATAGCTATTGCCTGTAGCACCCGGGATGATGGTGTTATTGTTTTTCCAAAGGTAGGTTTGTCCGCTTTGGGCTGTAACCGAAAGTAAGGTGGAGTCGCCCTGGCAGAACACAGTACTGGCGCCAATTGTCAACGCCGAGTTTAAAGGCGTTGCACAACCCGGGATGCCCCAAATGCTGAGCGTGCTGCTTATTTCATTGGCAGCAATCACCAGGTGCTGGCCGTTTGGGCTTTGTGACTGCGGAATGAAAATCAGTCCTTCGGCCCCGCGGTCTGGGCCGTTGGTGGCGGCGTTCCGGTTGTTTGCATACGTAACGAATGCCGGTGAGGTCGGATTGCTGATGTCGTAAACCATTACGCCGCCGATGCGTTCGAGCGCAATGAACGCGTAAGGCGTACTGCCGATATAGCCTACAGTGATGCCCTCGGGTTCCGGACCTTTATCGTCGCTTCTGTCTTTCGGCGCAGGGCTGTTGCCATTGCTGGCATTAAACATTAACGAGTAACTGTTGGAAGCTGTAATGCGTTCAAAATCGTCGCCGCTATCGTACACCAGTTGGCCGCTGGTGGCGTTCCAGATAGAGAAAGAACGGGCGCCAAGACAGAAAATGGAATCAATATCGCCATCATTGTCTGTATCACCCAATTTGTCGGTTACAGTGAGGCGGCCTAAGGTATAGTTATTCTGAAGTTCTGCCGCGTTCGGGAATTTGGCAGGGTCAAGGGTCAGTTGAGAAACCCGTTTTTCTTCGCTAAATCCTGAGTACGCTCTCGAATCGCCTTCGTTGGCGGTTAAAATATACTCAACGCCACCAATCGAATATTTCGTAATAGCGTCTGGCAGATACAAGCCTTTAACAGGGAAATTAGATAAGTTGATGCCTTTCGTTACATTGGAAGCATCCATGCCAAAGACTGAAGCGGCATAGTTTTTAGAACCCAGTGAGCGTATCGCTGTAATGCTGTTGTTGGTGAGGTTCAGTTCAACAACGGCATTGTTCTCCTGTAAAGTGACCCAGGCTTTGCTATCGTCGTCGGAAATGGTGATATACTCCGGTTCGAAATCTTTTGAAGCATTTGCGCCAAGGCCATAGATGCGGATGCCTTGAGCGCGGAGCGCAGCTTCCTGGCCATTATAGGCTGTAAAGGTGATATGGGTCCTGCCTGCATTCATCACGCCGCCGCTGATATTTACCACACTTACCGAGCCTTCAGGATCGGAGGTATAGGCAGCATTCGGCTCGCCTTCATTGGCCGTGTAAACCTTGGTGCCGGCATGATTAAAGGAAATCATATCAGGCATCATCCCTACATTTACCTGATTGAGAAAGCCTCCGTCTTTATCAAGAAATACAACTTTCCCGCTATCTTGTGGGTTGCTGCCATTTTCGATGGCCAGTGCTACCGTGCCATTTTTTACAGCTACCGAATTGATATTGCCGTATGGTGTGACGCTGAGGCTGTTAAGCAGGGTAGGATTCGACGGATTTGTAAAGTCAACAATATCGAGCTTGGCACCCACACTGTTGGCAATATACAAACGCTGTGTGGTGGGGTCGTGAGCGACGATCTCTGCTGAATTAGATCCCGGCGTGCCGTTGCTGAAGCTGCCCAATAAGTTCATTTGAAGCGCATTGTTCGGTACCGGTGTCGCCTTGTCGTTGTCGCCTATATAAAAGGCGAATTGAGTGATGCCGCTGATGACGGCATTTACGGGGTTTTGTAACGTCAGGATCACATATTCTGAATTTTCAGGAAGTACATCATCGTTAAGGGATATCGTAATCGGTTGGGTGCTGTTGTTGGCCGATCCGGGAGCAAAAGTTATTGTGGAAACGGAAATAGTGTAGTCGCTGGCCGATGCATTAGATACGGAAGAGGCTACTACATTTACCGAACTGCTCAGGGAATTGGTGCTGGCAATTTTCAAATACACGGATGCTGTTCCGGCGCTTTCCTGAACGGTGGTGTCGTTGGAAAGGAAGCCGATGCTGGCTGGCGTTAGGCTCGCTGCGGAAGTCACTTTAAAGTCGTCGATCTTAAAATTGGATCCCGTTCCGGTGCGGTTGAACGTGAAACGCAGGTAAAGGCTGGCCTGGTTGTTGGCACCTGCCGGCAAGCTAAGCCCTGCACCTGAAGCAAGATCCCAACTCCCAGCCGCGGCTTCGGTATAGGCGATGGGCATATAGGTGATATTGTCGGTGCTCCATTCGAAAGAGTAGGTAGCATTGGTATTGTAGCTACCCGACGATTTACGCATGCCGAAAGAAACCGTGATATTGCTGTAGGTGAGTGTGCTAATCTGAAGTACCGCAGTAGAAATTCCGGTTGGAGATGATGCTTGGCTGTTTCCGGCTGTATTGGTAAAGGTTACCGAATTTCCTTCGCCCAGGTATGCGCCGCCGGAAGCGCCGGCGTAACCGCTCGAAGGGCTGTTGGTGCTGATGTTCATGCCGGTTCCGGTGAACGTCCAATTTGGAGGGTTAATGTTAGCTGTTGTTCCGAAATCGGTGCTGTAGATCACGGTTTGAGCGCTCACTGAAAGGCCCAGTAAAAGACACAGGCTTATCATAATGATAATGCCCTTGTTCTGACGTAAAGGTTGGTTCATCGTTCTTGTTTGTTTTTTTGCGACAAATATCCACGTGTGGTTATGCGATTTCTTTACCGGAACGTCAAATAAACATTAGGCTATGATGCTCTATGTTACGAATCTATTACCCGAACCATTTGCTCAAATAATGTTTTGTTTACAAGGGTTTGTGAGGCGTTTGTTAATAAGGTGTTGACGATTAAACAAGGTCTTTTAACGTTTTGATAACGTGATTCGGCGTGTTTTTCCCTACTTTTGCCGCAGTAAAACCAAAAAAAAGCACATGATGAAAAAATTATTTACCACGAAAAGCGCTGCCCGTTTGGCCACGGCTTGCCTGGCCCTCACGGTTGGTCAACTAAGCGCGCAGTTTACATCCGGCAACGTCGTGGTGTTGCAGGCGGGCGATGGGAGCTCGGCCCTGGCAAACACCGGGAATGCCATTGTTTTAAGAGAATTTACGCCAACAGGTGCAGCCGGCTACAGCATGGCCATTCCTACCTCGTCGGCTACAGGTCTTTCCATCCTCGGAAATTCAACAGCCGAAGGCTTAATGACTCTTTCGTCAAACGGTCAATACCTGGTTATTCCAGGATATGCCGGAACGTTCACGTCAAATATCGCTTCTACTACCGGTACTGTTGTGCCGAGGTGTATCGGTACAGTTGATGCTGCCGGCACTTATACCCGTGTTGCTTCCAGCAACTCGTTTTTCTCGGCAGGCAATATCCGCAGTGCGGTATCCGATGGTGCAGGTAATTTCTGGGCCAATGGTTCCAACCAGGGTACCAACTATTTCGGTAACACCACAACACCTTCCAATATCCAGGCTTTTGTTACTAACAACAGGGCGTTTGCTTTGCAGGGAGGTGACATGGCATTTTCTACCGGGTCTGGCACAAGGGGTATTTATGTGGTAAATACCATCGGTAGCGGTACAACTACCGTTCCGGCTTCTACCATTACATTGGTAGTGCCAACCGGTGCAACTTCCAGTCCTTACCAGTTTGCCATTGCGCCTACACTTACTTACGGGTATGTGGCTGACGACAATTCTACAGCATCCGGCGGCGGTATTCAGAAATGGGTATTCAACGGCTTTACCTGGTCATTGGCCTATACCTTTGCTACCAGCACCAATACAGCTATCACAGCAGGTGCCCGTGGTTTGACTGTTGATTTCAGCGGCCCGAACCCGATCATCTACGCTACCACCAGCGAAACCTCATCCAACCGCCTGATCTCGATCGAAGATGCCGGTTCTTTGGCAACATCTACAATTACGACGCTGGCAACGGCTTCAACAGCTAACACCATTTTTAGGGGCGTTGCTTTTGCACCGTCTTCAGGCTGTACAACACCTTCTATTACCGCTATCGGCAGCAACGCTCCGATCTGCTCTGGCCAGCCATTGATGCTTAGCTCTTCGGCTACCGGTACAGGTCCATTAACTTACTCCTGGTTTGGTACAGGTACATTCAGTACGTCATCTACCATCGCCAGCCCAACTGTAACCGGTGCTGCGTCGGGCGACTATACCCTGGCTGTGGTAAACTCATGCGGTACAGCAACAGCCGTTGTGAACGTTACTGTAACACCTAATCCCACAGTATCTGTCAACGCAGCGTCGATCTGTTCGGGTGGTACAGCAACCTTAACAGCAACAGGTGCTACTACTTATAGCTGGAATACCGGTGCCTCAACCAACTCCATTTCTGTTAACCCAACTTCTACAACCGTTTACACTGTTACAGGTTACAATGGTAGCTGCTCATCTGCAACGACTACAACTGTTACTGTTACAGCATCTCCTACGCTGGCGGTGAATTCAACCTCTATATGTGCTGGCAGTACAGCTACGCTTACAGCTTCTGGTGTGTCCACTTATACCTGGACTTCGCCGGTATCTAACAACGCCTCTATTACTGTGAGTCCGTCTGCCACCACCGTGTACACCGTTTCGGGTAATGCTGCCGGTTGTGCCGGTACATTCAGCGCTACAGGCACGGTATCTGTAACCGCACTTCCTAGCTTAACTGTTACACCATCCAGTGCTTCGATCTGCGCCGGACAAACATCGACCTTAATGGTAAGTGGCGTAACTTCTCAAACCTGGACTCCGGGCGGACAAACAACTGCTTCCGTGGCAGTAACGCCAACAGCTACTACTGTTTATACCGTTACTGGTTCAAACTCGGTATGTTCCAATATGCAAACCGTTAATGTAACGGTTAATCCATTACCTACTGTGAGTGCCAGCTCTGCTACAATTTGCGCCGGCAAAACCGCTAGTTTAACTGCTACTGGTACTGCAGCAACATATACCTGGATGCCAGGTTCTGTGAGTGGCGTCACTTACACCGTAAGTCCAGCAGTAGGTTTCAATACATACACTGTAACCGGAACGTCTGCGGCAGGTTGCACCAAGTCTGCTACAGGTAGCGTGGTAGTAGCTCCAAATCCAACGGTAACTGCTTCTGCTTCCAGTTCAGTGATTTGCGCAGGCTCTACTGTGTCGCTCACTGCTTCTGGCGCTACCAGCTATGTGTGGTCTAACGGTGTTGCCAACGGCGCTGGTTTCACGCCAACTGTAACGGCAAGCTATACTGTAACCGGAACGAGCGCAGTAGGTGGTTGCACCAACACAGCTGTTACTTCGGTAAGCGTTAATACCTGCACAGGTATCCACGAACAATCCAACGGATTGGTGATGGATGTGTATCCTAACCCAAGCAATGGCAATTTCACTGTTGCTTCTTCCGTATTCCCTGCCAGCCTCATCGTGGTTGATGTTACCGGCAAAGAAGTTCTTAAGAAAGAAATTACGGAACAAGAAACCGTTGTCAATGTTTCTGCTCTTAACAATGGCATCTATTATATTTCCCTGATCGCAGAAACCGGATCTGCCAGGTACAAAATCGTGATTGCTAAATAAACGTCACATTTTCATTATGAAATAGAAAGCCCCCGCGATGACCGCGGGGGCTTTTTGTTTGTTATGTGCCCGTGTTATTTTAAGGAAATACTAAAAAGCGCTATCGCCCGATGGACCGCATGTAGTCCTGAAGCAGAATAGTGGCGCTTACCATGTCAACGGTTTCTTTGCTGGCACGGTCCTTTTTTTTTAGCCCGCCCAGTAACATGGCCTGATGGGCGAGGGTAGAGGTAAAGCGTTCATCGTAGCGGACGATCTTTATTTCAGGAAATTTGCGACCAAGATGGGTAACAAAAGGGTCGATGTAGCGGGCACTGTCCGATGCTTCGTTTTGCAGGGTTTTTGGTTCGCCCACGACAATGCACTCTACGGATTCTTTTTTGAAATAGTCTTCCAGAAAGGAAATGAGATCCTTACTGTGTACGGTTGTAAGGCCCGAAGCAATGATCTGTAAAGGATCTGTTACGGCGAGTCCCACCCGCTTGCTTCCATAGTCGATAGCCATGATCCTTGCCATGCGATAAAGGTAAGGATAAAACAAGCATGAAAAAATCGTTAAAAAATATTGCCGGGTAAAAAATATATTTTAGCTTTGTATCGCAAAGTGCTTTTAAAATGACGACAGAAAACCATCAACACCTCGAAGCGATACAGGATATTCGCAACATGATGAGAAAATCAACCCGGTTCTTATCGCTTAGCGGTTTGTCGGGTGTTTTTGCGGGCGTTTATGCGCTTGCAGGCGCGTTTCTGGCCCAACGTTATATCAGCGACATCCAAAGCAGCTACCGGAAAGATGTTCTGTTGCAACGCCATACGTTTAGCGTCGATCGGGGCGGGTTTTATACATACATGATCTCTATAGCCGCCGGTGTCTTGTTTCTGTCTGTTGTAACGGCTTATTATTTTTCGAACCGTAAGGCTAGGCGGGAAGGCCATAGCTTGTTCGATCATGCAGCCCTGCGCGTGCTGATCAATCTCGGTATTCCACTGGCAGCCGGAGGCGCTTTTTGCACTGCTCTGTTATTCCATGGTTCCATAGCTTATATTGCCCCGGTAATGCTGCTATTTTATGGCATGGCCTTACTCAATGCCAGTAAATATACCTACGACGATATCCGCTACCTCGGTATCTGCCAGATGATACTCGGTATCATTTGTGCGTTTGATCTCGGCAACGGTTTGTTGTATTGGGCCATCGGTTTTGGCTTACTGCATATTGTTTATGGTGCCAGCATGTGGTTTAAATACGAACGCAAAGATCAGGCTTGAAAGAACATAGGGTGATGAAGGCGTTTGAGGCCTGTATTTCCAGGAGTAAGACATTCGTTTGAGGCTAAGAAAACTTGAAATATAATATACATAACTTAAATAAGGCATTTGAAAACCGGATACGCCTTGGTATTATGAGTGTGCTCATGGTGAACGATAGTGTGGATTTCAGTTCAATGAAAGAAACGCTTGGTCTTACAGACGGAAACCTGGCCAGCCACGTTTCCGCGTTGGAAAAAGAAGGCTACATTCACGTAAAGAAAGAATTTGTCGGCAAAAAGCCACTTACTACTTACTCCGTTACCAAAGTGGGAATGAAGGCATTCAATGATCACCTCGATGCACTCGAAAACCTGCTGAAAGGGCGATAAGCATTTTTTTTGTTTTTAAACTTTGAAACTCAAAGTACTTTTGAATATGGGAAAGATTCACGTGCGATATTCAGGACACGGCTCGCTTAGGGCAGTGGTGGTGTTATGGTCGCTAAAGCAACTCACACCGCTGCATGCCATGCTCAATCCGCACCGCGAAGCATGGAACCTCCAGGTT